>JAFGTC010000144.1 GCA_016934335.1 Candidatus Omnitrophota bacterium | reverse complement strand
TGCCCCTATACCATTTATCAGGTATACGGTGACGAGCGCGTCATCGAGCGGCATTATGACTCCATGCAGGAATTCATGCGCTTTCGCATGAAGAACAGCCCCGATTTTCTGGGCGTGGAAATCGGCAACGGCTGGGGCGACTGGCTGTCGCTGGGTGAGAAGACGCCCATCGAGTATATCGATACGGTGTATTTCGCCTACAGCGCCAAACTGATGGCCGAGATGGCCGCCGCCATCGGGCGCGACGACGACGCCAAGGAATACAATCAGCTGTTCGAAAACATCCGAAGCGCTTTTCAGAAAAAATATCTCACGTCCACCGGAAAACTGAGCATCGACAACCAGACGACCTATGCTCTGGCCCTGTCGGTGGGATTGATACCCGGCGAACTCATCGAACCGGCGGCGGTTCGGCTGGTGGAGTTGATTCAAGAAAACGACAACCGCATGAGCACAGGCTTTCTTGGCACGCGGCCGCTTCTGCCGGTGCTGACGCAGACGGGATACAACGACCTGGCATGCCGCCTGCTGCAAAGCCGCCGCTATCCCTCGTGGGGATATGAAATCGCCAACGGGGCGACGTCCATCTGGGAGCGCTGGAACAGTTATACCAAGGAAGACGGCTTTGCCAGCGTGTCGATGAATTCGTTCAGCCACTATTCGTTCGGCGCGGTCTGCGAATGGATGTTTCGCTGGCTGGCCGGCATCGACTGCGAAGCGCCCGGATACAAAGAGATCGTGATCGCGCCTCATCCCCCCGCGCCCGGATCGAATCCCGAGCAGGAGGCGATTCATTGGGTCAAAGCCGAATACGGCTCCATTTACGGATTGATCAAGAGCCACTGGAAGCGCGAAGAAAACCGATTCATCCTTGAGATTGCGATCCCCGCGAATACGCGAGCCAAAGTTTTTCTGCCCGCCGCTTCGCGCGATTCGATCCGCATCAATGAAAACGACTTGAAGGATGCGGAGGGGATTCAAGTGTTGGGCGAGGAGAGCGGGAGATTCATCCTGGCCGTCAACGCCGGCGAATACCGCTTCACCTCAGCGATGGAGTAAGAAGAACGTCATCGCCGCGATTTCAAAAGGAGCCGGCGAGAAAAACCGCGCCGGCTCCTATAATGTGATGCAATACAAACCTAATTATTAATCAGCCTTCTTCATAATTTCTTTTTTGACGCTTTTTAGTTGATCGCCTTCTAAGCGTTCCATATTATATAATTTAAAATCTTTTGTTTTGCCAATAAGAATCCCGGGAGGAACCTCAATGTCCAAATCGCTCTTTTTCATATCCGGAACAATTTTTATATTGTAAAACTTAAAATAATTTACATATTTCAAGTACAATTTCTGCGTAACATCATGCAGTTGGTATCGATCAATCTTTATCTTTTGGGGATATATCAATCCATCAATTTCAATTAATTCACAATATTCTATCTCTGTATGTTCAGCATATGTTTTTTGTTCTAGTTTAATAGGATATTTATCGCGCTCGGATTTGAATATCATTTTAAATTCCTGTTCGCCATTTTCATTTATGTAGAGATTGATTTTTCCATCTTTTTTTTCCAGTCTCATTCCATTCTCCATAAAATTGTAAGAACGTTCATGTTCAAACATAAAAAGCCTTTCTCTGGTATATAATGATGGAGGAAGAATTTCTAATTGACTGTATTTAGGCATATATTGGCATCCAAATTCATCGGAGTTTAATGACACTTGTTCGCAGTTATTTGTTTTCCCATCAAATACATATATTTGATAATTGACAAAATCGTAAGATTTGCATTTATAGCGCATAGTGCTTGTACTTCCCTTTACAAGAAAGTTAACATTATTTTCTAAGCGCCTCTGAATAACCTCTTCCGGCGGTTTATTTTTCATCATACGCAAATCCGCTTCTATTTTTTCGTTTTCATACTTTACAGCTTCTTCTCTATGATTGAATGTAGGTTTAACAACATCAATCAATTCAACATCGAATTGTATGGGCATCATTTTTTTGCTATACTCTTTCAGTCTTTCCGCAAACAAAGCAGCTTCATCCTCCGCCATAACGGGGGATGCAATTATTTGAAGCATGAATAAAACTCCATAAAATTTATTCATTATTTTGTTCCTTTCATGATTGTTTTCAACTTATATATCGTATTGCATGAAATATTAGATTCAATTTATTTTGGTCATCCAAATAGGGATTTTTTGCTGTAATCCCTGATTCGATATAATCAAAAATGTTTTGGTGGAGGAATCAATATCAGAAGCCAATAGTTTTACATTTATTGTCTCCGCCATGCTTCTATTCTTTGTTTCTTTCTTTTCAATTACGATTTTCTCAAAAGGAGATGAAAACAGTTGTCGCATCAATGATCATGCTTGTGCATCCGCATGATGGCCGAAATTCGTTGACTTTAAAAACCTTCTCTGTTTGATTCAGAAGATAGAATTGTTTTTCCTTAACTTGACCATCCGTTACGATCCCAAAATCCACAGGAATTTCTATTTTTTGGGATCTCTTTCGACTTTCGTTAATTGAGAATACATTTGTTTCAATCTGGCTTTGACAAGCGATCATTTTTAACATGAGAACAAAAACAAAAAAGCAGATGATGATAATGATAACTTTTTTCACAGCAATTCTCCTTTCCATTCACCTTAATGCAGGACGACGTCGACGTCTCGATTTGAGCCCTCCGCAAATAGATTCAGTAAAGTAATATCTCCCATATCAAGAAAAGGTTCTTCTCCCCGCCTGGAGATTAAATGAAAACTGACACGATAGCCGGGATGCATAACCACCAGACATATTTTAGGCGCCGTTAAGTTTGGAATGACAAAACGGCCGTCCTTTCCCGCCGTCATTTGGGGCGCATCGCCTGAGAGACGCATTTGCCTGGGATCGCCTCCCCGAGAGAGCATCATGTTCGCATAACCCGGTATTTGCAGTTTCTGAAAAAGTTCGACCGAATTTACGCCGTACTGCAGCATAATCGATGCATCCTCCAGAGGTTCTACCGTCTCGTCGCTGACAATTCGCCCGCTTAGCGAGTAAGGCGTCTGAAATTGAATCACGATCCCGCTTTTCACTTCCCCCGGATCGAAGTGATACGATTCGCTGAAGGCTTTGTCGCCTTTGTCGTCTCTGGCGACGATAAGGAAGGGGCCCTCGCGAGAGTCATACCCTTTCAAATGGAAATATCCATTGACCGAATGAAAAGGCGTCCACCCGTATACTTGTTTGTCAATTTGCGAAGACGTGCGAGTCGCCACAGCGGATTCAAACAGGATCGCATCGAAATCCTGCATGGGCCGGCTATCTGAGTTCAGCACCGTACCGTACACTTCGAACGAATAATCCTGCGTTTTTTTGTCCAGTACGATCGTCAGATTCTCGCTGTCCAGCCGGATCTCGTATAAAGAGGCCGGTTCATATTCCTGAGGGGATTTTTGAACCGCCGTCAATTTTAACCAATCGCATTCATCCCAACTGTCTAAATGGGCGGGATCCACCTCAAAGATGCCATCCTCGCCGGTTTGATCGATTTTTTCGCCCCATTGACCCAGAGGCGGCCTGCGGCTCTTTCCATACGGAAGCGCATAGACATCGACGCGGGAAACAGGCGTTTGATCTTCGTCGACGACAACCCCTTTGAGGATATTCTGATTTTCAACCAATTTGAAATTGAGTGTGCAGACGTCATTATCGGATACATGAATCGTTTTCACGGGAGCGTCTTCCGGCATTTGATATCCGCTCGCTTGCGCATGCCCCTGGTAGGATCCCAACGGAACATGCATCGCATAACAGCCTTCCGCATCGGCCGCCTGAAAACCGCCGGGCCTGACGAAATCACCGGCTTTGGCGTATAAGTAAACCGAAGCGCCCGAGATGCCTTTCCCCGCAGCGTCCATCACTTTACCCATGACGTTCGGTTCTTCTTCAAATACAAGGTCTATCTCGATTTGATCGCCCGGGCGGGGATTCACGCCTGGAGAAGATTTAAGGCCGTAATGAGGATGCTTGGCCGTTATAAATATATTTGTTTTTTCTGAAGCATCGAAACAGCCCTTAAATTCATATTTCCCATTCGAATCCGTGGGGGTTTCCGAGCCGATATGGCGAGGCCCTCGATAGCCATAAGTTGTGAATCGATCCGCCGACGCTTGCAGGGAGACTCGAGCCTTTTCCACCGGCTCATTTTGGATGTTGAGCACTCTTCCCGACAATCGCCAGCAGGGTTTGGCCCAGAGGATGACGTCCGAAACGCTTTCGATCAAATAACTCGAGAGAGAAAACGGCTCTTCAATCCCCAATCCTTTATATGCGCTGTAATCTCCCGTCATGTACCCTTCCAACTCGTCCAAGTACAAGGAATATTCCCCCGGATACAGCTCTGAAAAAGCGAATTCGCCCTGGGTGTTGGTCAGAGTCTTGAGCGTCCGCGAATTGTTTTTATGTTGAGATCGGCAGACGACTGTAGCGGCTTCAACCGGACGGCCGGCGTTGAATTCAAGAACCAGGCCGGAGAGCGTGAACGGCGCCGGTTGAAGTCTCATCAGAACATCCGCCGAATCAACCTGCCGCACATCGACTTCAGTCGCGCAGGAGACGCCCCAAAAGGCCGCCGAGGCGGTTAATGAATATCTTGACGGCGGGATGTTCTGAAACCGGCATTCGCCTGAGACGGAAGTTCGATCAGCGGACAGAAATAGCCCCGCTCCGTTGTTCAGGGATTTGAGGGTCAATTCAACGCCGCCGATGGGATTATCGCGATCGTCAACCGTTTTTACGTTGACGTCCGCCTGGTTTTTGAGAACGATTCGAAGATGTTCATCGCCGGCGCGGCATTCCAACGATTTCGCCAAAAACGAAGAATGGCTGACGGAGAGAATATAAAGGCCGGAGGCAACGGGGAAAAAGGAAAAAGCGCCTTGTTCGGATGAAATCGCATCCAGCGGTTCGCCGCTCTCATCGAGGCTTTTTTGAACTTCACGAACCGAAATATGCGCATCCCCCACAGCGGCGCCCGAACCATCAACAACCATGCCCGCAATCCGTTTTTGGGATTCCAGACAAACCTGAATAACGGAGAGCGCTTGATTTTTCGCGGAGGATAAATCAAGCCGCTTATCGAAAAATCCGCTGCAGGAAACGATCATGGAATCATGGACGAGGGGCGCATAATCAAAGGAACAGAATCCGTCTTCGCCCGTTATCAATGACAGGCGGATCGAGCCGGAAGCGTCCTGCACGGCTGCGTTCGCCCCGGCTATCGCATTGCGCTCTTCATCTTGAACGCTTACGCCGAGACTGGTTTTCACCGGCGCCGCTTTTTCCACCGCCGGCGCGCTTTCCTCGCCGACGGCCGACTCAGGCGTGGAATAAGCCGGCGCCGGTTCTTGATCGGGAAGATCCGGCGGGTGCGTAACAAGAACACAAATGAAGGCGGCGACAGATAATAAAAGGAATATCGAGGCATAAAGAAGAAAGTTTCTTTTCATCCCATCTTCTCCCTAATAACGATTTAATCCGGAGGCATGCTTTATGCTTGAACGCCAATTAGCATAAAGTTTACTAAATTATAGTATCACGTAAATTTGTCGAACGTCAACTTGATTTTGAGTTTTGTAGAGAAAATTTTGGAAACGATTGGAGGTAAGGGCGGCGGGTATTTTTATAGAGATGCGCAGCGGCGGGGGGCGGGCTGCGCATCTCTTTTTGTGCATTATTTTCCGGCTGCTGACAGTGATTGCGGGCGGTCTGCCGGTTCGGGGCTAGCGATTAGACGTCGCAGATTTGGACGGCCTGGCGCAGGGAATCCAATTTGTGTTTGGGGCCGAATTCATGGGCGACGAAGCCGTTGTATTTTCCCTGTTCGGTCAGGTCGGCGATGGCTTCCATGATCGGCTTGTATTGCAATTCCTGCCGGTCGTCCAGATCCTTGCGGCCGGGATTGCCCGCAGTATGGAAGTGGCCGATGTAATCGATGTTCGTGCGGATGGTGCGAATGATGTCGCCTTCCATGATTTGCATGTGGTAGATGTCATATAGCAGTTTGAAATGGGGAGAGGCGACGCGCTTGCAGAGTTCGACGCCCCAGGCGGTATGATCGCACATATAGCCGGGGTGATCGACTTTGCTGTTGAGCAGTTCCATGCAGATGGTCACGCCGGAGTCTTCGGCCATCTTGACCGCTTCCTGGAGGATGAGGCGGCAGTTCTCCATGCCTTCTTCGTCGTCGACGCCGCGGCGGTCGCCGGCCATGGTGATGACGTTTCTCCATCCATTGCCGGCCGCCGCTTGGATGTTTTTCTTGAAGTCGTTGAGAAAGCGGGGATGGTTGTTTTTGTTGTTGAGGCCGTTTTTGATGGATCCGGCGCCGGGGCACATAGTGGCGATCATGCCATGCTTTTTGATCGCCGGCCAATCGCCCTGTCCGACCAAGTCGACGCCGACCAGGCCCATCTCTTTGCAGGCGGGCAGAAATTCATCCCACGGGTAATCGCGCCAGTTCCCCCGGCACACCGATTGTTGGATGCGGCCTTTCACTTTGATCTCTTGAGCGGAAGCGGCGGCCGCGGCGGCGCTCGTCCAACCGGCGGCCGAACCGGCGGCGAACGATTTTAAAAAGTTACGTCTTCTGATTCCCTTCTCTTGCATCATGATCCTTTCTCCCTTGTTCGATTCAAATGTTCAGGCTTCTTTTGCGTTTTCATGGCGTTCCAGATTCGCCCTAGTCGAAGATGCAAACTCATGTCGTGATTTTTTTTGACGAATTCCCTATTAAAAACGATCCCGGCTCGATTTTCTATCTCCCCGGCGTTTGACGTCGTCGAACTCTCCCAAAACGATCTGTTTGTCTTTATAATGGAAAAACGGTCATACATTTTATTATTTCGCGAGGCATCCATATGAAATTCGTTTGGACGCAAAGCCATCGAGAAGGATTCACCTTAATTGAGTTGCTGATTGTCGTCGCCATCATTGGAATTCTGGCGGCGATCGCGGTTCCCAACTTTCTGAACGCGCAAGTACGGGCGAAGGTGGCCCGAGCGGAAAGCGACATTCGCAGCATCGATCAGGCAGTGCGCATGTATCAATTGGACAATAACATGTATCCCGTGCGCGGGGGATTAATGCACGAACGATACGTTCCCCTGACGACGCCGGTTTCGTACATGTCTTCCATCCCGCTCGATCCGTTCAACGCCAATCCAACAGATACGTCGAGCGGCCGCCCCAAGGATGGCAACAACACCCAAGGCAACTACGATTATTGGACGCGTTATTGGGCGAATGGAAGTTCGAAGGGGGGAAATTATTGGGGGCAGAAAACCGCGTTTCCGGCCAATCGTTATGAATGGCAGTTCCGCGGCTTCGGGCCTACGTCCACCTGGATCGCGAACCTGATTTATCCGGCCGGGCATTCCAAAGCGGGAGAATATATGAGTTATGACGCATCGAACGGGCTGTACAGTCAAGGCAATATCGTACGCTACGGACCGTGAATTCTGCAGAACCTTCGATTCCATGGGGGGCGGAGTCTCCGTTCCAGTTTTACCTATGAAAAAAGAGTGGAATGCCGCGAATTTCATCCTTTTCGGTAGTTTTTATGATCCATCACATAAAACATACAGGAATGGATTTTTTAAGATCTTTCTTAGGAAGATTTAAAGTGCGCGGCGATTTTGTTATGCTCCCATTGGATTGGGATGAAAGCGTACGATTACGATATCCACAATAGTATCGATGGTTTGAAATTCGAACCTCATTCCGTGATAAGGAATAAGACACAGCATGATTCGAGATTATGAAATATGTAAGAAAGGAAAAGTCATCATGAAAATGAAGAAGTCTGTCAGTCGGCGGCATTTTTTAGCATCGACCGCCGGTTCGGCCCTCAGCATCCCGTTTATCGTTCCCTCATCTGCGTTAGGAGCGGAGGGAAGCGTCGCCCCCAGCGACCGCATCGTTATGGGATGCATCGGCGTGGGCTCTCAAGGAACGGGCAACATGCGAGAGTTCCTCCATTATAAGGAAGTGCAAGTCGTCGCGGTTTGCGATGTGGACGACGATAATCTGGAGCGGGGCAAGAATACAGTCGACAGCCGTTATGAAAACGAAGACTGCCAAACGCATCATGATTTCAGGGAGATCATCGGGCGGGGAGATTTGGACGCCGTCTCTCTGGCGATGCCGGATCATTGGCATGCGATCCCGGCCATCACCGCGGCGAAAGCCGGGTTGGATATTTTCGGCGAGAAGCCGCTGTCCCGCTCCATTCGAGAAAGCCGCGCTATTTGCGACGCGGTTCACCGCTACGGGCGCGTCTGGCAAACCGGCAGTTGGCAGCGTTCGGTGAGCAATTTCCGGCATGCATGCGAATTGGTGCGCAACGGAAAAGTGGGGAAAATCAACCATGTGGAAGTGGGGCTGCCAACGGGAAGCCGAACGGGAAATCACCCGATCAAACCGGCGCCCGAAGCCTTGGATTGGAATTTCTGGCTGGGACCGGCCCCCTGGCGCCCTTATTGCGACTTCGGCGGGAATCGCTGCCATTGGGATTGGCGCTGGATTCTCGATTATTCCGGCGGCCAGTTAACCGATTGGGCCGGACATCATATCGACATCGCCCATTGGGGCCTTGATCTCGACCATACCGGGCCGGTGGAAATTGAAGGCGAAGCGTCTTACCCCGAAGACGGATTGTGGAACGCTCCTTATGCGTATAGTTTCCATTGCCGATATGCCAACGGCGTCACGATGCACGTCAGCAATGCGAATCGCGGGGGAACCAGGTGGATCGGCGAAAAAGGCTGGGTCTGGGTGGATCGAGGCGGCATTGACGCTTCGGATAAAAACCTGCTGAAGGCGGATGCGATCGGCCCCAACGATATTCGATTGTATAAGAGTGACAATCACAAGCAGAATTTCATCGATTGCGTGAAGAGCCGCCAATTGACCATTACGCCTGTTGAATCCGCCTGCCGTTCGATCAGCGTGGGGCATCTGGGCGAGATCGCCATGCTGCTTAAGCGGAAGATTCGATGGGATCCGGAAAAGGAAGAGATTATCAACGATCCAGAAGCCGGCGCGTTGTTGGGGCGATCCTATCGTGAACCGTGGGTATTATAGTGGTATTGGCGGGCAGCGCTTCGCTTTGAGGCCCCCTTCCAAACATAATTCTGCAGGAGAATAAAAATGAGTGAATTAAAACGAAGCAATTCAATACGTCTTATTTATTTCATAACTTTCGTTTTCATCCTTTCGATGATTTCAACGTCCGGGATGGCGGCGCCCAGCTTGAAGGCGCTGATAGTCGATGGGCAAAACAACCATGACTGGCAGGCGACGACCCCGGTTTTAAAGGAAATACTTGAAGAATGCGGGCTTTTCAGCGTGGATGTCGCGACATCCCCCGAGCAGGGGAAGCCGATGGATTCCTTCAAGCCGGAATTCAGCGCATACAACGTGATTGTTCTGAATTACACCGGCGACGATTGGCCGGTCGATGCGCAAAAAGCCTTTGTGGATTATGTGCAGAACGGCGGGGGCGTAGTCGTTTTTCATGCGGCGAACAATGCGTTTCCAAATTGGAAGGAATTCAATGAAATCATCGGTCTGGGCGGATGGGGCGGACGCGACGAGAAATCCGGCCCCATGGTCCGTTATCGCGGCGGGAAGATGACGCTTG
The DNA here is from genome assembly GCA_016934335.1 of Candidatus Omnitrophota bacterium. Taxonomy (GTDB): domain Bacteria; phylum Hinthialibacterota; class Hinthialibacteria; order Hinthialibacterales; family Hinthialibacteraceae; genus JAFGTC01. Next base: position 2,938 of record JAFGTC010000144.1, on the reverse strand, counting down.
ACAATTCGCCGGGCGCCGGGGGAACGCATGGGGCGCAGCGTGAATATGAAGTCGTAATCCGCGATAAGGAGCATCCCATTACAAAGGGGCTGCCGGAAGTGTGGATGCATGCCAAAGACGAGCTGTACGCCAATTTGCGCGGACCGGCGAAAAACCTGCATATTCTGGCCACCAGCCCTTCGAAGGTTACCAAGGAAAATGAACCGGCGCTCTTTACGATCCAATACGGAAAGGGGCGCATTTTCCATGACGTTCTGGGACACGGCCCCTATGCGATGAGCTGCGCAGGCTTCGCCTTTACGCTGCAGCGCGGCGCCGAGTGGGCGGCGACGGGGCAAGTGACGTTAAACGAGATACCCGCTAATTTTCCGGTCTCTTATGAAGCGCGCTTCCGGCTGCGCCCCATCTCGCTGGAATCGATCAAGGCGTACAAATTTGGAGAAAGCAGGAAGGCGCTCAGCGATGTGGAAGAGAACATTCGCAACGCCGCGCCCTCGCAGCGCAAGCAAATCGAAGGAAAGATGATCGAAGTCTTGAATGCGGACGACGCGACGTTTGAAGCTAAACAGTTCGCCTGCCGCATGCTGAGACGAATCGGAACGGACGCCTGCCTGCCGATTTTGGAAAGACTGCTGCGCGACGAATCGTTGTCCAACATGGCGCGCTTCGCTCTGCAAGGCATGTCTTCGGAGAGCGTGAACGGCCTTTTACGAAAAGCATTGTCTGGATTAGACGGCGATTTGCGCATCGGCGTGATTGGAACTCTCGCTCAGCGCGGCGATCAGGAAGCGGCTGCGCAGATCGCGCCGCTGCTGGGAAGCGAAGATCCGTTGCTGGCGGAAGCCGCGATCAAAGCCTTGGGCGAGATCGGCGGGAGAGAATCCGCGCAAGCTTTGTCTCAGGCGACCGCCGCTGAATCGCTGCAATTCTTGAAGGACGATTCGCTGCTGCTTTGCCTGGATCGCTGGGCCGCCGAGGGTGGAGCGGAGCAGGCCGCATCTTTTTATGAACAAATGACAGGCGAAGAGAAGCCGATCATGACCCGCATCACCGCGTATCGCGGGATGATCCAATGCAATCCGGAAAACTCGATTCCACTTTTGATCTCTTTGTTGAAGAAAGAAGAATTGGCTCTGCGCCAAGCGGCCGCCGGTCCGTTTCTGCGATTGATCCCCGGATCGAAGGTTGTTCAGGCTTTAGCGGAGGCGCTGCCGCAACTTACTGCGGAGACGCAAATCATGACGATCGCCGCCTTGGCGGCGCGGGGCGACGCCAGCGCGGCGCCGGCGATGGCCCAGGCGGCTTCGAGTGAAAACGAAGCGGTGAAAATCGCGGCGATCGAAGCGTTGGGCGTGTTGGGCGATGCGAGCCATGTGGAGATGCTTGCCGGTACAGCCGCTCAAGGAGGCGCCGCCGGAGCGGCCGCCTTCCAAAGTCTGGCCAAATTGAAAGGCGCCGATGGGGCGATCCTGAAAGCGCTTCAAACGTCAGTACCAGAAATTCAAGCGGTCTTGATTCAAACCATTACCGACCGGCGCTCCAAGGGCGCGATGCCTCTTCTTCTTGCGTTTGCCCTTAACGAAAATGACGCCATTCAGCGAGAAGCCGTAGAGGGATTGACCCGGCTGAGCAAACCCGAAAATATTCCCGGCCTGCTGCTCTTGCTTTCTAAAACGGAAGATCCGAAGGGCGCCCAGGCGATTGAGCAATGCGTGGTGAGCGTCGCGGGAAAAATGGAAGATCCGAATCTCCGCACGCAATATTTCATGGACGCCATGAAGAATTCGCCGGCCCCGGCGCGCGCCGCCATCCTGCAGCTGCTCGGCCGGTTCGGCGGTCAAAGCGCCTTCGAGGCTGTTCAAAAAACCATGGCGATCGATTATGACGCGACAGTGAAAAAAGCCGCGTTATCGACTCTGATGAATTGGCCTGACGCATCGCCGATCGAGACTGTTTATTACTATGCCAAAAATGAAACCGAATTATGCGATCAACAAGAGGCCTTGAAAAGCTACTTGCGCATGATCAATCTCATAAGCGGCGCTTCGAACGAACAAACCATCGAGCGATTCAAATCCGCCATGCAGATCGCAAAGGATAAAGACGATCAAATTCTGGTCATCGAAGCGGTCTCGCAGCGAGCCAACGCGGCGGTGTTAGCATTTCTCGAACAACAGCTCGGCGATCCCCTTCTTGAAAGAGCGGCGTTGAAAGGCTATCAAAAGGTCGTGAAGCAGATGGAGACCACCGACGTCCAACGAGACGCCTGGAAGCTCAGCGCTTCGAACAATCCCGGCGGCGTCAAGAATGCCGTGGATGGAAACAAGGCTACGCGCTGGGATACGGGAGCGTCTCAGAGACCGGGCATGTGGTTCCAAATCGATCTGGGCGCGGAATGCGTGGTAGAGGAAATCACGCTGGACGCGACCGGTTCGAATGCAGATTATCCGCGCAAATACCAGGTATTGCTTTCGTTTGACGGGCAGAATTTCGGCGCGCCGGCGGCGGAAGGCGTAGGCGATGGACCGGTGACGGTCATCAAGATCCCCTCCCAAAACGCTCGTTTTGTCCGGATCGTTCAGACGGGCAGCGTCGATGGATTGTTTTGGTCGATTCACGAGCTGACCATGAAAGTCTCGTCCGATCAGAAACAATTGGAGCATGCGTATGAAGTCTTAAAGCGATACGAGAAATAATTGTTCTTATCGCCGATCATTGAATAATACGCTGGAAAGCCGGGGATTCTTCTCCGGCTTTCTCTTTTGTTTGCCCAGCGAAGCGGGCAAATCCAGTAAGGTCCAAAAACTTGAACAACGATGAAATCACATGCCCGTAATGCTTTTGAAATCATATTCAGGCCTCCTGATCTGGGGGATATTGATCTGACACCAATTGGTAAACGAGACGCAGATTCGTACCCGGATAAGTGGTTTCGGTT
>JAFGTC010000143.1 GCA_016934335.1 Candidatus Omnitrophota bacterium | reverse complement strand
GAGCCATGCCGTTGACGAACACCAGCCCTTCGGGCGTGTTCAAAGTGTAATCCTTGGAGAGTTGAATGAGCAGCTCGCGCGGATCGCTCGGGAAATCGCCGGGAATCCGGACGGGGATGTGCAGCCAAAAATACGAATCGATTTCGGGCCAGGCGTCGCCGATGCGGAAGGGGCGCCACTCGCCTTTTTCCCCGGAAAAATCGAGCGGATTTTCGAGCGGTTCGGGGGCGATGCGGATGTCGCCGAGCGGTTCGATGCGCGAATAAACATAGCGGCGTTCTTGAAATTCTCGCAAGCGGGATTCGACTTGTTCGAATGGAAATTTCATGGATCCGGCTCCTTGTTCAAAGTGCGTGGAGAAGAAATTGTATCATCGGGGCGGGGGCGCCTCGTAGGGATCGGCGATATTTTTGATGGAATCGGCGCCCGCCGAACGGAGAATGTTCGGCGGGCGCGCTGATTTTAGATTAATTGTTTTTCGTCGATTCAGGATTGCGGCGTATTGTGATGTCGCCCATTGAATGCCAGCCGCCGGGCTGCACGCCGGCGATGGCGAGTTTGACATGGGGGCGCTTTTTGGGGAGGTCGAGAATGGCCAGGCTGAGATTGTATCGGCCGTCCGGCAGAGAATCGGGAATGACGACCTGGCTGTCGAAGAGATTGTCGCCCGGCAGCCACTCGCGGATGTCGGCGCCGGTGGGCAGAACGACTTCGGTTGTTTCATTTTTCAGGCGCAGCGCCAGGGGGAAGGGTTTGTAGCAGGGGGCGACGCCCAGGTTTTCCCACCAGGAGGTGAAGGCGAGCGCTTCGCCGGGCCGAGCGGCGGAGGGATAGGTGAATTTGCGCAGGGCGAGGCGGTAGCCCATTTTCTTGAGCCAGCGTTCGACATTCGGGCGCCATTCGGCGGGGACGGGGGATGATTTGGCGTTGAAGGAGGAGATATGCCATTTGAGGGATTGATCGATGATGTAGTCGACGTCCCACCCCATATCCTTCCAATGCTGCATGACCCAGCATACTTCGAGAGAGACGGGGGCTTTTTTCCAAGCGTCTTCCATGCCGAAGTTGATGACGGCCTGGGGATAATAGTCGTACATGTGGCACCAGTTGGAGCTGAATCCGCCCAGGTCGCCGAGACAGTCGACGCGCCAGCCGACATCGCGCTGCGAGAGGCCGTATCCGTTGGTCTTGGCGTCGGTCAAGAGCATGATGAGGTGCGTTTTTTGGAAGGCGTGCAGGTAGCAGTCGACCAGCGCTTCGCGCGTTTTTTGGGTGAGACGGTCAGAGCCCGCCCCTTCGCCCCAGGCGCCGACGATGGAGAGATCGACGCTTTCGAGATCGGGATGGCCGTCGAAGCGTTCGCCCAGATCGAGGATCATGCCGCCGAAATGTTCGACGTAGAGGGGATTTTCGGGATCGGTCTGCCATTTTTCAACGGGGAGATTTTTTTCCGCGCCTACGAGTTTTCGATACCAGTCGGGCGCGTCGCGCTCGCTTCCCGTGCCGTAGGGAGCGATGCGCAGGAGAAGAGTCTGGCCGCGCCGGCGGGCGGTTTGCAGGGCTTTGTCGATCATATCCCAGCGGTATTGATCCCGCTCGGGTTCGATGAATTTCCAATAGATGCGAAAATAGGCCAGCGAGGTTTGGGGATGATCGGGGTTGGTCAGGTCGCCGTCGAATTCCTGATAGTCGATGGGAAATCCCTCCGTCCAGCGTTTGCCTTCGTTCAGCTCGTCGCCGTTGAATCGCTGAAAGGTCATGAAGCCGATGCCGGGATTGATCAACACATCATCGATCACGTCGGGCCGCACGATGACGGTTTCCTGCGCGAGGGCGGGCAGGCAGAGCAGGGCGATGGAAATTAGGATGAAGATGGGTTTTGTGATGGGGGGAATCATTGTATTCTCTCTTTTTTTTAATCTTTTTATTCGAGTTCTAATTCGTCGAAGAGGGATGGTTCTTTACGCGGTTTATGCAAAGTGAATCCAAGGGTAGTTTTGAGTTTGCTATGTTCCATACTTAGGAGTTGTTTATCGTAGGTATGGAATTCATCCGCACCGACGCTTTGAGCGCTGATGAGGTGAATGGCGTCGGCCGGTTTAATCACCCAACCTTTTTCGAGGCCGGACCGAATTAATTGTTTGGCTTTCATGGCCAAATGGTCGTACAATTCGATTGTCTTGATTGGGGATGCCGGCGCCCATAGATTATTAATCGTTTCTTCGACAGATTCGTTTATTGAGTGGGAATTTTTTTCATCCCGGGTGAAAGCGACCTCTACAATGCTGAGGACTGACGTATAAATCTCGATCTTGTTTCTTTCGCCCAACTCGAGTAAGGCTTCCACGGTGGGCCGCTTACCCTCTTCGTTCATAATTCCCGCTAAGAAAACGCAGGCATCCCAATAATATTTAATTGTCTTTGGTGAATTTTTCTTAATCATCCCTTAGTTTGCGGATTGCATCCTCAGACGGTACGCCGCCGGTGTAATGGGGTGCGCATCCCATCGCTTTCCGCCATCCCCCTGGAGTCCCTTCCTCGATCGGAATGATCGATTTAATCTCTCGAACCGACGTGGGCTTCCCCGTTTCCTGATCACGCCGAACCAGACCTTCCACAATGACTACTTTCCCCCAAACATTTCTCATTTGCTCTTCAAATTCAGGAGAAAGGCGGCAGGTAATGGATCGATGCTCCATGAGATCATACAAGTTGAAACGGTAAAATTTCTCTCGATTCAAAGTTTGTACTCTGCCCTTTACAGCGCCAAAGGCTTCTAAACGATGGATAGGCTTGATTGGATTTGAGGATAAATCGGGCTGCTGCCGTATAATCGCATTATCGAAAATTTCCCATTCCATCGCATCGGTTTCGAATCGAATGGAAGGGATTCTTCCATTGATTAAGTTGACGAGGCCTTTGACGGCGGATTGAACGTTTTTTGAGAACATAGAAACATCGCCGCGGCGGAGGTTTTCACCCACTTTTTCGAAGGCGCTTTTGATTTTTTCCGCGGTTTGTGCATCTTGCGAAGAATTGGCGATGCCGACAAACGAACTTCGAGCGCTTCCTGCATCCAGTTCATCAACTTTCCATTCAATTGTATGGTCAGGAGAAAAATCGTCATTCAATGCGTTGACCAAATTTTGAAATTCAAAAATCGCTTTGGCGTAATCCTGCAAGGTTATTTCGCCGTTAAGAACGAGAGTAAGGGAGTCGCCGCTCATATTCTAATTTCCTTAAACCACCCAAAAACGAGGCTATTGATCTTCTATATTGAAAACATTTTTTACAGATCGATAGCGCCGTTTTACGAATTTTCTGTAAAAGCAAGCCAAAGCTAATCTTATTCGAAGACTATCACATTTGTTCACTTTAGTCTAATGAATTTTGATGAATTTCTTTTTCTCCTTCTAGTGTGAAGAAAACTGTGATTAAAAATGCATTGCATTCATGGTTCAACCGTTATGACGGCGCGGCGACAGCTGAAGAGGGTTGGATCGCCGCGGTCTTTGAGTTGGAGGATGATGTGTATGGTGGATTTTTGTTTGACGGCCGGCGCGGTGAACGAAGTTGAACCGCCCTGCGCCGATGTAAGTTTCAGGTCGCCGTTATAGGATCCCGCTTCCCGATAAATGAACCAGGTACTGTCGAAGGCGTCGCCGTCGGGATCGCTGGAGCCTTCGGCGGTCAGGCGGATTTCTTCGCCGGGCTTCGCATCGATTTCGAGGATGTCTTTACCGGGCTTGCCGTTGATGACGGCGGCGGGATTGTGGTTGGCGTCTTCGTAATTTTCGGCGACGCACCAATCCATGCGGGCGGCGAAATCGTATTGGAAGGCGTCGCGCCATCGCCAGATCGAGGCGGGAGCGGTCGTGTGAACGGAGCCGTCGCGGGCGGTTACGGTGTCGCGGCTGTTGGTGTAGATGGGGCGCGTTTCGGCGTAGGATTGATGCAGGACGTAGCGTCCGCCCCAACCGCCGTACGATGGATCGATATGGCTTCCCAAGCCATTGTTGATCAGGTTCAAGAAGGACGGGGTGTCCCCTTCCATGATGTATTCCAATTTGGGGTACAGGGCGCCCAGCGGCCCGTGATTTTGGATGACGTTTTCAGTCAGCCAAGGATTGTCGACCAGTTCAAAGAAATGGTAGGGGCCGTTTTTGTATTGGCGGTCGCCGGAAATGCCCGTCCAGGTCGCTTTATAATATTCGCGCGAGTCGACGCTGCTGGGAGTGACGATGTAAAACAGATCGGGGAAGGTGATGCGCATCCAGCGCCCCGCATTGTCCTGATCGGAGATGGTGTAGACGCGCAGTTTGGAGACGAAGCGATCCAATTCTTCTTCGGAGCGGGTGTATTTGACGTCCCACAAAGCCTGGGCCAGGGTGTTGGCGCCGCCCCAGATGGAAATCCAGATGGGGCGGTCGTCGGGGCGGTCGACCGCTTCGATGATGTGATTGGAGCCTTCCGTGCTTTTGCCGAAGCCGACCGCGTCCATGCCGAAGCCGTCGAGCCCCATTTTGGCGACGCGCCGCAGGGCGCCGGGATCGGGGAAGCCTTGTTCGTGCTTCATGAGATTGGCGCGCACTTGCGCATAGGCGTCGATTTGGCGCCGGATCAAATCCAGACGGGGATTTTTACGCAGCCATACGGAGGTTGTGGCGATGAGTCCCTCGACGTCGTATTGGTTGGAATAGACGAGAAAGCGCACCATCGATTCTTCGTCGTCGGGTTCGTTGGAGATGTCGGTGAGTACGATGACGCGCGGTTTTTCCATCGCGGCGCCGTTCAGGTTGAGAGCCGTCATGACGCAGACAAAAATAAGACAAAAAGATAAAAAGCGGTTCATGGTTAATCTCCCGTTTGTGCGTTGGATGTCCCGCTGAGCGAATCGATTCAAACTCGATCTTAGTCTTTCATGCCGGAAAAATTAAATTCCAGTTTTTCTTTGTTTTTGAGCAGGTCGTCCCAGCGGACGGCTTCTTTTTTATAGGCTGCGGTGCGGCCCAGGATGGTGACGAGGTTGCTGCGCACGCTGCATTCGACGGTGGGATTGTCGAAGCGGCCGCCTGTGATGTCGCGATGGAATGCGGCGATGTTGGTTTTGACGCCGTCGGTGAAGATATTGCCGGTTTGGCCGCCGTCGAATTTCTTTTTGCCGCGAATGAGAACGGCGCCGCCGTATTCGGCTTCGAGGACGCCGTCCGCGCCGTACATGCGGTTTTTGATGCCGCCGGAGCTGCCGTATCCTTCGAATTGGCGGGAGCTGAAGGAAATGCCGACGCTGCCGGGATATTCGAAGGTCGCCTGGAACGAGTCGTGGACGTCGCCGCCGTCGTCGCGCACTTTATGCCCGCACATGCCCCACGCCTGAATGGGGGGCTGATCCAGAATCCAACTGGCCACATCCAAGGTGTGAATGTTCTGTTCGGTGATGATGTCGCCGGACAACACCCGATCCAGACCCCAGGCGCGCAGGCGGTTTTCGGGATTTTTGGGATCGGATTTCATGGCGGCGACTTGATCCGCCCAGGGATTGCCGGCGTGGTAGGAGGATTCGCCGAACGCGAAGGCGCCGATGTCGCCGTTGTGCACCCGCTTGATCGCTTCGATGTACAGGTCGTTGGCGCGGGTTTGAAAGTCGATCAGGAAGCATCGCCCTTTTGCGCGCGCTTTTTTCCCGCTTTCTTCGATGGTCAGGCAGCCGGGAACGTCGACGGCGATG
>JAFGTC010000142.1 GCA_016934335.1 Candidatus Omnitrophota bacterium | reverse complement strand
TATTAGTATATGAAATGGGGATTCCAGAGATATCAAATTATATTTACAAAAATACCAATAATGAAGATAGTATTTTTGTGTGGGGTTTTTTGGCCGAAATATACACTTTATCTAATAGAAAACCTGCAACAAGATATTCTTGTTGTAATGTTATTACTGGATTAATACCGTGGGTTAATGTAGGGAAATCTATTGATACTAGTTTTTATCAAATTGAGGGTACTTTATATAACCTTTTGAAAGATTTAGACGAGAATAAGCCTAAATACATTATTGATTCATCTACTGCTAATATCAGGTTTTACGGTAAATATCCTATTAATAAATACACTATACTACATAAATATATCGGACGCAATTACGTGTTAGATAAAATAATCAAAGATATACATATATACAAAAGAAATATTTATCAAAACCAAAATTTGTAAGAAGCAATGATATTTAACGCGATGACGTCATCATATTTATTCAGAGGAGACAGCATCATGAGCGATTTATTTTTACGGCGTGTTTTTTTGCGGGGGAGTTCGAGCGTATTGGCTTTGCCGGCTTTTTCGATCGCTTCGGCGGGGCAGTCTGCGAATGACGACATCCGCATTGGATGCATCGGGACGGGCGGGCGCTGCCGCCATCTGCTGCGCGATCTGCTTCACATTCCAGGCGTTCGGGTGACGGCCCTCTGCGATATTTGGGACAGGCATCTCGCCATGACCCGCGACCTGGTCGGCGAGAGCGGTCTATTTTTGACGAAGGATTACCGCGACATTCTGAACCGGAATGACATCGATGCGGTGTTGATCGCCGCGCCGAACCACTGGCACGTTCCCATGACCATTCACGCCTGCCAGGCCGGGAAAGACGTATACGTCGAAAAGCCGCTGACCGTCAATCTGCAGGAAGGCCGTCCGGTCATCGAGGCGCAGAACAAATACAAGCGAATCGTGCAGGTCGGCATGCAGCAGCGCAGCATGACCCACCTTCGCGAAGCGTATGACGTTTACAAATCGGGAGCGCTGGGCGAGGTTCACAAAGTGCACCTGACCTGGAATCGCAATTCGCCCACGCGGCGGAAGCCGCTGTACGGCGTCGATCCCGCCTCGGTGGATTGGACGATGTTTCTCGGATCGGCGCGCAGGCAGCCGTTCGATGAGAATCGTTTTCGAGACTGGCGATGGACATGGGACTTCGGCGGGGGCATCCTGACGGATCTGATGGTCCATTATCTGGATGTGGCGCACTGGTTCTTCGAACTCGATCATCCCTCGTCCGCCGTGACGATCGGCGATCATGTCACCACCGAAGGAATCTGGGAGACGCCCGACACCATCCAGACGCTGCTCCACTATCCGGAAAAACGGATGCAGATCTATTTCGAAGGAACGTTTATCAACGCCCGCAACGCGGCCATGATGGAATTCATGGGAACCGACGCCACGCTGTACATGGATCGCGGCCGCTACGAACTTCATCCCGAATCAACTGAGCAGGGGAAGAAACTCAAATACAAAGAGCTGATCCTGGGCGAAGGCCCGCGCGGGGCGGATTTTTATTCTCACCCCAACGGCGGGCGACTGCACATGGAAAACTGGATCGACTGCATGCGCAGCCGCCAGACGCCTTACGCGCCCGCCGAAGCGGGCGTGAGCGCCGCGTCGGGAGCGCATCTCGGCAACATCGCCTATCGCACGGGAGAAACGGCGGCCTGGGAGCGCCGCTACGATTTTTCATGAATCATTACGACCTTGCTCCCTATCGCTCATTTCAATCTCCCTTGGGGGCGTCGAGGGCGTTGGCTTCGGGCAATACGCGCTTCAGCCTTTCTTTGACGTTGTTGAAATCGGCGCGGCCGGCCAGGTTGGTCCACTCGAGCGGATCGCTGCCGTGATCGTAGAGTTCTTCGCCGCCGTCTTCATATTGGATGTAACGCCAGCGCTCCGAACGAACCGAGTGATTGTTGCGGCCGTGGGTCGTGAGAGAGGGGCGGCGCCATTCCTTCCCGGGGTCTTCCAAGAGAGGCCGCAGGCTGACTCCTTCCCAGGCGTCCAGTTTGCGCAGCCCGCAGAGGTCGGCGAGGGTGGGAAAAATATCGATGAAGCTGACGGTGCGCCCGCAGCGTTCGCCTTGGAGCGATTTGGGAACGGAGATGATCAGCGGCGCACGGGTCGCCTCCTCCCATAAGGCGAATTTGCGCCAATGCAGTTTCTCGCCCAGATGCCAGCCGTGATCGCCCCAGAAGACGATGATGGTGTTATCGGCATGCCCGCTTTTATCTAACGCATCCAACAACCGCCCCACATTCATATCGGTGAAGCTGATGCAGGATAAGTAGCCGGAGACCGCTTTGCGCCAATTGCCGGTTTCGATCACTTTCTTGTGATCGCCCTCGGGCTTGGCCATTCTTCTCCCCGCTTCGGGGACATCGTCCAAATCGTTTTCGTTGACGTTCGGGAGAGTCACTTGATCGGGCGGATATTGTTCGAAATATCGGGGAGGGACATACCATGGAAGATGCGGTCGAAACAGGCCGCAGGCGAGGAAAAACGGCTGATCCTGCTTTTTCTGAAGGAAATCAATGCACCAATCGACGACTTTGTAATCGTCCATCTCTTCATCGGCGCAGTCAACCGGCCCCCAATCGAAATGAGAGGTTTCGGGGATGCCGTTCAGCGGTTTGTTTTCGGGCTGTGGATCGTCGCCTCTGGGAATATATTCGTGATAGGCCTGCTCGTCCTGCGACCATCGGCCGTGAAAGATTTTGCCGCGGCCGTACACCCGGTAGCCGTGATCTTTGAAATGCTGGGGGATCGTAACCGCATCGGGCATCACCGGACGCCATGGCTGGCTGTTGAGATACACGCCGGAGGTGGACGGGCGAATGCCGGTCAGCAGACTGGCGCGCGAGGGATTGCATGCCGGGGCGGAGCAGTAAGCGCGAGTGAACAAGACGCCGCGCTGAGCCAGTCGGTCGATATGGGGGGTTTTGACGTCGGGATGGCCGCCCAGGCAGCCGATCCAGTCATTCAGATCGTCCACAGCAATGAAAAGAACGTTGGGGCGGTCGCCCGAGGATTTCGGCGCGGGCTGGGCATGGGCCAGCGAAGACAGCGACAGCGCTGCGGCGCCTGAAAGGGATGCGCTTAAGAATTCACGTCGATTCTGCATGGCGGCTCCTCCTAAGTTTTTGGCGAGAATTTTTTTTGAATTGCTTTATGTTTTCTTCATCAGCCAAAGGGCCGTATTTTTGAACGTATCGACATAAACGTCATTCTGCTTGGATAAGTAATCCAATACGCCCGTCATTTTTTCGGTTGTGATGGGATGCCAGCCTTCCCCGTTCATTCCATGCAGGCCGATCACCAGCCACCCGCGCATGTCGCGGGTTTCATCGATCTTTTCCACAATATCGCCAAGGGTATTGTGCTGCAGGGGCCACCAGCTGCGCACGCCTAAAAAATCGATGGCGCCGGGCTGGTTGATTTCGCCCGTACGCGTTCCCTCGCGGGCGGCGAGATAATAGCGCCCCGCCATCTCGCGCACGGCCGGCGATGAATCGTTATAGGGAAATGCGAAGGTTTTGCGGCCCCATAATGTCAGCCGCTTGGTAATGCGGCGCTTGGAATAGAGCAACTGGCGCTTCACTTCGCTCTCATCCAATTGGGGAAGATGGGGATGCGTCATGCTGTGGCTGCCGATTTCATGCCCTCTGTCTAAAACCGTCTTCCAATTCGTCCATGTTCCATGCGACGACGCTTGATTGTAGTCGTCGCCGACGCCCGAGCGCATAGGGGTAATCCAACTGGTGACCAGGTTGAATGTGGCGCGGTAGTTAAAACGATCGAACAGGGGCAGAAATTCCTGCGCCGATTTCCAAAAGCCGTCGTCAATGGAAAACGTGACGGCAAACCGCTTTCCGCCGGGGAACAAGGCGTCCCGATTAAAACCGGCGTTGGTTAATATCAAAGGCGCGGCGCTCATGCAGCGCATCATCTCGCGTCGTCGAATCATGGCAGACTCCTATGGGCGGTTGATTCTATCTCGATGCCGCCGATGCCGAATAACCGGCATATCTTCCGCCTCGGAATTATGGTATAACAGACGGCGATGAGAATCAAAAGCACGCCGCAATATCGGCGATTTATTGAGAGGAAGTTATGAACGAAAATCCCATTCATTCCCATTATTCGAACCGGCGCCGTTTTCTGCAGATGACAGCGGCCGGCGCATCGGCGCTGGCGTTTTCTCCATCCAAAACACAAGCCGCCGCACCGGGCGTCAAGATGTTCAAAAACCTGAGCGGAGGGCACATCGGCCTCAACGCCAATCAGAAGGAAGCGATCGAACTCGCCGCCAAGTACGGCTTCGGAGGCGTTACGCCCCATATCGGAGAGTTATCCAAAATGTCGGCGGAGCAGCGCAAGGAAATCACCGCCCTCATGCAGGAAAAAGGCCTTCGTTGGGGGGCCGGCGGGCTGTCCGTCAATTTCCGGGGCGATGAAGAGACTTTCAAAAAATCCCTCGCCGCCTATCCCGACGAAGCGAAACTCATGCATGACCTCAGCATTTCGCGAGTCGCCACCTGGATCATGCCGGGGAACAATGATTTGACCTATCTGGAGAATTTCGAGATGCACCGGCGGCGATTGAAGGAATGCGCCCGCATTCTCAAGGATCACGGCGTCCGGCTGGGCCTCGAATTCGTCGGGCCGCGCGATACGCGCAAACGATTTCGCTTTGCCTTTGTTTGCACTCAACGTGAAATGCTGGAGTTGTGCGACGCCATTGGAACTGGCAACATGGGGCTGCTGCTTGACTGCTGGCATTGGTATACCTCGCATGGGACGGCGGAGGAATTGGCGCAGTTGACCAACGAGCAGATCGTACTCGTTCATGTGAACGATGCGCCTCCCGACATTCCCATTGACGAACAACAGGATCTCAAGCGCCAGCTGCCCTGCACGAGCGGCGTCATCGATATGAAAGCCTTCATCAACGGCCTCTATAAAATCGGCTACGACGGGCCGGTCGAATGCGAGCCGTTCGACAACGAGCTGCGGAAAATGGAGACAGAGCCCAAATTGGAGAAGACGATCGCCGCACTGGATCGAACGTTTAAGCTGATTGAAGCATGAGGGGAGAGAACTATTTCCCCTCATGAGATAAGCCAATAGCAGGGATAAAATAATCAAAGATGGATTAACGCCCCGCCCCGCCGCTTCAAAGCGGGCGGGGCGCGCTCATAGAAAAGCATTGTTAAATTCTTATTCTACTGAATACGCCTATCATTATTTTCACGAAAAGTAGATGTTCAATCGTACATTTCGGTTCTTTTATATATAGTTGAATTTTAGGGCATAGGCGTGATTTGGCAGGCGATATCGCCGGTGAAATCGGTGATCGATAGGTTGATCGAAGATTCTTTGCACTCGATTGACTCCTCGCGGATAACGCCTCCCTGCTGCGCATCACGCCATTGAATGCGGTAGCGTCCCGGCTGAAAACCGGACAGAGAAAGGCGTTTCCCCGATAACAAAGCCGGCGCTTCGGCTTGGACAACCTGCGCATGCCAGCAGGCCGCCGGATCGCTGATCCAAAGGTAGGCATGGCGCGAATCCCGCAGGCCCACAAGCCGGATTCCGCTGTTTTCGCCGGTTACAAAAAAAGGCTGTAAATCAAGGCGGTGGAAGGGAATATTCTTCATAAAATCGGAAACGGGTTTGTAATGCTTGTAGAGATCAAGTTGGTCGATCGTTTCCCACCACCAGAACATGGCCGTTCCCGAAACGCCGGATAGAGCGGACGCCCATAGACAGCGCCGGAAATGAACGCCCCGCCGATCTTGCTTCATGTACGGGCTTAATCCCCAGCGATCGTCCGCCAATCCGAATTCGGCCAAAAGGGCCGGCTTGGAAGAGGCATGCCGGCGAATCTCTTCCGCGCGCCGCCATACCGATTCGACCTCATCCCGCCAAATCGCCCCAAGAGCGGGGCGCATGTAGTGATGCTCATTGGCGGCATCCAATTGATCGTGATTCCAATCTTGAGGGCAAGGCCCCCAGGCGCTGGTCGTTCTCAGATGATGGTACGGATCGATATGCTCCAGGCAGCGGCCCAGTTCGCGATAAAAGGATTCGTTGGGCAAATTGGGATCCTGTTCGTTGAAATATTCCCACACCGCCGTATGCGTGGAATACCCCCACCGGGCGACTGCGTAGCGCAGCAGGTTTTGCGCGTCATGAACGGCGCGTTGATAGGCGCCGTCTCCGGGATCGCGAAGATCGCTGCGATAGTGATCGCGAGTCAGGAGCGTCAGCTGCAGATAGACGCCTTGCTGTTCGGCCATTTCGACGACTCGATCGAGCATGAAGCAATCGACTGGATTGTATACGCCGCGAGGCGGGCGATTAACATCCGCCTCATAGAAAAGTTCCGGCCCCCCATCAGCTTCTCGCAGCGACAGGGAGCGAATCAAAACCGGATCGGAGCCTTGCGCCTCCATGATCAAGCGCCCCAGCCAGTATTGATCGGAATTTGTCGTGAAAGGGACGGAAAACGCCTGCCAGTCGCGTTTTGAATTCCATTCGAAGGTTTGATCCAGAACCGCCAGACGCGAATTTTCCGATGTCATGAACTCGCCTTTAAGAATGTAGTTTGTTGACGGCCGCAGGGCTAAGGGATAAGTCGGCGAAGGCGAGATCGTTTTCCCCGCCTCGATGCGAATCGCCAGACCGCCGCGGTGGTATCCGTCGCGTCCCGGATCGGCGGCGAAAGGCGGATTCCAATCCCACGACCGGCCCCAGGCGCTTTTCCGGGTCTCGATCGCCATCGCCCAATCTTCCGAGCAGGTCCAGATTCGAGCGAAATTGGCGCCGTTCCCGGCCATTCTGCGAAAGACCTCGCCGGTTTTTTGAAGGTTCAGATATTGCCCCGGAGCGATGAAGGCCAGATTCTGCCCTATGGCGAAGAAAGGCGTTCCATCGGAGAAGGAGAAATAGCGGGGATTTTTTTCGCAGACTCGAATGAAGCCGTGATCGCCCGACTCGATTGTTTGGAAGACCGCCGGTGAAGAAATGTGCTTCTCATAACGGTTTTGGAGAACGGCGACGGCGGAATATTCGCCCAGTTCGCCGGGAGCGAACCGGGCGCGCCATTGCGGCGATCCGTCAGGATAGAACCAATCCGTTTCCCGCCCCTCCCGCCGGATGCGCCTCCATTCATAAGGTTGATAATAAAAGGCGGGCAGGATGATTGTATCGCCGGAGGGAGTCGTCAATTCGAGCGTTAAATCCACTTCGTCAGGATCGTAGGGATTCATGTAATCCCGATCGAGTTGAATTTGAAATTCGATTTTTTCATAACGGCCGGTTTGAGCGGAGCCGTCGATGGTCAACTTTACAGAGGAGTCATCGCAGATTTGGGCCTGAGCCATGGGCTGAACCGGCCATTTCATTATCTCGAAGATCAAACAGGCGCAGATGACGACTTTGGCATTCATGAAAGGACTCTCCCTTGTTGGATTCTTTCTCTCTCTTACGAAATGTTCCCTATCAAGAGCATTAACGCATTGATTATATAGAAAAATCGAGAGCGACAATACGAAGATCGACCGAACCATCGGCCATGGACATCGAAAAGCAACTTAGAATATTGGATTTACAGGGAAGGATACAAAAATAAATTCGGATGATTTTGCGGAATCAATCGGAGAGCGGAGGGGGAGGGATTCGAACCCTCGATACGGTTCCCCGTATACCCGCTTTCGAGGCGGGCGCCTTCAACCACTCGGCCACCCCTCCGAAATGATCATTGTCAAAATTTCTGTCTCAATTATTTTATTCCGTTGTTATCGTAGCCGATCAAAAAATTCTTTCAATAAGCGCTCGCACTCTTCTCGAAAAAATCCTGCATGAACCAGCACTTGATGATTCAAGCGGGAATCTTCCAAAATCTGATACAGGCTTTCCACGCCGCCCGCTTTGGGATCGGAGGCGCCATAGTATAGATGCTCGATCCGGGCGTGAACAATAGCGCCGGCGCACATGATGCAAGGTTCTAAGGTGCAATACAAGGAGCAATGAATCAGTCGCCGGTCTCCGATCTGTTCGGCGGCGTCGCGCAGCGCCAGAATTTCGGCGTGCGCCGTCGGATCGTTTTTTTCTTCCCGCTGATTGCGGCCTCGTCCAATGACGACGCCGTTTCGGACAATAATCGCTCCGATGGGAACATCGCCATGGGCTTTGGCAATTTTGGCCTGATTGAGGGCCAGTCGCATAAAATAGTCATGAGTCGCTTCGGGCGGCATACGAATAATTTCTCACTTGCTGAAATACTTAGATTCTTCAGGCTTTCCTGCGCGGTCTGATCGATTGAATTCTCCCGCATCATACCTTGGATCGAACAAAAATAGAATATGGGCGGTATTTCACTCTCTTCTCGATTGTTGCATGATCGCCGGCTGTGATAATCGACAAACAAGACATCCATTCTTATAATTGCGTTAACATGGCGTTGATGAGTGAAAACGTCAAAATTAACGGAAATAAAATCGCGGTATTCAAAGTCTTTGGAGATCTTTCTGGAATAATCAATGACCGACGGCCCGTTCTTTTCACAAAATATAAAAGCGCTTCGCCTGTTAAATCCCAACCAGGCGGATGAAGTTGTCGCTATGTCGGCGAAAGTCTCGGGACGTTTATACAGCGTATTCTCGCTCCAAGATGAATATGTTGATTTTATTTGGAAATCCCCGCCGGGCGATTCGTTTTCTTTATTTCAAACCAAAGATCCGGCCGGCGAATTACAGGGGTGGATGGACGACCTCGATTTGGAGAAGAATTTTCCGCACGTCATTTTGCTGCTGGGCTTCGGACTGGGCTATGAGGCGAAGCGGATCGTGAAGACGCTGCCGTCTCAGGGAATATTAGCGATCATCGAGCCGGATCCCTATCAGTTTCTCACCGCATTGCATTTCGTGGATTTAACCATCCTGCTCGAAAGCAGGCAGGTGCATTTTTACGTAGGGCAGGAGATCGAAGAATCCATCGAGAGCATCGGAACGGAGCTGCATTGGGGGCGGTTTTTGAATCTTCCCTACCGGATCGCCGTTTCGAGTTTTCTGCGCCGCACGCGGCAGGATTTTTTTAAGCCATTCACCCTCGCATGGCAGGAGGCGCTGCAGCGCGAACTAGCCAACCGCCGTTCGCGCGTCGAACACAGTGAATCTATGGTGATAAACACCATCGCCAATGCGGAGATCATTCTGGATAGGCCGGGCGCGCCGAAGTTGTTCAACCAACTCGAAGGCATGCCGGTCATCCTGGCGGCGCCCGGTCCATTGCTGAACAAATCTCTCAAAGCGATTCGGGACATACAAGATCAAATTGTGATTTCGTGCATGCACAGCGCCTATTCCATTCTTTGCGAACACGATATTCGTCCTCATCTCGTATTCGCCACGGACTACTACCAGGATCACGCCATTCCTTTGAGCAAATACGCCCCTTCGCCGGAGACCTATTTAATCGCCGATCCGCGAATCGATCCCCAAATCATCCGGCGCTTCTACCCGCGGATTTTTCTAGCCGCTTGGCGTCCGGGCGCCGAAACGATCGGCCAGCCCGCGCCCGTCGAAGAAATTCCGGCGCCTTCCGTACGCATCAACGCCGTTTACGCATGGCTCCAATCCCTATCGGGGGTTCAAGCCGATGTATGCGGGCCGGCAAGCGCAGCGGCCGCCAGTTTTCACATCCTGGCTCGTATGGGCTGCAAGCCGCTTATTCTGGCGGGACATGATCCAACCTCCAGCGCCGCCGATCACCCGTTCGCCGGAAGCGCCTTGGGCGATTCATCGCCGACCCGGGATTTCGAGGACGCGCAACATTCCGCTTTCGTACATGGAGAATCGCCGGCAACCGGCGAATCGCCTCCCCGGCAAAGCCAATTTCTGGAGCATGAAATCGCCCGTTTTCAACAGATCCCCGTATTCAATACCAGTTCGGGCGCTCTGATCCATGGAACCATCGCATCCCGCATCGAATCGTTGTTTGAAGATCTGGTTCTGCGTAAATCGGACATCACCCCTCATTTTGATAGGCTGCGCCAATCCTACACGCCTCAAGCGGATCGGATCGATTTGCGGCGAGCGATACAGGAGGCTTTGATTCAATTGCAGGAATTTATTCAATACGCCAAAAGCGCTTTGGACATCCTGCCTCTCGATCCGGATCGATCTCTCCATAAACAAGAACAGCGCGACTTATTGAAGCAGTTGGAGAAAGCCGTTTCCATTTGTGAGAAAGAACATCAATCCGCCATGGAGCTGCTGGACGATCTTTTGCAGGAAACCCATTTTGAATTTGAAGACAGCCGCTGGCAGACCTTGCTATTCAAAGACGAGAAAGAAGTTCTTAATGAAAAGTTACGCAGCCATTCCCGGATATTGGATGCTTTCATCAAGCAGGCCGGACTACTATCCTTTTTATTTGAAGAAAAACTTGAACAACTGGATTGAGTTTCTCTTCTCCTAAGGGATTTCTCTACGATTTTTAGAATAAGAAACCAATATCAGGACGGAGATCCACTCTTAGTAAACCTCAAAATCAAACCTTTTCATTCGCACCCTATCGCCGGCAAAATAATATCCATAAGTTACTGTTTTTTATTGCTTTAAACATTTTTTGCATTCAACAAAAAATTTTGTACGCGTTGACAGGCCGCCGGATCCGTGGTATTTTGGCATGAAAATTATTATTTCGACTATAATAATTTTTGACAACAACTAAGAATTAAAAAAATTAAATTCGGAAAAAGGATTTCCTTTTAAGACAAGGTCGAAAATCAGATGGATCAAAGACTGCAGCTCCAGCAAAAAATGTCCCAGCGGCTGATCATGACGCCGCAAATGCAGCAGTCCATCCAATTACTGCAATTGTCTACTCTAGAATTATCGGAAATGCTCCAAGAAGAGATGGCCGAGAATCCTATGCTGGAGGAGGAAGAATTCACGGAGCGTCCCGACCGGAACATGGAAGAACAAGAATCGTCGCCGTCCGATGTTGAAGCCCCTGCTGATTTTCCCGATTCAGGTCATATCGAACTGGACGAGAATTGGGCGGATTACTTTTCCGACAGCAGCGATCTTGGATTCGTGGACAGCGGAACATCCTTCACGGGCGAATCGGATGAGAATGAAATGCATCCCCAGATGGCCGTGGAGGAGACCTTAAAAGACCATTTGATGTGGCAGTTGGGCGTATCAACGAACACTCCGCAAGAGCATGAAATCGGGGAGTATATTCTCGATCAGCTGGATGAAGACGGATTTCTACCGCTGGAGTTGGAAAACATCGCCCAAACATTCGATGTGGATGTGGAGACGGCGCAGCACGTTTTGACCATCATTCAGGGATTCGATCCGCCGGGGGTGGGAGCGCGCACTCTGGAAGAATGCCTGGAAATTCAATGCCGGCATCTGCAGATAGACGATGACGACATCATCGCAGTCATTCACAATCATTTGGATCTGCTGGAGAGAAGGCGATATAAAGACATCGCCCGGATTTTGGGGGTTACCGAGCAGCATGTTCAAGAAATCTCGGATATTATCGGTTCGCTCGATCCGCATCCGGCCCGCCAATATCAGCCATCCACAGTCGAATACATCACGCCGGATGTTTTTGTGGAGAAAGTGGACGGTCAATGGCAGGTTCGCATCAATGACGAAGGCGCCCCACCTCTGCGCATCAATCGAAAATACCGGGAGATGCTCCAAAATCGAGACGGCATAACGAACGAAGAGTTTGAGTTCATCAAGAAAAAGTTTCAATCGGCCATCTGGCTGATTCGCAACATCGAGCAGCGGCGGCGCACGCTCTATCGCGTCACCAAGGCGATCGTGGAGAAGCAAGTGGGTTTTCTCGAAGAGGGATTGACGGCGCTCAAACCCATGAAGCTTCGGGATATCGCCGACGAGTTGGGGATTCATGAAGCCACCGTGTGCCGGGTCGTCAACAAAAAATATGTTCAAACGCCCCGCGGGCTGTTTGAATTAAAATATTTCTTTTCAACCAGTCTGGACGCGACCGGCGGGGAGGATATGGCCGCTAAAAGCGTCATGGAGATCATCCGCAGCCTGATTGAAGAAGAAGATCCTCGCAAGCCGCTTTCCGACCAGAAAATCACCGAATTTCTCCACCGGGATTACAATCTCAACATCGCCCGGCGAACAGTCGCCAAATACCGGGAAAAAATGGGCATTCTTTCCACAAGCAAACGCAAGCGCGTTTAGGCTTGCCTCCTGTTTTCCTCGATCCGAGGCGGTCAATCTTGACCCGTTTCCTCCTCTCTGAGAAAGTAGATGCAGTCTATGATTCCAATGATGCATACCGTGAATCATTCTCATCTTAACCTGCAGGAGAACTAAAATGACATTTTCCCTTCCCGTAAATCGACGCGTCTTTTGCGGCGCGGCCGGTCTGGGCGCGCTCGCGCTGACCAGCGGTGTATCGCGTCAGGCTGTTGGGAGCGCTTCTTCGAGCCGGGATCCTTTTCGAGGGCTCAAAGTCGGATTGGCGTCCTATTCGACCCGGAAATTCTCTCTCGATGAAACGCTGTCCATGATGAAAGACTTGCAGATTCAATATGTCACGCTCAAAGATTTTCATCTCAAAATGGATTCCAGCGTGGAGGAGCGGAAAGCGGCCGCGCAGAAAGTCAAGGACGCCGGCTGCCGGATGATGGGCGCAGGCGTCGTGTATTTGAAGAACGACGAAAAGCAGGTCCGCAACGCCTTTGAATATTGCCGCGACGCCGGCATGCCGGTCATGGTGTCCGCTCCCGATCTGGATGCGCTTCCTCTCGTGGATAAAATGGTCAAGGAATTCGATATCAAAGTGGCGATTCACAATCACGGCCCGGGCGACAAACGCTATCCGTCGCCGCTGGACGCGTATCGACTCGCCCAGGATTACGACAAACGCATCGGCTGCTGCATCGATATCGGCCATTCCGTGCGCATCGGGGATAATGAGGTCGACGTCATCCACGCCGTCAAAGACCGTTTATACGATTTTCACATCAAAGACGTGACCGAACGAAACGCCAAAGGCGGCACTGTGGCGGTGGGGCGCGGGGTCATCGATATTCCCGGCGTTTTGAAGGCGTTGCTGGAAGTCGGCTTCGACGGCCATTTGGCCTTGGAGTACGAAGCCAACGCCGATAATCCGATGCCCGGCATGATCGAATCCTACGCCTACATCCGCGGCGTACTTGCCGCTCTTTAAGGCGGCAGGCTTATATTAAAGAATCCCCGCGGCGCGAGGGATAAAATCCTCACGCCGCGGGTTGCGTTTCTCTTCGAGCCCCCTATCCAGTGGATCTCAATTTTAGTGAATCCATATCGTAAGCATAATTCAACCGGATGCTGTTTTATGACGTATTCTCTGACATTGTCATCTATTGTCTAATAATTTCAAAAAATTCTCTTTCGCAGGATGAGCGCGTCTTCCACCGGCAGCCGATAATATTGCGGGCGGCGGCCGACTTCTTCAAACCCTATTTTTTGATAAAAAGCGCGCGCCGCGGCGTTGGATTCGCGCACTTCCAGGCTGACGCTGACCGCCTGCCGACTGCGCCCTTCCTGCAGCGCTCCTTCGACTAGTTGTTGCGCGACGCCCCGCCGCCGGAAGTCCGGATGGACGGCGATATTGCTGATCTGCACTTCGTCTCCCGACACCACCCAGAAAAAACAATAGCCGGCGACCGCGCCGGTTTCCTCCTCAACCATCGCCAGATTGAAATTGTATCCGCGCGGATGCAGTTCGGATAAAAACACATCCCGGGTCCATGGATCGCTGAATGACTGCAGCTCAATGGCGAGAATCGAATCGAGATCGCTTCGCTCGACAGGTCGGAGGAAGAAAGTCATGACGGCCGTGCGCCGCTCGCCTGACGGCGCTTCCAGTTGATCTCCGCTTGAGAAGGCCCCAGGTAATGAGGCAGCAGCCGCTCCAGCGAGACGCCCCCGCCTTTTTTGAGTTCGCGAACGGCCAATTCAGCCAGGATATCGGCGCGGGGCAAATGGAAGACGTCTGGAACGGCGATAAACTGCTCCTCCAGCATTTCCTGCAGATCCCGCCGGTAGGGCGCCAATCCCGGACCGTAAAAAACGGTCGGCTCATCGATGTAGGACGCCAATTCGTCGGGCTGGACATACAATTCTTCGGTCGCCGCCTGCGGAGATGAATTTCCCCACCGGTAAAGACGGGCGTATAACCAGCCTTTGCGAGCGGGAAGAAGCGGACAGAGTTGAAATCTGGCCATGGGCAAAGCCCATGAGAGCACATCCAGCGAGGATAATCCGACGCAGGGCAGGTTTTTAGCCAGAGCTAATCCCTGCGCGGATGCGATGCCCACCCGCAGGCCGGTGTAGGATCCCGGCCCGGTGATGCAGGCCAGAGCCGTCAGATCATCGACGGATTTTCCGGCCCGGCGAAGAAGATCAGCCACGGCCGGCATCAATCCTTCGCTGTGAGTCAGATCGACGCTGACGGTGAAAACTCCGACAGATCCCGATTCGTCGTGTAGAGCGATGGAGCCCACCGGGCTGGAGGCGTCAAGGGCAAGTACTAGCATAACGTCCCTTCGTGGAGATATTTATGATTTTGCATGGAAGTGAATAAAATCCACTCCCGGCTGGAATCTTCGCAGATTCGACCGAAACAGTGGATGGCGTTTTTCGGCAGATGGAGGCCAAGATGCTCGGCCCATTCTATCACGATCAGGCCGGGCCGATCCATCAGTTCGTCCCAAAACGGCTCGTCGCCGGCGGCGACGCCGTCAAGGCGGTAGGCGTCGATATGCGTCAAAGGGATTTCTCCATTGTATTCACGGCTGTAGATGAACGTGGGGCTGATGATTTCCCGATCCCCGTTCAGGGCTTTGGCCAGACCTTGCGTAAAAACTGTTTTTCCAACGCCCAGGTCGGCGTGCAAAGCCACGATGCAGCCGTCGCCCAACCGATTTTGCGCCAAGCTGGCGGCGAAGGATTCCGTATCCTCCGCCTGCGGGCAGACATGAGTCGATAGATGGGGCGAGTAGACGGCTTCTTCGGTTACGATCCGGTCGACGGGGCAGTCGTGATCATCGTTTTGAATGGCGTGAACAACCTGAAATTCGAAGGCCAGCGCGATGGCGGGCGCGCCGGAGCGCTTCTTCGACAAGATGCGATCATAATATCCCCCGCCATATCCGATGCGCCCCCCGAACGGATCGAAGGCAACGCCAGGCGTAAGAAAAAGATCGACGGCGTCAATCGGAACAAGCGGGCAGTTGGCCGGATCGGGTTCGCGAATGCCGAACGACCCAGTTTTTATAAGATCGGTTTCCAGATTGACAATCCTGCGAAACTGAAGTTCCTTCCCGACAACGCAAGGGAAAACCAGCGTTTTCCCGATCTGCAAAAGACGGTTGGATATATCGTCCGTAAAGACTTCCTCCGGCGTGGAAGCATAGAGAGCGATGCAATCGGATTGCTCTAACGCGTCCAGAGAAAGCGTTCGTTCTGTAATGCGGCGATTTTTCCAGCGTGCGGCGCGAGGATCATGGCTGGCGCGCCTCCGGCGCATTTCGCGCCGGAGCGTGCGTTTATCAAATTGCCAATCATTGGGGAAGGCGAGTTGCTTCAATGCCGATTGCAGAGAATAAAGAATCATGAAATCGTCCAATCCCGGACGCTTCTCCGCTCCGAACCGATTGCGGGGAGGAAAGGCGCCCTTCCTCCCCCGACGTTTCGTTAGGAATTAATGGCTGGGACCGGTTCGGCTTCCAGCCAGTTGATTTTCTCGATCGCCAGGTTGTACCATCTCGATTCGGGCGGGATGGTTTTGAAAATTTCCACAGCCTTGGCGTTTTCGCCTTTATCTTCGTAACAGCATCCGCGCAGATAGGCGACTTGTTCTTTGACGATGGGAGATTTGGCCTGCTGCTCGATGACGTCCAATTCTCTCAAAGCTTCGTCGGGCTGCACTAAACTGCGCAACGATTGGACGATTGCAAAACGAACCATCAACGATTCTTCGGTCTTTAGTAGGGGGAGAGCCTGGCGGTAATCGTTCAAGGCGTTGTTGAATTCACCCATCTTCACATAACAATCGCCGCGAAGAACCCGCGCAAGCACGGCGACTTGACTGTTGGGATAATCGTCCAGGAGGGAATTGAGTTCGGTAAGAGCTTCCGCGTGCTGGTCGTTTTCAGAATAAGCGACCGCATTGGAATAGAGTTGTTGAGAATAGGCGAAATCGTTGGAGGATTTCACTCGCCAGAAATAGCCGGCGGCCATGATAACGGCAATAAGGCTAAGCCCGAGAACGATTTGGCGGCCATAATTTTCGTAAAGATTCACGGCGGCGCTGCGGAATTCATCCAAAAAATGCGCCAATTCGTCTTCTTTCAGGCGGCGCTGAAATTCTTTGTGATCCATTTTGGAAGCTGACATGCGTCTGTCCCCTTGTCGTACTTATGGAAATAAATTCGTTACATCAATTTCATATACACTAATCGGTCATTAAAGAGGGATTTGAGAAGCCCGTCAATTCGCATGAGAGGATCTTGGGAGAAAATTCAATCGTGCAATCGCGTCAATACTTTTGCTTTACACGTTACTTGGAAATTCATGACAAAAATCATGAATTTAGTTAAATTCCATCACCAGGATCAAACCGAATGGCGGGGCTTTTCTCGTATTGCTGAAATATGAACAGCAATATGTTTTATCTGCTTATGTAAAAGTAATAATGATATCATTATTACTTTAATTGAAAATTATTTATGCATACAGCCGGAGCATCCGCCTTCGGAGCATCCCATTTGGGATGGGGGAAGGCCGCAGGCGCCGCCGGGGCATGCCGGATGCACATCCAAAGCGCCGACGCCAAAGGTGGATAGTTGTTTTTGGACGGAAGCGCTGTCGCATTGAGGACAATGCACCTGGTCTTGCTGAGAGAATACCAATTCTTCGAAATTTTGACCGCAGTCGCGGCAAGCATATTCAAAAATAGGCATAGAGTTATTCCCAACCCATTGAACTTTGGTAAAATTCTACTTTAAAATACTTGGATGTCAACTTTTCAGTTTTATGCAGCGAACCTTAATGAAAATTTCAACGACAAATTCAAGTAAGAGGCAAAAAGGAAAAATAATAGAGATTTTTTAGCGAAATTTTTATCTGAAACGTTATATAAAGGGAGGGAAGATTTTCCCACCCAGGTATTACTTTTATAATTAAATTATGATATCCATTGCCATGTAGGAAATGAGGGAAAGAAATCCATTACAGCCCATTATTTTTTACAGGCATTCATTAAGTTTACATGCATTTAAGATCAACAGAATCAGAAGAATAAAACATGACGGATATTGATCTACTTCAAGTTTTAACGGAATCGGCTGAATTCCCGGAAGACAAGCTGCAGAAGGCGAAGCAGGAGCATCTGGAGACGGGAGACAGTTTAGAAGACATCATATTGCGCCATCATATGATTGAAGAGGACAGGCTGCTGGACATTAAAAGCCGGGCGGCGGGGGTGCAGTGGGTGGAAATGCCGGACAAAATAGCGCCCAGCGTCGTCAATCTGGTTCCCGCGGAGTTTGCCTTGCGGCACTGCATTCTCCCCCTTCATCAGGAGAATGGATCGCTCACCGTAGCGGCGGTGGATCCCAGCGATTTGCAGATATTCGACGATCTTCGCATGCTGACTGGCTGCGAGATCGAAGTGGTGCTGACCCGGCGCAAGGATTTGCTGGAGAACATCGAGCGTTATTTCGGCTCCAGCATTGAGAAAATGATCGCTAATCTCAGCACCAGCGATGATGAGACCATCATCTCTTCATCGGACGACATCGCCGATCTGCGCGAGTTGGCCCGCGAACCGACAGTCGTCAATCTGGTGAATTTAATCATTTTTCAGGCGGTGCAGGAAAACGCCAGCGACATCCATATTGAACCGTTCGAAAAAGAGTTGAAGGTTCGTTATCGCATAGACGGGATGCTGCAGGAGATTCCGCCTCCGCCGAAGCATTTGCAGCCGGCTGTCATCTCGCGCATCAAGATCATGTCGGAGATGGACATCGCGGAGCGATATACGCCGCAGGACGGTCACATTCGACTGCGCATGGCGGATCGCGAGTTGGATTTTCGCGTATCCACCATTCCCACGGTTCATGGGGAGAGCGTCGTTATGCGCATCTTGGATAAAACCAACGTTTTGATGGAAATCAGCGATTTGGGATTTTATCCGGATACGCTGAGAACATTCAAGCAAGCCCTGCACCGGACGTACGGGATCATCCTGGTCACCGGTCCAACCGGTTCGGGTAAGACGACGACGCTTTATGCGGCTTTGAACGTCATAAAAAAGCCGTCCGTCAAGATCGTAACCATTGAAGATCCAGTGGAATATAACATCGAAGGCATCAACCAGATGCAGGTGAACCCCAAACGGGGTTTGACGTTCGCCAATGGATTGCGGGCCATTGTCCGCCAAGACCCCGATATCATCATGGTGGGCGAGATTCGCGACTTTGAAACGGCGGAGATCGCCATTCGTTCGGCGCTGACCGGGCATTTGGTTTTCAGTACGCTGCATACTAACAATGCGTCGGGGGCGATCACCCGTTTGATGGACATGGGAGTCGATCCCTATTTGATCTCGTCGTCGATCACTTGCGTATTGGCGCAGCGGCTGGTTCGCGTCAATTGCCCCAAATGCAAAGAGCCTTACGAGCCCGATGCGGAGATGCTGCGCATGGCCGGATTCACGATTCCCCCTGGAACCGAGGTATACAAAGGCGCGGGCTGCGAGCATTGTCATAATCAGGGATATAAAGGTCGAATCGGCATTTTTGAATTGCTGCCCATTACGGATCCGATTCGCGATTTGATATTAACGCGGCCCTCGGCCAATCAGATTCATCAAATGGCGGGGATTCGGAATTTGCGTGAATATGGTTGGCAAAAAGTCATGGACGACGTAACCTCCGTAGAAGAAGTAGTGCGCGTCACGCAGGAAGACGAGATGGCAAACATGGACTAATCTCGACGCGATCGAGAGTTTCACCTGCGGGCCGCCGCTGCTTATCCAGCGGGATCCCTATCAATAAACGGGTCATGAAGAGGTGAAATCAAACGGGGACAGGATTGCTTATGCCGAATTATTCTTACCGAGCTTTGACGGCGGACGGCCAGACGATCAGCGGCGCTTTAATCGCCGGAACGCGCCAGGAGGCGGCAGCTCAGATCAAGAGCCGGGGCCTTCGCCCATTGGGAATTGAAGAGAGTCTCGCGGTTCATGCCGCGGCGAAGGCTCAATCCAGGGGCGAGGTGAAGAAAAGCCGCTCCCGCCGCATTAAAAACCAGGATATTTTGGTATTCACCAGTCAATTGGCGGCGTTATTAAAAGCGGGAATCGTGATGTCGCAGGCCTTGTCGATTTTGGAGGAGCAATCGGAAAACGCCGGGTTATCGCAGATGCTGCATCAAGTTCGAGAGGACATCCAAGGGGGGGCGAGCCTATCCGAGGCGCTGGAAAAGTATCCCAAGCAGTTTACGCGGCTGTACTGCAGCATGATTCGCGTGGGCGAGTCGGGGGGCGTTTTGGAAATCGTGCTGCGGCAGTTGGCCGGTTTTATGGAGGCGGAGAACGCGCTGCGCTCCAATATTCTTACGGCGCTGGCGTATCCGCTGCTGGTGGTGGTTGTGGGGGTCGGCTCGGTGGGCGTGTTAATCACGTTTGTCATCCCGCGTTTAAGTTCGGTCTTCGCCGATTTCAGCGACAAACTGCCTTTCATGACGCGCATGATGATCAGTTGCAGCAATCTGGCCTTGGATTATTTCTGGCTGGTGGGGCTGATCTTTATCGGTTTGGGATACGGATTTCACCGGTTGAGGAATTCGTCGGCGGGCAAAGAAAAATTGGATGCATTTTACGACAAGATTCCCATGATCGGGCCCATGTTGATCAAAGCGCAGATCGCCCGCTTTGCGCGAACCATGGGCACTTTGGTCAAAAGCGGAATTCCCGTCTTGCAGGCGCTCCATCTGATGGTCGACACGACGTCCAGCGCGATCCTGTCGCACAGTCTTCGGGATGTAAGCGAAAAAGTGAAAAAGGGCGAGGGGCTGGCGGGGCCGCTCAAAGAGACCGGCTTTTTCCCGCCGATGGTGACCAATTTGATTGCGGTGGGAGAGGAATCGGGCTCGCTGGACGATATGTTGACGCAGGTGGCGGAAACCTACGATCAGGAAGTCCAGCATGCGATCAAGCGATTCATCACCTTGTTCGAGCCGATGGTGATTATATTGATGGCGATCGGCGTAGGCGGCGTCATCTTCGCCTTTTTGATGCCGATTCTCAATATCGGAAATATGATCAGTTGATTGCATCGAGACAAAGGCCAGATCGTCATCGTTTTTGAGGATATTACAAAAAGTTGAGGGGGATGGAGCAAGAGTTTTCATGAAGGACATGCGCGCCGCAGGCTCCCGTTCATCGGCCGATGGGCTCCGCCGGGGATTCACCCTGGTGGAATTGATGCTGGTGATCACCATCATGGGGATCATGCTGGGAGCGATCACGCCTACTTTCAAGCCGTTTCTGGACAGCCAGACGTTGAAGAACGCGACCAGCAGCCTCGCCCAGATCATCCGTTTTGTGCGCAGCATGGCGGTGGAGCAGAGCGCGGTCGTGCAGATTACTTTTGATAAGGATACCGGCGGCGTCCTTGTTGCGATGGAGAACGATCCCATCAATATGCCGGGCGTTTTGGCGCCGGTTGCGCTGCCCGTGCGATATCCCAAGGAATATCAGGAGAAAGTTCGAGTCGCCTCTATTGTGAAGCAAACGTTGTTCGGGACGCAGCAGGAAGACATGATTACGTTTCAACCGGACGGGACGACGTCGGATACATTCATTTATCTGGTCGACGAATACGAAAACACCTATACGATTGGAATCGTGGGGCTCATGGGCCAGGTCATGACGTGGAATCATGCGGTGGATAATTTTTATGAATAAGAAGAAATCCTCCAACGCCTCGTTTTCACTGGTGGAGGCTCTGCTTGCGATGACCATCTTGAGCATCGCGGTGACCAGCATCCTGACGACGTTTTCTACGGCGATTATGGTGGGAAAATTGTCGGAGGATTATTCGATCGCCGCTACGATGATGGAGGAGCTGCACGCTTATGTACGTACAAATCAGTTATCTCCCTTTGAGACCAATCAGGGAGAATTTATTCTGCATCCAGAGTTCACTTGGATCGTAATGTACTACTATACCGATATAACGGATTTGTATCAGGTTGAGATGCAGGTTATGTGGCGGCGAGGCAGCCGCGAACGTTCGATGAAGTACACGACGTATCATTATTTCCGTCTTTCCGAGACAAGCATGGAAGCCGCGTAAACGATGATGAGAAAAACGGCGGAGTTTGGAAAAAAGAGACAGAAAGGATTCACGCTGGTGGAGTTGGTGCTGGCGTCGACGCTGACCGCCCTGATTTTGGGGAGCGCGTTCGTCTCTTTGTCCACCGTATTGAAAGCCTATAAGGAGTTGGGGGGGAAAACGAATCTGGCCGAGACCGCGCGATTGATTTTGGATCGGATGAGAGCCGATCTGGAGATGACGTTCTATTCGCCGCACGCGGATTATACGAGGTTCGTGGGATACGATCAGTTGAACGGAGATCTCCCGGCGGACAGTTTGACGTTCATCAGTTCCGTCAATAATCCGGTGAACACCGGGGGAGGCTCGAGCGATCTGGCCGAAGTGCAATATTACATCGATGTAGACGATGGGACGCCGGAGCGCTGGCTCTTGCGGCGCATGGATTACACGCCCGATTCGGATCCGTTTACAGGGGGCGAATTGGCCTTGCTGGGGCCGCGGGTCGCCTCGATCGATTTTCAATATTTCGATGGGATCGTCTGGCAGACGGAATGGGATTCCTCTGAAGCGATTCCCATAGCGGTGAATATAACGATCGGGCTGTTTGAAGCCGATCATCCGGAGGAGACGCCGACGCTGGAAAATCTGGACTATTTTTCCACGAGCGTCTGGATCGCGTGCTATCGAGAATCCGAGGGTCAGGACGCGGAGGCGAGCGGTGAGCAGTAAGCGATCGCAAAAGGGGATGGCTCTGATTGTCGTGCTCTGGCTGACGGCGGTGCTCGGGATCATCACTATGCTGTTTTATCGCCAAGCCACGCTTTCGTTGAAGATCAATCGAAACATCAACGAAAGTACGCAGGCGCGCTATTTAGCCGAGGCGGGCGTGTATCGCGTTATGGCCGAATTGACGCTGGACGGCGAGCAGACCCAATCGGATCATTTGGAGGAAACGTGGTCGATGAACCAAGAGGCGTTCGGAGACGTTTTATTAGGAGACGGCGTTTACCGGGTGACGCGTCTGGGTTCGGCGGAAGATAATACGGTTGAATACGGAGCGGTGGACGAGTGCAGCAAAATCAACATCAACACCGCCGACCGGGAGACGCTGCTGCGCCTTCCCGAAGCGACGGAAGAGATCGTCGACCCGATTATCGACTGGCGCGATTCGGACGACGATCAAGGCGAATTCGGGGCGGAGAGCGACTATTATCAATCGCTGCCCGAGCCGTATGAAGCGAAAAACGATGTATACGATTCCGTGGAGGAGCTGCTGTTGGTGAAGGATATGACGCTTGACATCCTTTATGGAGAAGACGTGAACACCAACGGAGTGCTCGATCTCAACGAAAATGACGGAGATAAATCGTACCCGCTCGACAACGCCGACGGGAAGTTGGATCGGGGATGGCATCCCTATCTCACAGCGTATTCGTATGAAAAAAACGTGAGCAGTACGGGGGAGGAGCGAATCAACATCAACAGCGCGGATCAAGAGACGCTGCAGAGCGCCGTCGGGGAAGACCTGAGCGAAACGGAAATCAATTCGATCATTTCGGTGCGCGATGAAGAGGAATTCGCGTCGGTCGGCGAGCTGCTGGATAAAAGCGCCGGGGGGCAGCGCGTGTCGATCAGCCGGGACAAGCTCAAGAACATCATCGACCGGATCACGACAAGCGATGAAGAGGCGCTGCAAGGCAAAGTCAATTTAAATACGGCCTCGAAGGAAGTACTGATGATCCTTCTCGGCGAAGAGAATCAAGAATTAGTGGAAAAGATCGTCGAATACCGGCAGTCCGGCGAGGGGCCGTTCGACGATTTGGGCGAAGTGTTGGATCTCGATGGAATCACGGACGCTCAGTTTCAATCGATCTGCGAGTTCGCGTGTACGAAGTCGTCCGTATTTTCAGTGCGTTCTGCCGGTTATTTGGAGAGATCCAAAGCGTATAAGGAAATCTATGCCGTTGTGGATCGCGGAGTCGATCCGCCGGAAATTCGAAATTGGAAAGTGCTGCGATGAAACCCAAAAATCGCGCAACACATCTTGTATTGTTGCAACGTTTATCAGACGGAGTCTTGTGGCTGGAGACGAAGCGTGAAAACGATTCGCCGACGATTTTATCGGCGGGTCTGGAGCCGTACGCCGCGAAGGCGGACGATCAAGAGCCTCCGACGAAGGCGGAGGCCTTGAAAGCGGCGCTTCATGCGATCAACGGTAAACTCCGATTGGGGTGGATGGCTCGCCACGAAGTGATCGTGGCGGCGCCCAGCCACCGGCTGACGGCGCGCTTCATCGATACGCCGCCGGTAGAAGCCGACACGCTGGCCGATCTAACGGCGTTTGAGGTCTCGGAGGCCTTGCAGGTGCCGATTGAAAAGATCGCGTGGGATATGCACATATCGTCCAAGCACGGCGAGGAAGCGAAGAAAAAACTGCTGTGGATCGCTGCGCGGAAGGAGTATATCGACAACCTGCTGCACGCCTGGCCGGAGGATCGGTTGTCGCCGACGCAGTTGACGCCGGACTTTTGGGCGTACTATGAATTTTTGCTGGGGAACGACGCGGAGCGGCTGGAGCGGCCGGCGCTGCTGATTGCGCGGGAGGAGGATCGGGCGTCCATCACCATCGCCGACCGGGAAGCCATCTATTTAACGCGCTCGGTTCCATTGAACCGCCCCATGCGGGGCGTCGGGGATCTGGAAGGCGCCGAAGCGGAGGAATACGCCCTGGCGATGGAGATCGAGCGGACGCTGTATTATGCGGCGGATAAATCAGTATATGCGGCGCCGGCCTCCATGATTTGCTGCGGCTTTGAAGATTGGAATATGGATCAGATACGCCGGGCGGCGGAGGGAAACAGGCTGCAGCTGGCGCATCTGACTTTGAACGACGTACGATCCAAGTTCGTTGACCATGCGGAGGAGAGAGAAGGCAAGGATATTCGCCCGGATCATCTGCCGATGTTGTGCATCGCGTATTGTCAATTGGAGCTCGGAGTGATCGGGCCCAATCTGCTGGAGATCGGGGAGGAGCCGGTCAATTGGAAAAGTTTCATTCCGGAAGCGGCGCTGCCGTCCCGGAAGTTCATGATGATCGGAGGGGGATTGGCGGCTTTGTTTTTGTTGTTGGCGATCGGGAAGAGTTTTTGGTTCAACAGCGCGGTCGCGGCGCGGTTGAATCGGGGCGAGGATTTGATCAAACTGGCCAACCGGCTGCAGAAAGAGGAGATCGCCCTGCGGCAGCTGACGCGCACGAATGTGGATTATGCGCAGATGTTTCTTTTTCTGGCGGAGAAGCTGCCGGAGGGAATATTGGTGAAAAATTTCAGCGTCGACGTGAAGAACGGGGTGGAACTGAGTTTGACCGGGGGGAACAACAAGCAGGCGATGGATCTGCAGCAGACGTTGAATGACAGCCCCTATTTCCGGGAGATGGTTTTGGAGAGATCGGTTGTGGAAAAAGAGGGGTTCACGATCTATTTCAGCGGACAAATGCAGGCGTCGCGCTGAGGCGGAGCGATCGTTCGGACATAAAGGAAAGATCCGTTATGAGTATGACTGACCGGGAAAAACATTTAGCGCTGGCGACTCTCCTTGTTGCGATTATCGGCGTTTCGTTCATGGCGTGGAAGGTTCTTTCGAATCAAATCACGGATGCGTCCGTATCGGAGGCCACGGCGGAGCGATTCGAAGATCTTTTTGTCAAAATCAAGAACGTCGAGACGCAGAAAGGCCGCAATCAATTGCTGCGGAAAAAGTTAGGCAGCGACAACGGCGAGTTCATCGGAGAGGACGAGGTGCTCGCGCTGGTGGCCGAACTCGAACAGGTCGCGGGAAGCAGCGGAGTGCAGATCAAGAACTGGGATCCCAGCATCAACAAGCGGGCGAAGCCGCTGGCGCAGTTGGATCTCAAAATCAGTTTGGAATGTCAATTCGGGCAGTTCATTCAATTTCTCAACGCCATTCGGGGGGCGAAGTATATTTGTCAGCCGACGGCGCTGCGAGTCAAGTTAAAAGATCAGAAGCAGCCGAATCTGGAAGTGAGTTTAACGTTGTCAACGTATTTGTTAAACGCGGCGCCGGAGCCGGTTTCGCCGTCGCTGGCGCAGAGGTGAATCATGAAACGGGTAGTGACAAATCGGTTGGGGCAATTAGCGCGAACCTATTGGCAGCCGCTGGTGTTGATTTTTTTGGCGCTGTTGGCGTTTTCTCAGGTTGTATCCTGGGGCGTAACAGCCGTGGAGTTGAAGAAGGTCGACAACCTGATTGAGCGAACACAGAAGACGCAGGCCGCTCCGGATGCGCCGAACGGCGAGGGGAGCGAGCCTGGGAAGAACGAACCGGGGGGGGCGAAGCCGCCATCCGAGCAAAACCAGCCGCCGAAGCCGGCGAAAAATATATTTAAAAAAGAAGAGACAAATTACGCCGTGACGGCGATTTACCTGGATCAAGCGGTGGTGAACGGTCAGCCGTTGAAAGTCGGGCAGAACATCGGGAAGGCCAAGTTGAAGGAAATTGGCATGAACCACGTCGTCATCGAAGAAGAGAACGGCCAGACCAAGACCATCAATATGTTTCAAGGGGGGGGTAATGGAGGCCCTCCGCCATCCAGCCGGCCTCCGAACCGAGCTTCTTCGCGCAATGGAAACGGCAGGCGCTCCACGACGTCCAACCGGCCGCCTTCCGCACCGCAGCGTTTGGGAAGTCCGTCAGGCCCCCCGGCGGGATTTTCGTTTCGAGGAGTGAACGCGGAACAATTTCGCAGCATGTCTCGCGACGAGCGACGGAATTTTTATAACAACTTAAGCCCATCGGAACAAGCACAATTAAGACAGCAAGCCCCTCGTTTGCGCGGCGGCCGTTGATCCTATAGAAAAAATAGAAATTAATCGGAGAGATGAAATCATGACTCTTTATGAATGTTTGAAGACTCAAGCGCAACGCTCAGATAAAAAGAGCGAACCAGGCGCCGCAAGGCGGAGAGGCATTATCCCCTGTTTCTTCTTATTGTTCGCAGCGGCGAGTCTGTTTTGTGCGGCGCCGCTGCATGCGCAGCCGCAGGGAGAACAACCGGAGAATTCATCCTCCGAATCCAACAACGGATTGGGCGGATTGTTCGCGGAATCGCTCAAGCAAATGCTGCAATCCGGCAACGTGATAACGCCGAACGGCGAATCGGCGAAGCCCGTCAAATCCGAACCGGGCGAGCCGGAGAAGTTCAAGTTGAATTTCAACAATGCGCCCATCGATCAGGTGCTCAAATTTTTGAGCGACATGACCAAGAAATTGGTGCTGAAAACGCCGGAAGTACAGGGGCAGTTCACCATCATGAATCCCAACGAGGTGACTCAGGAGGAGGCGATGAAGATCATCGACACCGCCTTCCGGTTCCAAGACATCACCTTCGAGGAGACGGATGAGATGATCATCGTTTTGCCTATGTCGTCGGCCAAGTTGAAATTGGGAAAGATCATGGACGAATCTGCGGAAGGAGAGCCGTCGTCGCGGGTTCAGAGTAAAATCATTGAGTTAAAATTTGCCAATCCGTCACAGATAAAAGACGCCTTGACGCCTCTGCTAGCCGAAAGTTCCAGTCTGATCGCCGATGAACGCACCAGCACGCTGGTGTTGACGGACACGTCGGCCAACATTGCGCGCTTGGAGGCGATCATACAGCAATTGGACAAAGAGACCACTAAAGAAGGCGTATCCATGCGGGTGTTCAAACTTCGCTACTTGGACGCGCGGGAAATGTCGCGCAACATGGACACTATGCTGCAGAACATCGTGATGGGCAAATTGTCGGGCGGGAGCCTTCGCGATCGAAGAGACCAGGCGCAGTACACGAGTGAAGTCATCGCAGATCGGGATACTAATTCATTGATCATTGCGGCGCCCGATTTCGCCATTGAAGCGATCGCTGATTTTATAGAAAAAATGGATACCAGTTCCATTCAAAACATGGATACCCGGACGGTTGTATTAAAAAATACGGACGCTCGAGAATTGGCGCAGGGCCTGCAGCAATTCGTCCAATCGCGCCGCACCAGTTTTTATCAGCCCGTCATCTTCGCTGATTCCCGTTCGAACTCGATCGTGATTCACGCCTATCCTGAAGACGTGGAAGCCATCGTCGATGTTCTGGATGACTTGGATCAAAAGCAGTCTAACGATCGAGCGACGCGGGTTTATATTCTGGAAAACGCCGACGCTTTTGTGATCAGCGATATGGTGCAGCAGTTGTTGACGGGCGAAGATTCCAACAGCAACCGCTATTCCTATTGGGGATATGGCGGGAGACGCCAGCAGGATGAGGACCAGGTCACAATCGTGGAGGATCAACGTTTGAATGCGTTGATTGTGTCGGCCCGCCCTTCCGATTTCCCGATGGTGGAAGATCTGATCGAGGCGTTGGATCAGCCGCTGCCCCAATCCAAGGAGGAGCCGCGCGTCTATCCGGTCAAAAATGTGCGCGCCACCGATTTGGCGTATATGCTGGAAGAGATTTTTGCCGACGATGGACAGAATTCATACAATTATTATTTTGGTCGAAATCAGCAGCAGACGCAAATCACTGGCTTGAGCGGGAAAATCAAGACGATCGCCGATCCGACTACGAATTCTCTGATCGTGCTGGCGGCGTCGCCGAGAGCGTTTGGAATCATTGAAAGTTTGATCGAGCAGTTGGACCAGGTCTCTCCCGAATTCGGAACGACAAGAGTGTTTAATCTGAAGAATTCGGACTCGGGATATCTGGCCGATCAGTTGAACAGTCTTTTTGAAGAAGACAGTTCGCAACAGGGCAACCGGGGATTTTTCTGGTATAACAACCGGCAGTCGAATATGGATCAACCGATCAGCAATATGATCGGTCAAGTTCGAATCGTTTCGGAAACGCGCACTAATTCGCTGATGGTCACCACCAGTTCGCAGTATTTCGACGCGATTGAAAAATTGATCCAAGATCTGGACCGCAATATTTCGCAAATCCTGGTGGAGATTCTCATCGTGGAAATCATCGATTCCGACGATAATCAGTTAGGCATCAACTGGGGAGATGATATTCAAATCTATGCCGACGCCACCTTGGACGCCCCCTTCAGCGGGTTGAATTTGGATCGAGCGGCGATCTTGAGCACGGCCAAGTACGATGCGGTCATCGATTTCCTCAGTTCCAACACCAAAACCAACGTCTTGGCGCGGCCCAATATTTTGACCGGCGACAATCAACAAGCCTACATCGAGTCTATCAACCGGATCCCCCGTTTGGGCGAATTATCCCAAAGCACCAGTTCGACTACGCAGGGACTTACGTACGAAGAGCCGGGTTTAAAATTGTACGTCACGCCGCACATCAACGATGCGACGACGGTGACGATTGACGTCGATTTGGAGACGGGCCAGGTTCTGCAGGAGTTTGCGCTGGTGACTCCCAGCGGGACGGCGCCGGCCTTCTCGCAGCGAAAAGTGCAGACGCGCTTGACGATCGAGAAAGAAGAGACGGCGGTTCTTTCGGGCGTGATCGATACGACCTATAAAGAATCGGAGAACGGGATCCCCGGCTTGATGCACATCCCGATCATAGGACGTCTATTCAAATCAAAAGGAAACAGTAAATCCCGAACGGAGTTATTGACCTTCATCACGCCGTATATTCTGGCCAATAAAGAGGATCGTCTGAACATCCTCGAGCGCCAGAGCCGGCGCATCGAAATGTACAAGCAGTTTCAGTCGATGATGGAAGAAATGGATGTTCGAGTCGGCGTAAAGTAGCCCCAGCGCGACCGGCGGATGATCGCGCGCACCGGATTCTTCCCGGATGATGATGCGCGATGTACGCCGCACCGAGAAAAAGCGTCGTGATTGAAACAGCACTGGAAGCGTATTTGATAAACCGGCAATATTTGCGGACGGAAGCGATCATCATGAAAAAATTTTTATTCGTTGCACTCGTTTTTGTTGTGGGCCTGATCAGCGGCGTAGCGTTGAATCAATGGAAATCTCCGAATTCGTCTTCGTCCGCTGCAGAGATCCATTCGGCGGATGAAGAAGGAAAAACTGAAATCGAGACGGAGTTTTCGACTCCCGCCGTGGATGAAGAAGAACTATTAGAGCGTTTTTTACCCGAAACGGCCCCTCATTGGGCGCATTTCAATATTGAAAAGTGGCGAGGGAGCCAAAGCCGAATCGAGGAATTTTTCCAGTCGCCGGAATTATCGAAGTTTGAGAAGGAGTTTTGCGCATCTCTTCCGCAGGGAGCGACGCCGGCCATCCAGGAATTGTACGATAATTGCAGCGAGATGCGCTTGTTTGCGCTGCCGCCGATGGATGAGAATCCTGCGTCTGTGATGCTGGCGGCCTTTACGATTTCTTCCACCACGGCGCCGGTGGATCCCCCTCCGGGCATCGCGGCGCTGAGCCGAAGTTATCCCGACAGCGCCACGGAAGTCATCGAACTCGACGAGGGTGAAATACGATCGATCCAAACGCCGCTGGGCGGTTTCGCTCATTTAAGGACGCGCGATCATTTATGGATCTGCACGCACGCCTCCGCATTGGAGAAGCTGTTCCGCGATCCGCCCGCCCCGCCTCAAGAAGAAGCCCTGGTTATTCCGCATCAGAAGATATTGGAAGATCATCCGGACGCCGTATTCGCCTTCTTTTCGAACATCGATCATCCCGGCGATCCCCTTCCCAGCCGCTTGGGCGCATTGACGCAGCGGCTGCGGCCTTTGGGGATTCACAAGAGCGTGGCGCTGTTCGAGTGGATGAAAGACGGGGGGAAAATGACGGTCATGGCGCCGGGCGAAATGTCTTGGCCCTGGATTCAGCAATGGGCGGCGCTGGATCGGTTTCCTTTCGGGCAGGACGACCCGGCGGGATTGGTGGAAGCGGCGATTCGATGGCCGGGAATGAGGGCGGGCAAGGATGCATCGGCCATGGATTCAGAGGCGATGGAGAGCGGCGACGACGGAGCCGGCCGTTTCTCGCGGCATTGGCAAAAAGCGCCAACTCCCTTACGCGAAATTCTCGATAACGGGCAGGAGGAAGAATCCTCCCGGCGGCGCAACGGCGGCCGCATGGGGGAAAATGCGCGGAGGATGAAAGCGGGGGGCCGCCCCAATCGCGCTTGGATGGCGCGCGAGCAGATGCGCTTCCTATCGAATCTGGTTCAACCGGGGAATGTCTTGGGATTGAATTTCTTCGGATTTTATGACGGATCGCCGACGATGGCATTCGCGTTTCCCGGTTTGACGCCCGATCAGTCGCCCATGAAGAAATTGGAGGCGCAGGCGCAGGTAAGTTCGAGCACCATGGAAATCGCCATGCTTCCCGCCGTGCAGTATCGGTTCGAGAACAATCCTGCGACAAGCATGCTTGGCGTGGACGATTTGTTGTTCCTCGAGCGCGACGCTGTATCGTATATGTTCGACGTTCCAGAGGCGGCCCAATACTACATGAATCATAAAGATAATCCTGAAAACCGATCCATCGAAAACCGCGACTATTTGAAGCATATCCAGAATCCCGCTCAAATCGAAATCGTGATGTCGAAGGAGTTTTTCCAGTATATAATCGATTTAGAAAAAGACGCCGTCGATCAGGATTCTGCTTATGGAGAAAGCATGGCATCGTTCTGGGATGAGCTTGCGGAGCATGTTCAGCCGATGGTTTTGACGGCGGGATTGCATGAGCAGGAATGGTTTATGGAAACGTACGCCCCCGATCCCACCGGACACTGGGTGGATACGGGCCTGCTGTTATGGGCGATCAACCGATTCATGGAGAATTGAGCGATTTGAAATAAGACCGCGGGATGATTCCGGATGGATGAACGAGAAATTTTTGAATTTCGCTGCCGATGCAGCGGGCGCCCGTTTCAAATATCGGCGCCGGCGCCATCGCGCGGGAAGCATCTTGCACTGGGGGCGGCCACGCTGGGAACGTGGCTTTTCATGTATGCCATCTATCGATTGGGGCGCTTGTATTGGATATCGAAGTGCCCTCAATGCCGGAAGCGCTCGCGATCGGTTTTTTGGGCGCTCGTGATCGTCCTGCTGTTGAGCGTCGAGTTCGGCCGGACGATGTACTATTTTCTGATATCGGCGCCGCAGCAGATCGTCGCCGATATGAGTTTTACCGATCTGCCTGACGATTTGGATTTGAACGCTCCACTGGCGGCGAAAGACCTGAAATCGGCGATCGGCTTCGTGTGGGTGATCGCCGCGCTGCCGGCGGCCGGGATGTTTATCTCCACCTATTGGCCTTATTTGATCCTGGCGTGGGCAAGCGCGATCACGCTGTTTGGATTGATCCTCCCGTCTTATTACAGGAAGCCATAAATTCGATGCGTTTTGGTGCGGCGCGCAGGCTCGATAGAAAGGCGTTCTACCGGGAATGGACGCAGCGGGGCAAACCGAGATAATGCAGCAGAAGATGCCCTACGACGACTTCCAGGCGTGAATCTTCGGTCAAGGAAACGCGGATGGT
This sequence comes from Candidatus Omnitrophota bacterium, assembly GCA_016934335.1. Lineage (GTDB taxonomy): Bacteria > Hinthialibacterota > Hinthialibacteria > Hinthialibacterales > Hinthialibacteraceae > JAFGTC01. The sequence continues at coordinate 9,710 of JAFGTC010000142.1, read as the reverse complement.
GTCGCCGATTCCCATTTGCAGCAGCGCTCCCATGCCCGTCCATGAATTGACGACCGCCGCCCGGCCGCAGCCGGCTTCGGTGACGCCCAGGTGAAGCGGGTAATCAGTGTTTTCGGCAAAAATGCGGTAGGCGTCGATGACCCATCGGGCGTCGTTGGCTTTTAAGGAGACGACCAGATCGGAGACGCCTTCGTCTTCAATCAAGCGGGTGGCATTGGCGGCGCTGACGGCCAGCGCTTTGGCGGAATGATGGCCGTATTCTTCCAACAAATCTTTATCCAACGAACCGGCGTTGACGCCGACGCGGATGGGAATGCGGCGGGCCACCGCTTCGCGGGCGATGGATTGGAGCAATTTGGGATCGCGGATGTTGCCGGGATTGATGCGCAGTTTATCCGTGCCGGCCTCCAAGGCGGCAAGAGCCATGGGAGGGCGGAAATGGATGTCGGAGACGATGGGAACCGGAGAATTTTTGACGATGCGCTCCAAGGCGGCGGCGGATTCTTCGTCGGGTACGCTGACGCGGTTGATGTCGCAGTAGAAGGGGGCCAGTTCGCAGGCGTCATCCCAGCACTGCAATTCTTTGAGAATATTCTGCTCGCGGTCGGGGAGATCCTCGGGAAGGATGCGCGCGGAGGCTTCGATTTCGCGCATGACCGCGTCGTAATCCCTGGTGGGAACCTTCACCATGGTCTGCACGGGAATGGGCGATTGGCCGCCGATGAGCAGATCACGGACGGCTGCTTGACGGGTTTTTCTTCGCGGACGAGTGATATTGCCGGCGGGAAAAGGAACCGCAGTGGTCATATTCGGTTCGCCTCGATTTCTTTCTGTAATTGAACGGCTTTTTGCTGTTGATTCTCCGCCTGTTCTTTTTGATTCAAGAATCGGTAAAAGGCGGCCGCCCGTTCGTAATAGATCGGACGAACCGGGAAAAGACGCTGGGCGTGGAGAATTTCTTCAAGCGCATGCTCCGTATATCCTAGCGCGAAGAGCGCCTCCGCGTAATCAGCGCGAATCGAAGCGCGGCGGGGCGCCCAGCGTACGGCCTGCCGAAGACATTCCAAGCGGCGCATTTGCGCGGACGGATTGGGGATTTCCGCCCAGAAGAGGCCGATCCAGCGCCAGGAATCGGCATCGGTTCGATCAAACCAAACAGCGCGTTCATACGCCTGCCGGGCGGCGAATTTCTGATTATCCATCGCCAGATAACGCCCGTCCATCCGGGAATATTCGTTCCAATAGCGGCAAAATATCAATAGAATCCAGGCGGAGACGAGAATGATGGTCAATGCCGCGGCCGCCCAACGCGGTCGGCGGAGCGCGGAGGGAACGGGGATAGGCGTATGAATCGCGCCCACGAGGAAGACGGGGACGAGCCACATCTCGAGGAGGCGGTTGTGGAAGTCGACCATCGATAGAAGGAAAAGTGAGATGAACGCTCCGAAAGCGGCGAAGACTTCGATGCGGCGCTCCGGCGAGATGCGCCATTGCCGGCGCAGATAAAACAGAACGGCGAACAGCATCCAAAGGAAGAAGAACGCGCCGATCATCCCCCCTTCCACGGCGCTTTCCAGAAAGGCGTTGTGAACATAACGCGATTCCAGATCGCCGGGGCGGAGTTCGGCGCAATAGAACGATTCGAATCCCTCCGAACCGACGCCAAACCAGGGGTGACGGGCGATGATTCGAACGGCGCCGCGGAAAAAATGGAGGCGCGCGACGATGGTGGAGACCGTCAGCAGGCGTCCTCCCAAAGCTCCGCCGGGAGCGGCGAGAATAACGATCAGCAGGAGAATCAGGAGCGCGCCGAAAACAGCGAGTATCTGTTTCCATGAAAATCGCCATCCCCGGTTATAACATTCGAAACCCGCCAATAATGATAAGGAAATGAGGAAGACCAGCAGACCGCTGCGGGAGAAGGTTCGATAGACGCCCCAAGCCAAAACAAGGGCGCCTGCGCCTAGGATTACGCGTGAAAGCGTTTTGTCTTCGCGCTTCCATAACGCCCATAGGGGCCAGAGGGAGAGAACCAGGCAGCCCGCCAATTGGTTGGGATTGCCGAATCGGCCCATGGCGCGGTTGGCTTCGAGGGAGCGAATCATTTCTTCGCGCATATCGCCGGGATAGTTCGCCGATGTTTTCAGCGATTCAATCAGGTCGGCGGGCCCCATCCATTGGATGTACAAGCCATGAACAGCCGCCAACACGCCTCCAAGGACCAGACTCCAGAGAAGGATTTTTTCGCGGCGCCCCGAGAACGGGCCGGTCCATGTTAAGAGATACAAGACCCAGACGCCGAGAGCCAGAGAAGCGCTTCCTTTAGCGTGATACAAAGAAGGCGTGTAGGAGAAAGTCAGGAAAAGCAGCAGCAGCGATGCGACGGCCGGAAGAGTCAGGGGATGCGCGCGAAGAGCGCCCATTACACGCTCAGCGCCGAGCCGGTAGGCAGTCAATCCAAAGAGAAGAAAAACCGACGATCGAAAAAAGAAGGCAAAGCCGGGGTAGACATTTTGGGGGAACATCGGCGCCAGCACAAACAAGACGGCTAGCAGACCGGGCAGCGCCCAAAGATCGTGAGATTGAAATCGTTCGTCGTTCGATTGCTTCATGATGTTTTTTTTACATCGACGCCAAGCGGTTGGACAGCCAGGATTCGCCCAAGGCCAGCAGCACGCAAAGAAACAGCAGAGCCAGCCGCAAATCGACGCCGCCGTAAACCCGATCCAGAGCGTTACCGAGAGAGTTTATGTCAGCGAAGCGGATGCCGTAACGTTCGGTCAAGAGGGCTTTTTCGTCAACCGAAAGCCGGGTCAAATCCGATTCAAATCGTTCCGCGGGGATCGATGGATTGACGCGGAGCGTCTGCCGAGCGACTTCTTTTCCCGTCTCCCAAATCAACGCGGGCAGCAGAGGCGACAGCAGAGGATCCTCGTCGGGGCTCAGAGACGTGTTGACAATCCAAACGCGCCCTTTGCCGAGCGACAGCTGCGTAACGAGATAAGCGGTCTGATCGCCGATGCGATAGGCGGCCAAGGGGATGGCCGAATCATCCTGGACGCGCCCGTGATGAGCAGGAATCCAATGCGCCCACATGGATTCATCCCAAGCGGATAAAGCTTTTCCAAAGAGCCCCGTCCCGCCGATGGACAACGAATCGGGCTGTTCAGCCTCATTCTCAGTATTGAACCATTGCCAGCCGAGGTTTTGGAGGAGTTGGCTCCAGGGATTATCGGAAGATTCTTTTGGGCCGGTAAATAATAAAATCGAGCCTCCGTTTTTTACATAATCCAAAGGCGCTTGAATTTCTTCGGCGGACAGCCAGGAGGAAATCAGATCGCCGGCCAGCAGAGCGAAATCAAGATTTTCTCCGAAGGTCATCTCGGGGGGGGAGATGCGTTCAATCAGGACGGGCGGCGATTCGGGCGCGCCCCGCAGTGGATTGACGGCGGACAAGAGCACGGAGAGGATGGGGCTCTCTTCTCCGCCCTGGCACGCCACGCCTACTGAAAAGGAGGAAATGACGGGGATATTGAGTTCGATTTCGTTATCGAGGGGCAAGAGATCGAGCGGTTCGACGCGCAGCGTGAGATGCAATTCGCCGCCGGCGTCCGACAACTGGCGCACGGCCCGCAAATCCGAGAATTGGGGCGTAAATTCAAAGGGAATGACGACCGTCTGATTAGGACTATCGGGAAACGATGCAGGGCGAGAGTAAAGTGTTTCGTTGCCGCCGGTCTGTAAAATCGAGATGGTTCCGGCAGGGGGCGTTTCGGGATAGAGAGCTTTCACGCGCCCGGCGACGGCTTCCCAACCCGCGATTCCCCACGGAGGAGACGAAAGCGAATCGATCTCCGCCCAGGCATTGGCGACGGGGCCGCCGCCGACGGTTGCAACTAGGATTTTGGGGATCGATCGCCGATCCAAATTTTCCTGGAGAAGATCGCTCCAGGGGAAGCGCTGGCCGTCCGTGATGAGGATTAAACTGCCGGCGTTTTCGAATGAATCGTCCATGGACTCGATCAATTCGAGCACTGAGGCGCCCGGTTCTTTAGGCGTGGAGGCGAATAAAGATTCACGCTCCAGAGCGCTGAGAGCGATCAGTCGATTTTTCTGGTTGGGTCGGATGGTGGATCGATCCCACTGAATCATTCGCGTGGAAAATCCCCGCAGATCCCGTTCGACAGCCTCCCAGGCTTTTTCGGCTTCGCGCCAGATGGATTGATCGCCCTGGCCATAACCCATGCTGTAGGACGAATCCATGGCGACAACATGAGTCTGCAGCGAGCGGCCGAAGGGCAGGAAAGATAGAAATCCCGAGCGCGTTGAACTTTGCGCCGACCATTTCGGCCCCGCCAGAGAGAGAATCAAGAGAGCCAACAGCAGGGTTCGCAGAATCAGCAGCAGCAGTTCCTGCAACTGGGGATTGACCAGTTCTTTTTCTTCCGACTCTCGAAGAAATTGGAGAAGAGGAAAATTGATATGACGGATGCGCTCTTCCTGACGCCGCCGAAAAATCCACGGCAAAGCCAGAGCAGGAAACAGCCAGAGCAACCAGGGATTGGCAAAAGTAAACATTTAAATCTTTCTTTTTTATTCTTATTTCATCAATTCTTAACTGAATGAGCGTTTTTGCAGAGGGCGTTCGACGGAGAGATTTTCTCAAAGCCTCATCCTAGAAATGTCTTTTCCGCTCTTCCGTCCGCTGCAGGTTTTTGCGTCTTCAAAAGCTCTAGTTTGTCCTTTCCGGAGGAATAATGCAATGATAAGAAGGCGTCTTGATTGGTTTTCAATGGATTCGACGGGACGTCAATTTCCACCGGCGAGGCGAAACTGAGCGACGCGATCTTTACCGGAGGCGTCTTTGTGGATGACAAAATCTTCGAAATGACGGCGCCGGGCTTCGATGCGAATCGGCTCCATTAGATTGGGTTCGGCTTCGAGAAGGATATAGCCGCCCGGCTTCAAGATCGGGGGAGCGCCATCCAGGAGAGAGCGAATCAGGGTCATACCATCCCGCCCGCCGTCCAGGGCGAGCACCGGTTCGAAATCCTTGATCTGATTGGCGAGTTTGGGGATGTCGCTCGATTTGATATAAGGGGGATTGGAGACCAGAATATCGAATCCCGAGGCCAGTGCGCTGCGCAGAGGGGTAAAGAGGGGGCCTTCGCGCAGTTCTACGCAATGTTGGAGTTCATGGCGCCGCACGTTCACGCCGCTGACCTGAATGGCGAGATTGGATGCGTCGGTTCCCCAAAATTCACCCTCGTCGAGATTCAGAGCGAGAGCAACCAGAATGCAGCCGCTTCCCGTACATAAATCCACTATTTTCGGGGGATCATCCAGATTTTGAGCGATCTCCAAGGCGGCGTCGACCAGGGTTTCGGTTTCGGGCCGGGGGATAAAAACGCCGTTTCTGATGGAGAGAGGGATGGAATAAAACTCGATGGCGCCGGTGATGTAGGGAATAGGTTCATGATTAGAGCGCCGTTGAATCAAGGCGTCTAATCTCGATTGTTCGGATGAAGTCAAAACGCGCTGAGAATCCGCCAGAACTTGAGAACGGATCAGAGAAGTGACATAGCCGATCAGCAGTTCGGCGGAAAGCCGCGGAGCCTCAACTCGCTTGGATTCAAGAATGGATGAACAGCGTTCAATCGCTTCCAGGATTTTCATTGAGACAACTCCAAACTAGGGCGTAAGCCTGACGATTTAAGTTCCCCCCCCCGTCATTAAGGAAGCATAAATCGAAAGTTCGTTCAACCGACATCCTTCAAATGGTTGATTTGTTCTTCCCGAATCAAGGCGTCGATGATTTCGTCGAGTTCGCCTTCCATGATGGATTCTAGGCGGTGGAGGGTGAAATTGATCCGATGATCGGTCAAGCGGTTTTGGGGAAAGTTATAGGTTCGGATCCGCTCGCTCCGGTCGCCGGAGCCGACCATCAAACGCCGCTGGGAGCGCTGTTCATCCGCCATTTTCTGCTGTTCCATTTCGAGCAGGCGGCTGCGCAGAACCTTCAAGGCGCGCGCGCGGTTTTTGTGCTGTGATTTTTCGTCCTGGCAGGTCACAACCATGCCTGTGGGAATATGGGTGATGCGGACGGCGGAGTCGGTGGTGTTGACGCTCTGCCCGCCCGGGCCGGAAGAACGATAGACGTCGATGCGAATCTCTTCGGGGCTGATGTCGACGTCCACTTCCTCGGCTTCGGGGAGCACGGCGACGGTGACGGCGGAGGTATGAATGCGTCCGGACGCTTCGGTTTCGGGGACGCGCTGGACGCGGTGGGTTCCGCCTTCGAAGCGCAAGCGGGAATAGACGTCTTTTCCGCTGACCATAAAGATGATTTCCTTGAATCCGCCCAGGCCGGTGGAATTGGAGGAAAGAACTTCGACCTTCCACCCGCGAGCTTCGGCGTAACGGCTGTACATGCGATAGAGGTCGCCGGCGAAGAGCGCGGCCTCCTCGCCGCCGGTTCCCGCCCGAATTTCAATGATGGAATTGCGATCCGCGTTGGGATCTTTGGGGCGCAGATATTCTTCCAGCCGCTGGCGAATTTCGTTTTGGCCAACGATCAAATCTTTCAACTCGCTTTTGGCCATATCGGCGAATTCCGGATCTTCGGAATGGAGAAGTTCGCGGACATCGGCCATTTCTTTCTGGATGCGACGCCACTGGCGGTAATCTTGAACGATGGGCAGCAGTTCGGCGTGCTTTCGGCTCAATTCGGTCATGCGGCTGCGATCAGACATTATGGCCGGTTCACTCAGTTGCGATTCGATTTCTTCGCACTGGAGAGCGTAGTTTTTGAGTTGTTCTTCCATTCGATCCATAGTTTTCGTTGTTCCATTCGAGAATAGCAAGAGATTTTCGGATCATCCAAGCGCCGTGTTGGACTCGAACGCTGATTACAGGAGAATTATCGTTCGTGCGTCTCATGGGATCCCTGCGATTGCCGCCGCTCTGAACAGCGCAGACAGAAAGCATCCGGGGCGTTAGACAAAGCGCTTCTTCAAGTTCTCTCTTTATTGTATATCAAGGTTTGACAGTTCAAAGACAACCGGATTCGGACTTTTCACGAAAGAGGGAAGCGCCGAGAAGGTTTTTGAGGTTCCTATGGCATCCAATCGAAAGGCATTTGAAACCGTTGATTCTGTGACAAAGCACGGCTGTGCATCTTTAAAATCGTGGAAAAGCATGTATTAATATTCCTGGTGTGCTCATATTCAGTTGCGAAAGAAATTCTGAGCATACATATTGTGCTTCACTCAATACACACTAAAACGGTTAGGCAGGAAAGAGACTATGGCAAAAAAGGATGTATATTTCTTCGGAAACGGCAAAGCAGACGGCAAAGCGGATATGAAAAATCTGCTCGGAGGCAAGGGAGCGAACCTGGCGGAGATGTCGCTCTTGAAAGTGCCTGTTCCCGCCGGCTTCACAATCACCACGGAAGTTTGCACGGAATATTATAAGAAAGGCGGCAAGTATTCACCGGCTTTCAAGAAGGAAGTGGCAGACAATCTGAAGCAAGTGGAAAAAGTCATGGGGATGAAGTTCGGCGACGCTAAAAATCCTCTGTTGGTGTCGGTGCGTTCGGGCGCCCGCAGCTCCATGCCGGGCATGATGGAAACCATTTTGAACGTCGGCCTCAATGAAACCACGATTCAAGGCGTAATTCAGAAGACCGATAATCCGCGCTTCGCATGGGATTCTTATCGCCGCCTAATTCAGATGTACTCGGACGTGGTGATGGAAAAAGCGGTCGGCATCGAACCCAAAGAGGGCGAGGGAATTCGCGCTCAGTTGGAAGAAGAACTGGAGAAAATGAAAAAAGATCGCGGCGTGAAACTCGACTGCGATCTGTCGGCCGAAGATCTTCAGGAATTGGTCAAAATTTACAAAGCAAAAGTCAAAAAGGTGCTGAAGAAGGAATTTCCGGACGATCCCGAACAGCAGCTGTGGGGCGCGATCAACGCCGTCTTCCAATCCTGGAACGGCAAGCGCGCCATTGCGTATCGAAACATTGAGAACATCCCCCACGACTGGGGCACGGCGGTCAACGTTCAGTCGATGGTGTTTGGAAACATGGGCGACGATTCGGCGACCGGCGTGGCGTTCACCCGGAATCCGGCGACCGGCGAGAACTGGTTTTATGGGGAATGGCTGGCCAACGCGCAGGGCGAAGACGTGGTGGCGGGCATCCGCACTCCCAATCCGATCAATAAAAAGGGAAAAACCGAACAGAGCAAGCATTTGAAATCGCTCGAAGAGGTTATGCCAAAGGTTTATAAAGAGCTGGACGGCATCCAGAAAAAGTTGGAAAAGCATTACAAAGACATGTTGGACATCGAGTTCACCATTCAGGAAGGCCGTCTTTGGATGCTTCAATGCCGCGTGGGCAAACGCAACGGTCCGGCCGCGGTGCGGATGGCGGTCGAGATGCATAAATCGAAGTTGATCGACGCTAAAACGGCAGTGCTGCGAGTTTCGCCCTCCCAGTTGGACGAGCTGCTGCACCCCATCGTCGATCCGGCGATTGAAAAGAAAACCGAATCGTTCGCCAAAGGGCTGCCGGCCGGCCCCGGCGGCGCGTGCGGTCAGATCGTCTTTTCAGCGGACGACGCCGTGGCCTGGGCGAAAGAGGGCAAATCGGTCATTCTCGTGCGCGAAGAGACCAATCCGGAGGATGTCGAAGGAATGCGCTACGCGGAAGCCATCTTGACGGCTCGCGGCGGCATGACGAGCCATGCGGCGCTGGTGGCCCGCGGCTGGGGAAAATGCTGCATCGTGGGCGCCGGAGCGATGGAGATCAATTACAAGGCCAAAACGTTGTCCTGCAACGGCAAGAAATTGAAGCAAGGCGCCTGGGTCACATTAAACGGAACCAAAGGGTATGTATATGAAGGCCAGATTCCGTTGATCGACGCCGGCGAAAGCAATAAGTATTTCGACGATTTCATGAAGATTTGCGACTCGGTGCGCAAGTTGAAAATCCGCACGAACGCGGAGACGGCCGGAGACGCGAAAGTGGCCTTGAAATACGGCGCGGAAGGAATCGGCCTGTTCCGAACGGAGCATATGTTCTATGGGCAAGGTTCGGAAGAGCCTCTTTCGAAACTGCGCAAAATGATCCTTTCGTCGACGGAGGAAGAGCGTCGTAAAGCCTTGGATGAACTTTATCCGTTTTTGAAAAAAGACATTAAAGAAACGATGGTCGTCATGAACGGGCTACCGGTTACGTTCCGTCTTTTGGATCCGCCTCTGCATGAATTCGTTCCGCAGGAAAAAGCCGAAATTCAGAAACTATGCAAAGAGTTGAAGATTTCTCCCGCGGAATTCAAGAAGCGCGCCGATGGTCTTCATGAGCTCAATCCCATGATGGGGCATCGCGGCGTGCGATTGGCCATCACCTATCCGGAAATTGCCGAAGCGCAAATTCGCGCGATATTAGAATCGGCGGCGGAATTGATCAAGGCTAAAAAGAAGCCGCAGCCCGAGATCATGATTCCCGTCGTATGCGGAGTCGGTGAACTGAACACCTTGAAAGCACTCTGCGAGAAAGTTTATAAGGAAGTATTGAAAGAAACCGGTCTCAAGAAGATTCCGTACATGTTCGGAACAATGATCGAAATTCCGCGCGCCTGCTTGATTGCGGATCAGATCGCCGAAGTGGCGGAGTTCTTCTCCTTTGGAACGAACGACTTGAC
>JAFGTC010000141.1 GCA_016934335.1 Candidatus Omnitrophota bacterium | reverse complement strand
CCCGTCGAAGAAAAAGGCGACTCCAGCCACCTCGCCGACATTCGCCTGATCAACGCCTACTACTTGCGGGGCCCCGATAAGGATTATCCCGAAGCCATTCGCCGATTCGAAAATATGGTCAACCGCTACCCCGAATCCGGCTACGCCTATCTGACTCTCTATTATTTCGCCAAAACCCTTGAAGAATATGGAGATGAATTAACCGCCGAAGCCGGGCGCCTCCGCCGGGAAGCCGCCGCTTCGAGCAGCGCCGACTCCCTACTCGCCCAAGCGCGAAAACTCGAAGATAAGGCTCGCGATCAATACGATCAGTCCGTCATTCAATATAACAAAGCCATCAGCGCCCGAGATAGTTCCAAATACGTCGACACCCAAAATGAACGATACCTGAAGCATATCATCTTCCACCGGGGTCACAGCGCTTTCAAAAAAGGCGAATACCGCCTTGCCGAAGACTACTACCGCCAGGCGATTGAACGATATGGAAGCGATAATTCCGTCGAAGAGTACAAGCCATTGGTGATTGAACGCTTGGGCGACTTGAATGTCCGGCTCAAAAACTACGATCAAGCCGTCAAACATTACATGAATTACCTCAATAACGCTTACGAAAACAAAGACATGCGAGTGACTATCAAACTCGCCGACGCTTATCTCGGTCGCTTTTCCTGGGATCAGGCGAGAGATTGGTATCAAAAAATTATTAAAAATGATCCTCTCACCCCCACCGACGCCCAGGTCGATAATCGGATCCGATCCGGCCAGCCCTCCCCGAAAGGCCCCGGATTCCTCTGCTTGAAGCGCATCGCTGAATCGCATCGCCGCCAGGCCTTGACCCTCTCCTTCGAAGAACGCGCCGCCAAAATGAACGACGCCCTCAAAGCCTATCGGGATTTGGCTGAAAAATATCCTCTGGGCCCCGATCAAGACCGCGACCTGCCCCACGATCCGGACTCCATCCGCTCCATGGCTCAAATTCATTTCGAATTGGAAAATTATGACCAGGCGGCTCGATGCTTTGAAAAATTCTTGGAATTAAAACCCGACTATTTGCGTCAAGGTTTATTGCTTTACAATCTGGGGCAATCTTATTTAAAATCAGCTGATTTCGACAAAGCCATCGCCAAACTTAGCCAAATCACTCTGGAATCGATGGATAATCCGACTCAATACGCGGACGCTTTGATTCTCTTAGGTCAGGCTTTTCAGAACAAAGCCAACGAATTCCTGAACGTCTCGGGCGATGAAACCCTGTATACTCAATACTTACTGCGCGCCCAGCGCACCTACAACCGAGTGGCGATCACCAATCAGCCCGGCAAAATTCAGGAAGCCAACATCATGAGCGCCGCCATCGATTCCATCCTTCGAAGCCGCGCCGAATTAGCGGTCGGCGGCGCTCCATAACGGGTCATTTTTTCCAGATTGGAAAGAATTTCCCTTATTGAAAATGAAATCTCGTTGGCGAGATCGGGATGACCTAAAAAAAACACAAAGGATGAAAGCAGCGCGAAAAAGATAATAGCAAGCGAGAGACAAGGCCTTAAAAGTATGCAACAAACTGATAACATTGGAAATAGAAAATGAATCGCCTGAGAAAATTCAACGGATTCACCTTACAGAATGTCATGCCCCGGGCCAGGGAGGACCGCCTGTCTTGGGCGGAATCCTTCCCCGGGCGATCGAAATTGAATGGTATGTATTTTGCTTGAATTAATGGATACTCTATACTTAAATGATGGGATTATAATATGATCATCGGGCGAATATTCGAAAACGTGACTCTCAATGTTCTCAAAAAAGGCATCGAAGGAGTCAATCGACGCCATCAGGCCATCGCCAACAATATCGCCAACGTCGATACGCCCAACTACCAGAGAGCCACAGTCTCCTTCGAAGATCAATTAAAACGATCGCTCCGCGGCGAGGGATTCATCGGACAGCGCACCCATCCCGCCCACTTCATCATCGGCGGGGTCAAAGAAATCTCCCAAAGCCGCGCGCAAGTCGCAATCGACAACGAAACCCGCTTTCGCGCGGACGGCAATAATGTCAACATCGATCAGGAAATGGCCGATCTGGCTCAGAACACCCAAAGGAATCTGCAATTCACGGAACTGCTGAGCCGCAAATACAGCAGTCTGCGAAATGTGATTCAAAGGGCGGGATCGGTATAATGGATAATAATAAGAAAAAGGCGATAGGAGCGCATTCATGAGTTATTCCATCAGCGCATCGGGAATGACGGCCCAGCGCATCCGGCTGGATGTGATCTCCAACAATATCGCCAACGCCAACACCATGGTTACCGCGGAAGGAACGCCCTACCGGCGCCGCGAAGTCCTGTTTGAAGCGCCCGGCAAAACATTCGCCGAATCCTTGTCGACCGAACGGCGGCGCCTCAATCAAACCATCGGCAGCGGCGTGAAAGTGCAAAAAATCGTCGAAGACCGCTCCGAAATGGCGTTCATTAAAATTTTCGATCCGGGTCACCCCAATGCGGACGAAAACGGCATGGTGCTGAGGCCCAACATCAACGTCACCACCGAAATGGTGAATATCATCGACGCCTCGCGCGCCTACGAAGCCAATGTGACGGCGTTCAACGCCTTCAAAGAGATCGAACAGCGCGCCCTTCAAATGGGAGGCAACTCGTGATGATTCATGGATTTTATTTGAATGATAGGGAGTCAGAATGATGGCCGACATCAATTCCATAAATCCATTCCCACAAGGGATCGGCCCTGTTGAACAGGACAAAACAGAGAAGACCTCTTCTCCACAGTCCCAGACGCAAAACATCAATTTCCAAAGCGAATTGATGCGGGCCCTGGGACAAATCAATCAAGAAGCTGATCAGGTGGCCGACGCCTCCTCCTCCAATTACGAGAATGTTCAAAATGCGATGGACGCCGCCAAAACCGCTTTCACCGACACCATGCAAGCCCATCAAATGATGCAGCACTTCATCCAGAATTCCATTCAACCTCAGGGAAATTCGGAGGCTGACGGCGACAAGAACAAAGATCAATAAACGGAGATAAACAATAGACCATGGTCGATCCATACAGCAGTATGCCCGTCGGGCCGGCCGGCCCCGCTCCGGCGGAGCAAGTCCAAATGGGTGAGATCGGACCCGGGGCGCCCCAGACGTCCGGGGATTCCTTTGTTGATTTATTGAAAAAATCGATCAACGAAGTCAACAATCTGCAATCGGGCGCCAACGATAAAATCCAAAAACTGGTCACCGGCGAAATCAGCAGCATCCACGAAGTCATCGCCGCAACCGAAGAAGCCGGCATCGCTTTCAACTTATTGATGCAGATCCGCAATCAATTGATGGAGGCCTGGAACGAACTTCGCCGCATGCCGGTATAAAAGTTGAAATTTGAACATCACGATTGTTCGGAAAAAAAATTTTTATAAAGTAATAATGATAATCATTATTAATTTTGAAAAAGCCGCTTGATTTTTTCGCCGGGATGAGTTTGAATAAACTACTTGATTTTTTTGCCATTAATGGCTTTTGGTTTGGGAAAGGGTTGAGGAGCAGTGTTGCATCGGTCGATTCATCTTTCTACGGATGAAATAACGGCGTCTCCAAAGCATTTCGGAGGCGACCCCGCCGACTTGTTCTCCCCCTCTTTCCATGTACATATTCTAAGCGCCAATTGATTTGAAAGTGATTTTAACCTGACTTTTACTGTCTATTGTTGGAGTAATGAAAAGGAAGGATGATTCGGATGGTGACCACGGCCGCCGATGTACGATATAAAACCACGACAGGCCGCTCCATTAACAGCCAATTCTATTTATGGAGCATCCCATTGATTACGTGGGGGTTATTGACAGCCGTTTTTATCCTTAGCCCCGATCAAAATATGGTGAAGCTGATCTCGACGGATAACCCGACTCTTTTCAATCTCGTGCAGGGGTATCTCGAATCTGAAAATATCCTGTTCGAACTGGAAGGCGACGCCATTCTGATTCAAGCCGGCCAAAAAAATCAGATTTGGCTCGACTTAAGTCAACAGGAGTGGTTCGATCCGGGCGCGCAATGGGATCGCGGCGCGCAGACTCCCATTAGCCGCTCCGATAATAGTCCGCTTCCCGATGCGGCGCTCGCGCAGCAGATCCTGGCGGGAGGCGGTTCAACATAAATGCGATCGCTGCGAATCCGGCTTTATTACGCCGTCAATACTGAAACGGGCTGCGCCTGAAGCCATGCCGCTGAATCCATCGCCCCTTTTCGATCGGCAAAAGTGCGGCGGAGACAGCGCATCAGCATCCACCGCTGAAGATTGACGGACGACTAGGATTTCATGGAGGAGAGGCGCATGAACGAGTTCTACCAACAGGTCCGGGAGCAGGTAGCCCGCGTCTGGGAAAACCTCTCCATGCAGCAAAGAATTCTTTTTGTCGCCGCTCCCGCGGTGCTGATGGCGGCCATGCTGTTCGCCGTCTACCTGGCCAGCCGCCCGCAGATGGTTACGCTGGCGCGAAGCGACAACCCCTCCGAATTAGAACGCATCGTTCAAAAACTGGAAGAAGAGAATTTCAAGTATGAACTCCCCAATCCGCAAACCATATTGGTGGAGAAGAGTCAATTTGCGCGCGCATCGATGAAATTGGCCAACGACAATTTAATCGGCCCCGACACCGGCGTCGGCTGGGGATTGTTCGAACAGACGCGGCTAGGCATGACCGACCGCATGTTTGACGTCAACTACAAGCAGGCCATGCAGGACGAAATCGAAGCCACCATCATCCGGGGCGCCGATAACATCACCGACGCCCGGGTGCATATTACGTTTCCGGAGCCGGGATTGTTCCGCGACGACTCCGTCCCCTCTTCCGCCTCGGTGCAGATTATTTCCCGGGGAGCCATTTCCAAGGATCAGGTGATCGGCATCCAAAACCTGGTGGCGGCCAGCGTACCGAAACTCGAACCGAAAAAAGTAGTCATCTTAGGCCGCAACAACAAACTGCTGAGCGAAGCGACGACCGCCGAAGTCGGCGTTGAAATGAAAACCAAGCAGTTGGAAGTCCAATTGGCCATCGAAGACATCCTCCGCCGCAAGGTCGAAGACGCCCTGCACATCATGGTGGGAGAGAACAATTACGACGTCAAAGTCACCGCCGTTCTCGATTGGACCAAGGAGCGCATCGATCAAACGGAGATCCAAACGGATCTGGCCGCGCCCGTCAGCGAAAAAACCTACGAAGAAGAAAACACCAGCCCCTCGCCGTCGGGCCCTCCCGGAATCGAATCCAACGTTCCAACCCAGGATACCGGCATCGGCGCGCAAGTCGGGATGAACAGTTCCATTTCCGAATCGATCACCAACTACCAATACCCGTGGACAAAAATCATGCGGGAAATGCCGACCGGCGAAATCAAAGAGATCGCCGTCTCCATCGCATTGAATTATGTCGAAGATAAAGAGAGCGGCGAACGCGTCCCCCGCTCTCCCGAATTGATCGAAGTCCTGCGCCGCCGAACGCGCGGCGTGGTGGGGCTGCCTCCGGATGAAACCACCGATTCCATTCACAAATTTGTCCTGGTGGAATATCCCTTCGACGATACGCAGAAGAAAATACAGGCGAGCGCGAAGATGTGGGGCAATATCGAAACGGCCGCAACTTCCATTTTGCCCGTTATTCTATTATTCGTACTCGGCTATTTCGTCTACGCCTTCTTCAACAAAGCGTTCGCTCCCGTGGAAATAGAGATGGAGGAAGAGGAAGAAATCCCCATCGAACCGGTCACCGAAGCCAAGGAACTGACCTTGTCTCAATTGGGCCTGGCGCATTTCGGCGATATCGCCAGCCTGCCCGCGGAAGAGCAGCGGCGCCTCAAGATGCAGGAGCATGTCGTCAATTATGCGGCCGAGAAGCCGGAGGAAGTGGCCGCCATCATCAAAGCCTGGTTGAGCGGATAAACAATCGCATCGCGCCCCGGCGGATTGATCGAATGGCGCATCATACGATATGAGAATGAAAGTACAAAAACAATGAGAATCTTTATCGCCTCCCCCTTGGGATTTTATGAAAGCGGCCGCCTGCTGCTGCCGATTCTTTGCGAACGGCTGCGAGACTTGGGCGTTACGCCCGTGAATCCCTGGGATGCCTCTCAAGATTTGGAGCAGAAATTGCGCGAGGCGCAAGCCATACCCGACCCGGAAGCCCGCCGCCGGAATCTGCATGCCGCTTCCATGCAAATCGCCGAGCGGAATGCTTCCCTGCTGCAGAGCTGCGACGGCGTTTTGGCGGTGCTCGACGGCTGCGACGTCGATTCGGGAACCGCCTCGGAAATCGGATTCGCCTTCGGATTGGGAAATAAAATCATCCACGGATTCCGCAGTGATTTCCGGCGCTCCGGGGAAAACGATGGCGTGCATATCAATCTCCAAGTAGAATATTGGATAGAGAAAAGCGGCGGAAAAATTGTGTTCTCCCTGGAAGAACTGAATCAGTTGCCATTCACCAAAAAGGATCAATAAACTTGGCTCGAATCATCAAAGCGCCCAATGTTAAACAAGAGCGCGCCTACCGCGTCGTGGAGCGGGATAAAGTGCTCCGCCACGCCGACGACGAAGCGGCTTTCATCCTGGAAAAAGCCCGCGATCAGGAGGAAGAAATTCTCCGCGCCGCCGCTCAGCAGGCGGACATGATCGCCGCCGATGCGGAAAAACAGGCGGAGGAACTCAGGACGCAGGCCAAGACGGAGGCGGAGCAGGCCAAAGAGCAGGCGCAGGAGGAAGGGCGTCAGCAAGGATTGAATCAGGGGCTCCAAGAAGCCCGGAAGCAAGTTGCGGACGTCGTCAAAGACTTAAAGCAGATGATCGCCGAGGCGCGCGACATTCTCGAGGGCATGATTCGCGATCAGGAATTCGAAATCCGCCGGCTGGCTTCCGAGATCGTCAGCCGCGTGATTCAAGATAAATTGGACGCCGATGATGAAATCGTGGTTCGCGTCGCCCGGGAATGCATTCGCCTGGCGGCGGACCGGCAGCGCCTTCGCGTTTTGGTTCATCCCGACGATCAGAAAAAGGTGGAGGAATGGACGCCCGAATTCACCAAAATGTTTGACGACATCGAGAAGATCGAGGTGCAAACGGATCTGCGCGTCAAGCGCGGCGGCGTCATCATCGAGTCGGGCGCGGGCGGCGTGGACGGCCGCATCGACAAGCAGCTGCAAATTCTCGACGAGACGTTATTGAATCCATGACCTTTTCTCCTCATCCCATCGATTGGGACAATATTCGGTGGTCTCTGGAAATGACGCATCCCATCCGCCAGCGCGGCTACGTGGACGAGCTGGTGGGCGTCGTGATTCTGTCGCGCGGCCCGGGCGGAGCGATTGGAGATCTGGTTTATATTAAGCCCTCGTCGGGCGGCGAATTGATTCCCGCCGAAATTGTCGGCTTTCGATCCGGCCGCGTGATCCTCATGGCTTTCGGCGAGATGACCGGCATTCGGCCCGGCTGCGAAGTCGTCTCGTCAGGGAGGCCGCTGCAGGTGAAATGCGGCGAAGGGCTGCTGGGGCGCATCCTGAACGGATTGGGGCGGCCGTCGGATGGCAAGGGCCCCGCTAAAACCAACACGCTGCGATCCATTTACAATCGGCCGCCCGACGCCATCCACCGGAAGCGCATCCAAAAAACTCTTTCGACGGGCGTGAAAGTCATCGATTCCATTCTGACCTGGGGCAAAGGGCAGCGCATCGGCGTCTTCTCCGGGAGCGGCGTCGGAAAAAGCACCTTGATGGGAATGATCGCGCGCTCCACGGAGGCGGATGTCAACGTGATCGCCCTGATCGGCGAGCGCGGCCGCGAAGTGCGGGAATTTCTCGAGAAAGACCTGGGCGAAGAAGGCCTCAAGCGAAGCGTGCTCATTGCGGCGACCGGCGACAATCCACCCCTGCTGCGGGTCAAGGGCGCCTTGACCGCCATGACTATCGCCGAATATTTTCGCGACCAGGGCAAAGACGTTTTGTTCATGATGGATTCCGTCACCCGGATGGCCATGGCGCAGCGTGAAGTGGGATTGGCGGCCGGCGAACCGCCAACCACGCGCGGTTATACGCCGTCGGTGTTTTCCATGCTGCCCTCGTTTCTCGAGCGCGCGGGAACCACGCCCGACCGAGGCACCATTACCGGATTGATCACCGTGCTGGTGGAAGGCGACGACATGAACGAACCGATCGCCGACGCCGTCCGCGGCATTCTGGACGGACACATCGTTCTCTCGCGCCAGCTGGCGCATCGCAACCATTATCCTTCCGTGGACATTTTGCAGAGCGTCAGCCGCGCGATGGTGGACATCGTTCCGCCCGATCACTTTCAATCCGCCCGGCGGGTGATGGAACTTGTTTCGGTGTACCGCGACGCCGAAGATTTGATCAACATCGGCGCGTATCAAAAAGGCAGCAATCCCGAAATCGATCTGGCCATCCAGATGACGCCGACCATCAATGCTTTTCTGAAGCAGCGCATCCAGGAAGCGTTTCCCTACCAGGAATCTCTCGACCAGATGATGGACATCGCCAAACAATGCGAACCCCGCCGGCCGGGGCCGGCCAATCAATCTCCGGCTAATCAACCGCCGGCCGCGCCGACTCAGCAGCGAACCTCTCCCCAACCGAAAAAACCGCCATTGTCCACAACATCCAAGCCGCCCGCGACGGCGAGAGGAGGCCCCTCATGAGAAATTTCCAATACCGCTTCGATCCGGTAATGCGCCTGAAGGACTACAACATTCAGCGCGTGGAAGAGGAAATCGCGGCGATTGAACAGAATATCCAGCGGCTTTTAAGAGAGATCGAAGAGGGGCGGCAGGCGGTTCACAATCTCCGGCGGCGGTTGATGGAAGAAGTCGACGATCAAAATTTAATCCAGGCGGAGAGCGAATTGGATCTTTTCACGCAATTCACAAATCGAGAAGAATCCAGGCGGTATGATGAGATCGCTCAACACAAAAATGATAAATCGCTCAAACAGGAAGAATTAATTCAACTCTATCAAGAAAAAAAAGTACTGGAGCGCCTGAAGGAGCGCCGGCGCCAGGAATGGGAAACGGAAATGCGCAAAGAAGAGGGGGCGATCATGGATGAAATCGGAACGCAGAAGTTCATTCGGCGAAAGGAATTCGGCGGCGTTCTGCTTTACTTGATCGTGCCTCTCGCGCTGATCGCCGGAATTGCGGCCATTGGATATTACACCGGCGTCATCGATCAATCCATGCTGCGCAAGATTCCGCTTTTCAACCCGTCTCCCCGAAGCGCAACCGCCGTGATCCAAAGCGCAACCGATGTTCCGCAAGAGGAATTCATCACGCTTGAGCAGTTGATCGGCGATCCCGATACGCCCATGCCGGTTTTGCTGCAGAACTTCGCCGAGCAGCTCGAGCAAACTCGAAAGAAGCAGGAGCAACTGGAGGAATGGGAGCGGCGCCTGGAAGACAAACAGGCGATCCTCGATCAGCAGCAGTCATTGTTGGCGGATCTCACCAAACAAGCCTCGGATTATTTGCAGGCCTACCTCGACATCAAACAGCAGCTGGAGCAGAGCCAAAAGAGCGAACTGAGTCAATATGAAGAAGACATAGCTACCACATTGTCGTCGGCGAAGGGGAAGGAGATCGCCCAGATCATGATCAATCTGTACAATCCCCCCGACCAGATGCTGGAGGAGCGCCGTTTGAATTTAGAGGGGCAGACTCTGCAAAACGAAGAAATCCAACTCCGCCAGCAAGAGCAATCTCTGCTCCAGCAACAACAGACCGGCGCCGTCGATGAGATCGCTCTCCAGGATATTCAGGAAAAAATTCGGCTCAATCGGGAGCGCCTGGAAAAGAATCAAGACGACCTCGCCGCCGTGCAGGAAAAGATCAGAGACAGCCAACTCCTTCTCTTGAAGATACTGCACCGGTTTCAATCGAGAGGGCGGAAGGAATTGTTCGTGGCCTTGGGAAAATCCAATCCAGACGCCGCCGCCCAGATCATCGCCGATTTCGCCACGACAACCACCCTCGAACTCAACAAGGCGGCGCCGACGCCGACTCCCCTTCCCTCGCTTGGCCAAATCGAAGACGGTACTGCTCCACCTGGCGCGGAATGATGCGATCCCAATCGTAGACTTCTTCCACAAGACAGCGAGCCTTTTTTCGAATTCGGCTTCGTTTGGCGGAATCCTGCGCCAATGCAACAATGGCCTGCGCGAACGCTTGCGGCTCATTGGCGATCAACAGGCTGCCGTCATGCTGAACGTCGAGCCCTTCACAGCCGATGGAAGTGCTGACGATGGCGCGGCCGGAGGCCATCGCCTCCAGGATTTTCAGGCGAATCCCCCCGCCGATCGTCAACGGGACAATATAGATCGATGTTTTACGCAGATATTCGTCGATGCTCGGCGCGCGGCCGGTAACATGAACGCCCTGCCGCCCGTCATAGTCGCGGATGGTCTTCGAAGGATGAGCGCCTACGATCCAGCATTCCATCTCCGGAATCTGCTTTCGAACCAGCGGCCAACTGTCGCGGAGAAACTGCTGCACGCCGATGGCGTTGGGATAATAAGACATGGTTCCGGTGAAAAGAATCGAGGGCGGCCCCGCCGGCTCATCGAGAAAAGGATAGGCGGCCAGATCGACGCCCGGGCGCTGATGTTGAACAGGCAGCGCCTCATCCAGGGCAAGCAGAGCATCGCGGTCGAGCGGAGAGATGGCGAGGATTTGATCGAAGCGCCGGCATAAATCGACTTCATGCCGGCGTGTGCGAAGCCCTTCCAGCCAAGCCGCCAGTTTGATCAAGGGATTTCCGGAAGCCTGGCCGAATCGCAGCAAGATATTTCCTTCGATGTTTTCTTTATAATGGATTTTGAAGGCCGACTCGCGCCCCTCGACATAAGACGCCGTGTAAAAATTCTGAGCGTGAATGACGTCGAACGAACGGCGTTGAAGCAGTCGTTGAATATACTCGGCCATTTGAGGATTCCAAAAACGATGCGCCTTGTAAGGGCGGAAAGACGCCAGGGATTTCACCAGAGGCGGGAGCGACCATTTCCCATGCGCGGGAAAGGCGGCGACCTCTTCGCAGACGCGGCGCACTTCATGCAGCGACTCCAGTTCGGAGGGATGATGATAAAGGCAGACCACCGAAACGCGGCATGTTTCTGAAAATCGCTTTACAGTATTCCAGGTGACAATCCGCCCCCCGCTGTGGGGGGGATAGGGGATTTGAGGGAGAATAAAAAGAACGTTCATCAGAAAAGAAGCCCATTGAGATTAAACGATTTTACTGACCAGCGATAAACAAGCGACGGTTGCGCAGCGGACCGATTCGGTTTTTTCGTGCTCGTTGAATTCGGGATGAATATAAGGGTTGCGCAGATGCTGCAGGAGAATCAGCTGACTCGCCAGACGCGTGGCTTCTTCATCCACCAAACCTTTAATGGCGAGGGGATTGGTAATTTCGATTTTCGATTTTCGATTCGTGAAGGAGTGATTTCTGCCCCAGAGAAAGAGGATCACGCCCAGGGCTTTCAATCCGTCCGGCTTGTATTTTGCGCCGTGTTGGAGGATGCGCTCCAATACCTGCCGGGTGATGTCTGAGTTGAGTTCCAAATCGTATTGTTGAACGGTTCGGATCAAGTATTGATTAAAGAACAGATCCAAATTATTGAGAGATGCGTCGTATAATTGATCGACCAGTTCCTTGATGCGATCCTCGGTCAGAAGGCGGTTGACTTTGCGGCCGATGCGCAGCTTCACTTCGTTTTCGACGGCGAAGGAATAGGAAAAACT
>JAFGTC010000020.1 GCA_016934335.1 Candidatus Omnitrophota bacterium | reverse complement strand
ATCGGCGCCGCGGCCGGCGCCGGCGCGGCGCCTGGCTTTACGCCGCCTTTTTCGAGAAACTCTTCGACGTCTCGCTTCACGATCCGCCCGCCGGGCCCCGAACCTTGAATCAAGCGGATTTCCACATTTTTTTCAGCGGCGATCCGCTGCGCCACCGGCGAGATTCGAATGCGCCCATCCTCTTCTTTGGCGGCGGGCGACGACGGCGGCTGTTTTGGAGCGGCCGCGGCCGCTCCGGCCGCTTCCGCCGCTGTTGAAGGCGCTTCCTCAACCTTTTCTTTCTCTTCTTGTTTTTCTGCGACAGACGCTTCCCCGGTCTGAGATTTGGCTTGTTCCATGAGGCCGGTGATGTCTTCGCCCTCTTCTCCGAGAATCGCCAGCGCCGCCCCGATCGGCGCATCGCTGTCTTTTTCCGCCAGTATTTTCAACAAGACGCCGTCTTCGAAGACTTCCAACTCCATCGTAGCTTTGTCGGTTTCCACTTCGGCGATCGCTTCGCCCGACTCGATCGCATCGCCCTCTTTTTTAAGCCAGGAAATGATTTTCCCGGTCGTCATGGTGTCGCTTAATTTCGGCATTTCAATGATTGTGGCCACTGTCCATACCCTCCCGTTAATCCGCCAGATAACAGACTTTTTTAACCGCCTGAACGACCTTCTCAGGCGTCACCGACGCCGCATGCTCCAGATTGCTGGCATAGGGGCGCGGGATGTCCTCCGAAGAAACCCGCGCCGGGGGAGCGTCCAGATCGTCAAAAACATGCTCGGCAACCAGCGACGAGATTTCCGAAGCCATCGAACACATGGGCCACGCTTCCGTCACGATGACGACGCGATTGGTCTTGGCGATCGATTCATAGACCGGGTTCATATCCAACGGCCGCAATGTGCGAAGATCGATAATGTCGCATTCAACGCCGTCCCCCTCGGACAGTTTTTGAGCCGCCTCCATGCAGACATGAATCATTTTCGAATAGGAGACCAGCGTGCAGTCGCCGCCGTCGCGAATCTTGTTCGAAACGCCGAGCGGGATGAGATATTCTTCTTCGGGCACTTCGCCTTTCATGCCATACATGACTTCGCTTTCGATGAAGCAAACCGGATTGTCGTCGCGGATGGCGGATTTCAACAATCCCTTGCCTTCATACGGCGTGGAAGGCGTCACGACTTTCAACCCGGGCGTATGAACGAGAAAACTTTCGATGGCCTGCGAGTGCTGGCAGGCCAGATTGTGCGCCGCGCCGCCCGGCCCCCGGATGACCATTGGCGTCTTCAACTGCCCGCCGGACATGTAGCGCATCTTGGCGGCGTTGTTGATGATCTGATCGAGAGCGATAATCGCGAAGTTGAAAGTCATGACTTCGATAATGGGCCGCAGGCCCACATTCGCCGCGCCGACGCCCAACCCCACAAAACTATTCTCCGTAATAGGCGAATCGACGACTCGCCTGGCGCCGAATCGATCCATCATGCCCTTGGAAACTTTATACGCCCCGTTATAGAGGCCGACTTCCTCCCCCATCAGGAAGATGGATTCGTCGCGCTCCATTTCTTCGCACATCGCCTGGTTGAGGGCTTCGCGAAATTCGATTACCGGCATGTTTGCATCCTTCCTGAATTAATCGGTGTAGACGTCTTCCCATCGAGTTTCGAGGCCGGGATCGGGAGATTCAACAGCCCGCTTCACGGCGTCGTTGACGTGCTCCTTCACTTCCTTATCCACATCTTTCAAAAAGGCCTCCTCATAGAGTCCATTTTCATCGAAATGACGAACCATCACCCGGATGGGATCCTTCTTGCGCATCTCTTCGACTTCTTCTTTCGTCCGATAATGAGAATGCACGGGATCGGACATGGAATGCCCGCGGAATCGGTAGCAGATCGCGTCAATGAACGTCGGCCGATTCTCTTGGCGAGCCTTGTCGGCGCATTTCTTGAACAGTTCGTAGGTTGCAAAAAAATCCATGGCGTCGACGGCATAGCCTTCGATATTGTACGCGCCCGCCGTGCGGCGCGACAAATCGGTGACGGCGCTCGCACGCTCCAGGGCCGTGCCCATGCCGTATTGGTTGTTTTCACAGACATAAATGACCGGAAGGCCCCACAACGACGCCATGTTGAGCGACTCGTGGAAAGTCCCCTGGTTCATGGCCGCTTCACCAAAAAAGCACATGGTCACCCGGTCTTCTTCCCGATATTTGGACGCGAACGCCATGCCCGTAGCAACTGGGATCTGGCCGCCGACGATGCCGTGACCGCCGTACATGTTTCGCTCCACATCAAAAAAGTGCATCGATCCGCCCTTGCCGCGCGCTACGCCCGCTTCTTTGCCGAACAATTCCGCCGCACATCGCATGGGATCCGTACCGCGAACCAAGGGATGCGCATGATCGCGGTAGGACGTAATCATGTAATCGTCGGGGCGCAGCGCATGCTGTGCGGCGACGGCCACCGCTTCCTGACCGATGTAAAGATGGCAAAAGCCTCCAATTTTGCCCTGCTGATACATTTGCGCCATGCGCTCTTCGAATCGCCGTATCAGAAGCATCTCTCGATAAGCTTGCAGCAGTTCTTCTTTTGGAAGAGAAGAGGCCGTTGCTGGAGCGATAGAAGTTGTCGCCATTTTTTTGCTCACTCCCGTGGAGAAAAATCTCCTTCATTCTTCAAACCAAAATTCATTCAGTACGAGGAAAATCGATTTTTCTTGACACCGCTTTCTATTTTATTATGATAACTTCATCATTGAAAGATAATACGGTGCATCTAGCATTAATTATATCGATAAAATACTCCGGGAATGCGCCCGCGGCATTATAGCGCTCAACCGGTTGAGGGATATTGTATGTCCGCCTCCAACTTCGTCCACCTCCACGTTCACTCCGAATACAGTCTTCTCGACGGCGCTTGCCGCATCAAAAACTTGATTGAACGAGCCAAAGAGCTGGGAATGAGCCGCTTGGCTCTCACCGATCACGGCGTTATGCACGGCTCGTTCGAATTTTATCAAAAAGCCGTCGCCGCCGATCTGCATCCGATTCTCGGCGTCGAAGCGTATGTGACTTCCGGTTCGCGCTTCGACCGCAAAGGGGGCAGAAGCGACGCGAACATCGACGACTTGAATGACCGAACGGCATACCATCTCGTTTTATTGGCCAAAAACCAGGTGGGCTATCAAAATCTTATGCGCCTCTGTTCGATCGCTCAACTCGAAGGATTCTATTACAAGCCTCGCATCGATCACGCCGCCTTGAAGCAATATTCCGAAGGCCTCATCGGTTTGACCGCCTGCCTGAAAGGCGAAATCCCCAACGCCATTCTGGATGATGACTACAAAAGCGCCAAGTCACTTACAGAAGAGTACTTACATATATTTGGCGAGGGAAATTTCTTCCTCGAAGTCCAGGGGAACGGCATGCCCGAACAGCGCAGGGTCAACGAAGGACTGCGCGCACTCTCGGATGACTTGTCAATTCCTCTCGTCGCCACCGCCGACGTTCATTACATCAATCCCGAAGATGCGAAAACCCAGGATTGTTTGATCTGCATCGGGACGAAAAAAACCCTCAATGATCCCGACCGCCTCAAAATATCGACCCGGGAACTCTATCTCAAATCAAAAGATCAGATGATTCAAGGACTTCCGGGATTCGAAGACGCTATCGAAAACACCTGGCTGGCGGCCGAGCCATGCAATGTCGAACTGAAATACGACGGGCGCAAATTGTTCATGCCCAACTTTGAGATCCCCAAAGAAGAAACTTCCCACGTCGATTATTTACGCAAATTGGTTTATAAAGGCGCGGAAGAACGATATGGAGATCTATCGCCGGAAATCAAGGAGCGCATCGAAAAAGAACTGGATGTCATCATCGGGCAGGATTTTACAGGCTACTTCCTCATCACGTGGGATTTCATGAATTTTGCCCGGCGCCAAAAAATTCCCGTAGGCCCGGGCCGCGGTTCGGCGGCCGGCTCGGTAGTCGCCTATTGTTTATATATTACAGACATCGATCCTCTGGAGCATGGATTGCTGTTTGAACGTTTTTTGAATCCGGAGCGCATTTCCCCGCCCGATATCGACACCGACTTTTCCGATAAGCGCCGCGACGAAGTCATTCGCTATACATATGAAAAATACGGCAAGGACCGCGTGGCTCAGATCGCCACCTTCGGCACCATCGGCGCCAAAAACGCGGTGCGCGACGTCGCCCGCGTCCTGGGTCTTCCCGCTTCGGAAGGCGACCGCATCTCCAAACTGATTCCCGACGATCTGAAAATCACTCTTCAAAAAGCCTTGGATGAAGTTCCCGAACTTCAGCGCATTCGCAATCAGGATGAAATTCACAAGGAACTCTTTCAACACGCCCTGGCCATCGAAGGCATGGTGCGGCAAACCTCCACCCATGCGGCGGGCATCATCATCGCGCCCGACGATCTGTGCAAATTCACCCCGCTCATGCGCGGCGCCAATAAAGAAGAAGACGTCTCAACCCAATACGAAATGAAAATGCTGGAGACCATCGGCCTCCTCAAGATGGACTTCTTGGGCTTGAAAAACCTCTCCGTCATCGACGGCGCCGTCGAGATCATCCATGAACGCCACGATCCCGATTTCGACATCCGCAACATCTCGCTCGACGATCCTCTATCGTATGAACTGCTTGGACGAGCGAAAACCAACGGCGTCTTCCAACTGGAATCGACGGGGATGAAGGAAATCCTGCGCCAACTGATGCCGGAAACCTTCAGCGACATCGTCGCCCTGCTCGCCCTTTATCGCCCCGGCCCGCTGGGCAGCGGCATGGTGGACGATTTTATTCGCCGCAAAAAAGGCGAAGCGGAAATTGTTTACGATCATCCCTCCCTGGAGCCGATCCTTAAAGAAACCTACGGCATCATCCTCTATCAAGAGCAAGTTATGAAAATCGCCAACGTGATCGCCGGCTTCTCTCTTGGGCAAGCCGACCTGATGCGCCGCGCGATGGGAAAAAAGAAAGAAACCATTCTGGTCGGGATGGAGAAAGATTTTTACGAAGGCGCCAAAAAGAACAGCGTCGATAAAGCGATCGCACAGCGGTTGTGGAGCCTGATCTTCAAGTTCGCCGGCTATGGCTTCAACAAATCGCACAGCGCCGCCTACGCGATTATCACGTATCGAACCGCCTATCTCAAAGCGCACTACCCTGAAGCGTTTCTGGCGTCTCTGCTGACCACCGATATGGGCGACGCAAACAAGGTGGTTAAATACGTACGGGATTGTAAAGATCTAGGCATTCAAGTTCTGCCGCCCGACATCAATGAATCGAAAGAAAACTTCACCGTCACCGACGAAGGAATACGATTCGGCCTGGCCGCCATCAAAAGCGTCGGCGCCGTCGCCGTCAGGGCCATCATCCACGAACGAGAAAAAAACGGCCCCTACAAATCCCTGTTCGAGTTCTGCGAACGCGCCGATTCCAAGATCCTTAACAAAACTGTTCTGGAAGGACTGATCCGCGCGGGCGCGTTCGATTCGTTCGGCTATACGCACGCCACGCTTCTCGACGCTTACCCCAACGCCATCGAGCGCGCGCACGGCGTGCTCCACGACCGCGCCATCGGGCAAGATTCGCTTTTTGGCGCCTTCGAAGACGAAGACGACGCCCCCGAAGAGCCATTGCTCAATCTGCCCGAATTGAGCCAAAGCGAAATCCTGAAGGATGAAAAGAAATTTTTAGGCATCTATATTTCCGGACATCCCCTCAACGAACACGAAGCCGAAATGACCATTTTCGCCTCCGATGAAGCCGGGGATCTGATCGAGAAGAAAGAATTGGGGCGGGTGCGCATGGCGGGCATCGTAACCGGCGTCAAGAAAAAGAAGATCAAAAGCGGCGATCGCATGGGGCTGATCATGCTCGAAGATAAAAGCGGCGCCATCGAAGTGGCCGTCATGCCCGATATGCTGGAAAAACGCGAATCGATCATGGTGGAAAACGCTTTGCTGGTTGTGGAAGGTCAAGCCAATCATCGAGGCGATCAAATTTCGGTTCGGGCGGATCGCATCCTCACCTTCGAAGAAGCCTGGAATCAATACATCCGCGAAATGCACGTCTCGTTCTCAGCGGATCACTTTGATGAAGAGGGTATTTTGCGCCTGAAAGGACAAATTCTCTATACGCCGGGCGACATCGAAGTCTTTCTCCATGTCAACGTGCCCGAAGTCGGCGTCGTGGAATACAAACTCGAATCGAAAGTGCAGCCCAGCCTTCAACTCAAAATGGCCCTCGAAGACATGTTGACCGAAGGCGCCGTATCCTTCAAAGGCTTTAACGGCAATGCCGCTAATGGAAGAGGAAGAAACGGGCGGGGCGCCAACGGCCGCTATTCAAATGGGAGAAATTCCAGCGGCAACTATCGACAATCCTAGTTCTTCGCGATAGACTATTTCCATAAAAAAACGATGGGAATTTATCGTGAGTTTGGCCGAATGCAATTCCGCCCAAACGTTCATTTACTTATTGTCTATATCTTTTTATTGAATTCGGGGAGGCGTGTAACTTTTTGAGTATGGCAATGCCAAATTCCATCTAGAACTTTCTCAGGTGACGCCATGAATTGGATCAAAATCGAATGCCCCTATTGCCGGCGGCGAATCCCCTTAAATTCCGTAAATTGCCCGAATTGCCGATCCGTCATTCCTCATGAATGCGGCGAAGCGGAGCGAAAAAAATTCATGCTTGTCATCTTGATTCTCTTCAGCATAGTCATCATCGGCGTTGGCGCGACGGCGCTCTACTATACCTTCCATTTATTGGCCTGAATCCTGAGAGAGAGAAGAAGCCTCTGCGGGCATCCGATAATCTTCCGGATGGACAAATCGAATATGAAAGCGCTGCGGCATGGCGATCGCCTGCAAAACGCCGTTGCGCTGCAGCTTGAGGATCGTATTACATTCCGGCAGGACGGCCATCGATGTGGATTCCAACCTTCGATGCCACGCGCTTTGATTCGGATCGTATTCCAAGAGAGACTCAATCGGCATGGGTATTTCGCTTGTGGCCGAAGCCAGTTGATCCATAGAAGCGGCGGCGGCGGAAAAATCCGGCTTGGGCGCCAGCAGCATCCGGCCTGTCTGCTCTAAAATGATCAAACTCGACAGCGGCGCCCAATAATCGAGACGAACAGCCAACCGTCGATTCGGGTTGTAATAATGATTCAATTGCTTGTCAAGAGGGCTGCCGGGCGGCAGTGGAGGCGTTCCACGCCAATGAATCCCTTCCGCGCAATCCAATACGTAAAAGGATCCATCAAATTCGCCGGGATAAAACGCTCGCGCAATGTCCGATTCGCTCCATAACGCCGGATGAACTTCGGCCGCCCGAGACCAGAATTGATTATCGAGGTCATAAACATATTTCTCGATTCGTCCATTTCCGTCGAGCGTATGAATTTGCGTTCCCGTTGAATCGATGTAAAGATCCGTCCATACGCGATCTACTGCAGTTTGAATGCTTTTTACTTCATTGAAATCATGGAGGATTTGAATGCTGTGCGGATGCAGGACGGCGATGGGAAGCCCTTTCGACGGCATGTGAAATCCAATGGGATTTTCCAATCCCTGATAAAGGCGGCGCAATCCATCCGCTCCCAACTCGAGGATTCGCCCTTGCGAAGTAAGAACGCGCACAGCCTGCAAATCGGGCAGGACGGCGACATCCACGGCCTGTTCGTCCGGCGGCAAGGCAAGACTGCTTCCATAACAGATCGTGAACAAAAAAAGATTATTTTTTAAGGATGAAACATTCAAATAGGCAGCCGCAAGGCGGTCTTTATCGAGGAATCGCCACATGCCGCGATGATAATCAACGGCTTCGATCCAGCCCGATTCCCGATGCAAACGCCCGGTCTCAGAAAGGACGCCCTGCATGGCCAGCCCATAGAAGCCCCGCCTGGCGGCGGCGTCCGCCGCCTCCGCACAAGAAATCCCGCTCTGCTTCGCGGCTTCTAATCTCGCTGCAATAGAGCGGTGCTGCACAAAATGAACAAACAATGTAATAACGATAAGAACCGGCGGCATCCATCTCAAAAGCCGTTTTTCGGCGGAAGACGCATCCCGCTCGATCGAATGAGGATGGGCCAAAATCACGCCCAAAGCCGCCCAGGTCAAAGAAGAAATCCAGGACGCCTTGAAAGGCTGCCCGACCAGAAAACTGAGCAGGGGAAATGCCAGCAAGACGCTCCCGCCCACTATCAGCACAAAACAAACAATCCAAAATGGGGAGGGCCAGATGGAATCTTCCTTCTTCCATACATCCCCATTCGAGCGATAAAGAAAAACCGCATAAGCGATGAGGCCCGCCCATATCAAGAAGATGAAAACAGCGTGCAGCGAACCGGCCAAGGCCGTCCCGATCCCGCCAATCGAAGCCGAAACGGCGATAAACATCCATAGATTTCGCAAATGGATGACAAACGGCCGGGAAGAACCGAACGACAGCGCTCCCAGAAAAATCCACAGCGTTATGAAGCCTTTCGCCCAAAGCCAGTGGGTCGAAGCCGCAAAGACGCCCGAAGCCAGAACCCAATATCTCCAATGCCGGCGGATTGCATCATTCATGACGACGCCTCCGCTTTATTTTCGCAGCTGAACTTATCCCCGATCGCCGCAAGAGTAATCCACGCAAGGGGGAGGTTGCCGTGAAGAAATGGATCCTGAAACAAACAAGCCACGGCAAAGGAAACGAATCCGGCCGATAGAACGGACCTCGTAAACGGCTCGCATCGTTGAATCTGATCCCAGGCGGTTTTCATCAGCCAAACGAGCGCGAACAAGCCCAGGAGCCCTGCGCCAAGCATCCAGGCGAGGTAGGTGTTATGCGGCCCCCACGCGCGCGATATGGCCGAATCGATGGGGTGGGATCCGATCCAATCGCCGAATCGAAACGTGGCGACCGGCCCCATCCCCACGCCGAATGGCGATAAGCCGGGAAGTTCGTGAGTGAGATATTGCTGCCAAATCAAGGGACGGTTAATGCGATTGGGATCGGGCGCTTCCTCCCCGATTCGCGATAATCGCACAAAACTCTGGGGCGTCAGCAGAATCATCGCCAACAGGATCGTCACGGAAAATGCACAGATCCATTTCCGCATCCTCGCAGAGCCGATCCAGGCCGCCGTGATCCCCCACGCCGCCAGAGCGAGCAGGGCCGTGCGGGATTGGGTCATCAAGTTGGCGAAAAGAAGGGCGGCGGCGGCGATCCAGGTCCAAAACAAAAACGCCTTGTTTTTCGATGTATGAGACAGCCACAAAAGCAAGGTGAATCCAAGAATGGTATAAACGCCCAGCGGATTGGGATGATCGTAGGTCCCGCTGAGCCGGACGATTTCCTGCGCATTCCGCGTCGACCAATATTGCTGCGCGACCACGCTGCCTAAATATAAATTCCCCACGACGAAGCCGCCGGCGACTAAATATAAAAGCCGCGGCGTCCAGGGGATGTCCAGCAACAGGATCAAAAATCCCAAATAAAACAGAATCTCCAACGAATCGGCGAGCGCCTGCCATCCGTTCGGCGATCCCATCCCGGCGACGATGGAAATCATCAGCAGGCAAACAAACGGCAGCATCAGCTTCGATTCCGGACAGAGCGGCCGTCTCTGCTTCCATCGCCATGAAAGCCAGGCGGCGAATGGCAGAGGAACCATTTTGAAAGCGTCGTATCCCGTGGAGAAGGAAATCCCGAAGATCGTTCCTTCAAACCGTCCGGCGGGAATAAAAAAGTACAGAAGCCCCAGCAAGACCGCCGTCGCGGTCAACAGCCGGTCTTCCGCCATGTTTTGAATGGTCGATGAATTCGGATTCGTCATGGCTGTGATTTTAGATCATGCGCCGGAGTTTTGCCAAGCGGCGCATCGTTGGATTTGTTTGCTTCTAAACCTTTCTTATGGGGCCGCTGGCCTCGATACTCCACCTTGCCTTCTCCAAAATCAACGAGTGCGTATAAAATAATTTGCCATGAATAACGATATTCAACAAAAACAGAAGCCTCAGCCTCTCCGTGTTGTACACATCGAAACGCTGAACCGCAAGGGTCAGGGCGTCGGCAAAACCGATGCCGGCGGCAAACTCACGGCGCCTTATACGATCCCCGGCGAGATCGTCGAAGTGCGCAAAATTCGGCGCCGGGAAGGCGTTCTTCAACAAATCCTCGCGCCCTCCCCCCATCGCGTTCAACCGGCCTGCCGCCATTTCGGCGTTTGCGGCGGATGTTCATGGCAGCACATCGACTACGCCCGCCAACTGCAGTATAAATGCGACAGGGTATTCCAGCGATTCCTGGACTGCGCCGTTCCCCTGGATCGAGTTTCATTAGAGATCGAATCCGCCGACCCATTCGAATATCGCAATCGTATGGATTTCTTATGGTGGCATAATGGGCGATTCGGCCTGCGCGAGCGGGGCAAGTGGTATTCGGCGGTCAATCTCGAAGAATGCCGCCTGCTGCCCGAGGCGGTCATGCAAACCGCCTTGGAAGTCAATCGGCGCGTAAAAGAGCTGGGGCTGCCCTATAGGGATGGGAAGCATAAAATCCCCGGTCTGCGCTATTTGATCATCCGCCGCGGCGTCTTCACCGGCGACATCCAACTCTCGTTCGTAACGGATTCCTTGCGCCTGCCCCCGGTTCTGTGGGACGGCCTGGAGCACGTCAACAGCGTTTATCAACTTGTCAACGACAATCTCGAAAACGACAACTCGGACGGCGAACCGATTCACCTGTGGGGCGAACCCTTCTACCGGGAGCGAATTGGAGAAAGAGAATTCTGCGTCGGCCCGCGTTCGTTCTTTCAACCCAATCCCGTCATGGCGAATCGCATGGTCGATTTCGCGCGGCAAACGGCGGCGGCGTTCAAAACAAAACAAGGCTTGATCGACCTCTACTGCGGCATCGGTCTGTTCGCTCTGTCTTTGTCCGATTGCTTTGAAAAAGTCATCGGCGTCGAGAACAACGCGGAAGCGGTCGCCTTGGCCAAACGCAACGCCGGCGGCTCGCCGGTTCGATTCGCCTGCCTTGAAGCGGAAAAATGGGATTGGCCCGACTCGCAGGATTACGATGCGCTGCTGGTCGATCCCCCGCGCACCGGCCTTCATCCGAAAATCATAGAAACACTCAAAACAAAACCCTTTCAGAATATTCTCTATGTATCCTGCAATCCAAGCCGCGGCGTCGAAGACATCGCCGCCCTCTTCGATGTTTACGAACTTTCCGCCGTAAAACTCTTCGATCAATTCCCCCAGACCGTTCATGTGGAGATGATCGCGCATCTCCTGCGAAAATCGTAATCCCCGTCTTTCCTTCGCTTCAAAGCGAATCAAGGCTTAAATTTTCCCGCGATTTATGCCATGGTAAAAGACTATTTCAAAATGATCCCAGAAACTTTTCAGGAGGATTACAACATGTTTTGTACGAAAATCAAACCAATCTGCGGAATCGTCATTTTTCTTGGATTCCTGGCTTGCCTGCCGGCGACCCGCGCATCGGCCGACGACGTCCATGGGATGCTCGACGGCCTGACCATGAAGCGCGACGCGACGACCAAGCGCATATCCAGTTTTGATCAAACCGGCGGCAACGCCGACCGAATCCAGATCGATCCCGGCGCCAAAGCCTTGATCGCCGACATCAAAGGTGCGGGCGTCATCAAGCATATTTGGATGACCATCGCCCATTCGGATAAACTATACCGCCGCATGCTGGTGATCCGCATGTATTGGGACGGAGAAGAAAATCCCAGCGTCGAAGCCCCCATCGGCGACTTCTTCGGGCAGGGCTGGAGCGAAGAGTACCATTTCAACTCAATGCCTCTGGCGGCCGGACCCACCGGCGGGCGCGGATTGAATTGTTATTTCTCCATGCCCTTCGCCAACGGCGCTAAAATCGAAGTGGAAAATCAATCCGAAAAACGCTGCGACGCGCTCTACTTTTATATCGACTACGAAGAACACAAGCGCATTTCCCGGGATCAGCTTCGCTTCCACGCCTGGTATAACCAGGAAATCAGCGAGCCCTGGAAAGGCGACGAAAACGAATGGAACGCCCTGCGCCAGCCCGCCGACGAGAATCCCACTGATGAACACAATTACCTGATCATCGACGCCGAAGGCGAAGGCCACTACGTCGGCGTCAATTATTACGTCAACTGCCCCTCTCCCATGTGGTACGGCGAAGGCGACGATATGTGGAGCATCGACGGCGAAGCATGGCCCTTTTCTCTTCACGGAACCGGAACCGAAGATTATTTCAACTCGTCCTGGTGTCCTAAAGAAATTTACATGCACCCCTTCTTCGGCTACCCGCGCGTGAACAACAAAATCGGCTGGATGGGCCGCACTCATTGTTATCGCTTCCACGTGCAAGATCCGATCATTTTCAAAAAATCGCTGCGCGGCTCCATCGAACACGGCCACGCCAACAGCATGACCGAAGAAATCGCCACCGTGGCGTACTGGTATCAAAAAGAGCCGCACAAGCCGTTTCCTCCCTTGGCCGCCGCCAAAGACCGCGTTCCCAAGCCGGAAATCGACCTTATGGAAATCCATCGCTGGCGCGCTGCCTGGCGGGAAAAAATGGGGAACGGCGTCCTCTGGGGCAACGAGAGATAAGTCTCTCCATAACCTTGCTTTAACCTTGAGAAAGTCGGGGAGTTCTCCCGGTCTTTCTCAAGGTTTTTCAAAATTCTGTCGATAAATCATAGTACAGCGCCCAGAAAACGAGGTGCGGTATTATGTTCAACTCGTTCGATGTACTTAACCGCGATCTGCCGATCAATACGACCGTCCAAAACAATCACGTCGAAGACGCCGGCAAATACGAAGGCAAAGACAATCCCGGCAATCCCTGGTACTGCAAAAAACAGGAAAAGAAAAAAAAGAATACCAAAAAGGGACGCCCCAATCCCGATCATAAAGTAGATGTAATCGCGTAACTGATTCATGAGATGCGATAAAAAATGGCTTCCGAGGCGGCGGCGTCTCAGAAGCCGATTTTTTTAATGTCAGTAAGAATTTGAAACTTACTCTAAAAATTCGCTCTCCAAGATCGACATGATCACAATATCGTGAAACTGGCATTGCGAGAAAAACGCCTCCCGCATCCGGCCTTCTTTTTTGAAGCCTAATTGTTCATACATGTGGATCGCCCGTTCATTGAAGGCGAAAACCTTCAGAAACATTCGGTGAAGATTGAGTTCATAAAACCCAAATTGCATCAGCGATAAGAATGCGTCTTTCCCGTATCCCTTTCCCTGCTGGGCGGGATCGAGATAAAGGCCGACTTCCGCCTGCCGGTTTTTATAATCCAAATTTTTCAGGATGGTGTAGCCCACCTGGGTTTGATCCTCATTCTCGATGATAAACACAATCGCGCCCGAATCGCCGGCATAGTTCTCATACCATCGCCTCTGCCCCGCTTCAGAGACGGGCAGATCGGAAAAATGATACTTCATCAAATCGGGATGGTTCCGCCAGATTCGAAGATGCTCTACATCCCGATCTTCCAGCGCGCGCAGAATGACTTTCTCTCCACGTATCATGTTTGCCTCCTCCCTTCCAACTGTTATATCGATTCGCCAAAAGCGAGAACGGCGTCAATCACCCGATTCAATTCTTCATCCGTCATATCGGGATACATGGGCAGACTCAACACCCGCTTCCAGATTTCTTCCGCGATAGGGCATTGAGCCTTCATATCGGCGTAATAGGGGTGCATATGCAGCGGATAATAATGAACGCCGGGCGCAATGCGGCGCCGCTTGAGATGAGCGATCAACCGGTCGCGTTCCGGGACTTTGATATGATAAATATGCCAGGCCGAACGCGCCTCCTCCCGCTCGGGCGGCGTCTCGATCCACGAGACGGCGGAGAACGCTTCATTATAATGCTCGACGATCCTTCGCCGCTTCCGGTTGTTTTCTTCAAGCCGCTTGAGCTGCTCGATCCCGATGGCGGCGGAAATATCGTGCATGTGATATTTATAGCCCAGTTCGTTCACCCAATACTGCCAGGCGTAAACCCGGTCGCGCGCCGAGCGGGCGTACGTGTCTTTCGAGATGCCCATCCAGCGCATTT
Organism: Candidatus Omnitrophota bacterium; assembly: GCA_016934335.1. Taxonomy (GTDB): domain Bacteria; phylum Hinthialibacterota; class Hinthialibacteria; order Hinthialibacterales; family Hinthialibacteraceae; genus JAFGTC01. Next base: position 12,156 of record JAFGTC010000020.1, on the reverse strand, counting down.
CGCGCAATTTTCTCGCCCAGGCGGCCTGATTCGTTAACACCGCCCCCCCCTCGCCGCAGGTGAGATTCTTGACCGCATGAAACGAAAAGCAGGTCAGCGGCGACAGCCCGCCGATCCACTGATCCTTGTACGCAGCGCCGCAGGCATGCGCCGCATCTTCGATGATCGTGACGCTTCGCCCCCCGACGGCATCCCTCAGGCCGTCCATATCGCAGGGATGGCCGCCGTAATGAACCGGAATAATCGCTTTGGTATGCGCATTGATCTTGCGCCGGACATCGTCGACATGAATGCAAAGCGTCTCTTCGTCCACGTCGGCGAACACGATCCGCGCCCCGCAATAGCGAACTACATGCGCCGTCGAGACGAATGAGATGGTCGGAACAATCACCTCGTCATCCGGCTTTAAATCGAGCAGCAGCAATGCGAGATGCAGCGCCGCCGTGCCGGAATTCAGGGCGACCACATGCTTCACATTGAAATAATCCGCCAACTCGTTTTCGAATTGCTCGGTGACGGCGCCTAAACCCAGCCAGCCGGAGCGCATGACCTGGGCGACAGCTTCAATCTCCGCCTCCGTGATGGACGGCCGAAACACGGGGATCAGCGATGAGTTGTCTTGTTTTTTGGATTTCAATTTCCTGGATGATTTGGGAGACATGATTTTCGCCTTTGCCGGACGATGATCCGGAAAATATATTATAGATCCTTCTAATTATCGGTCAAAAAGCCGCTGCTTTAAGTTTCCCCCATCATATATTAGATCCACGACGGCATAAATGCTGTTCTTTGGATTCCCTAATCGCTAAAAGTTCTTACAATCTGTTAGTCCGTATATAACATAAAACGCCGCACGACGACTCAAGAGGATCGCACGCGGCGATGCCAGGCAGCCATGCGCGAAGAGTATTACGCTCAATATTATGAATTCGAAAACAACAACTGGTGGTTTGTCAGCCGCCGGAAGATTCTGCGCGCGCTTCTTGCGAAATACCTGCCCGAAGCCGATTCATCGCTTGCCATCCTCGACGCCGGCTGCGGAACGGGCATCAACCTGGCCCTTCTTTCCGAGTTCGGCGAAGTAGTCGGCGTCGACCGCTCCGGCGAAGCCATCCGATTCTGCCGCCTGCGCAACGCAGCCAACGTACGCCAGGCCGAAATTATCGCGCTGCCCTTCGACAACGAAGCCTTCGATCTGGCGACCGCTCTCGACGTTCTCGAACACATCCCTGACGACCGAAAGGCAGTGAGCGAAATTGTCCGCGTCTGCAAACCGGGCGGCCATGTTCTAATCACCGTACCCGTCTTCCCCTCTCTCTGGTGCGAACATGACGAGATCAATCAACACGTCCGCCGCTATGAGCCGCCGCGGATTCGCGCGCTGGCCTCCGAACAGGGATTGACCATCGTCCACCAATCCTTCATGAACACCTGGCTGCTGCCGGCCGCTCTGATCTGGCGCTGGCGCAAACAATTCCTCCGATTGTTCGCCCATAACGAAGATCTGGCGCGAGCGGATAACATGCACCATCATCCCTGGATCAATAACTTATTAACCGCCGTCTTCTCGAGCGAAGCGCCGTTGGTCGCCGGTCCGGGGCTGCCAATCGGCTTATCATTAGTCATTTTAGCCAAAAAAACATAAGCCCCGGCTTGAGCGTCTATCGAATCGCGGCTACACTTTTTTCAAGTTCTGCCAGAGGACAAGCTTTGTTAGCTTCAACTTGAATTGAGCACATCCCTTTTATCCCCCCAGAGGATGTTCACGCTATACCGCTTGACAGAATACAAATTAATTTACAGAAATTTACGACATCGGTGTTACATTGAAAAATCTATACTCTTGCTTATTGTTCGACTCAAAAAAATGGAACTATGGCTTTTTATTCTCTGGATTTTTTCTTTTATCCCTCTGGGCGGCGCCCGGCCCGGCCCACGCCAGCGATGATTTTCACCTATGGACCTGGGAATCGGTATTAGTCGATCTCGACGATTTGTTGAGCATCGATGATTTCGATCTCTGGTGGAAATTCAAAAATGAAAACCGCACCTATGAAGATATTCAGGATCGCTGGCGCATAACCAACGATTTAGGCGTAAAATTCCCCCTCTTCGACGATCCCGACATCGGATTCTCCATCGGCTGCGAATACATTAAAGACTACGCTACCAAAGAGGATAAGGAATTCGATGAAATTCGGCCGCGCATCCAACTCGATTATAATGTCGATCTTTTATGGGGATGGGATTTATACATTCGCGGCCGCGTGGAAATGCGCGACCTTCATCCCTCCGGCAAACAACAATACCGCTTCCGTCCAATGATGAAATTCAGCCGCCCGAATTTGTTCAAAATCAGCGACATCCCCGTTAAGTTTTACACCTACGTGGAGCCTTATATCAATTTGGAAACCGGCGACATGGATCTTTTATGGTTCCGCTCCGGCCTCGAATTCAAACTCAATTCTTTCACCTGCTATACCATCGGCTGCCAGGTGCAGATCAATAACTGTTTGGCCGATGAACAAACGGACAGCATGCTCTGGACCGGCATCGATTTCAAGTTTTAAAGATAATCATATTCCATTCTGCAAACTGCAAAACATGTTCGGCGGGCACTGAGAATCTTTGGGGCCGACCCATACGATGTCTCCCTTGCTCGTCAAACCGTTCGATGAACTATAAGCGAATCGCGGCGTTCCATCGGGACAGGCCTGAGAGGCGTTGCTGAAATCCCGGCTTCCTCCCCAGCCATTGACGCAGTCCGGCCCCCAGCTGTTTAACCGCCACAAATGCCCCCATCCGCCGTCGTGCCCGCGAGAACCGTAATTATTGATGTAATCATAGGCGAATCCCCATTGCGCGTAGTCGGAGGGATTGGCGAATGTGGCAAACGGATCGTGGGGGATGGAACTCAAATAAGAAACCGGCGTCGTCAATCGGTAGAGACGCACTTCATTGGGATGCCAACTATCCCACCAGCCGGGAACGCGCGGCTGGTCGCAGGGGGGATAATCGTTATGATCCAACCGGTACATTTCCAACGCCGTTTCCTGGGTTTTCAAATCGGAAACAGCCCGGCTGACTTTGGCTCGTATCTGCGCATTCATAAAATTGGGCACGGCGATCGCCGCCAGAATCCCGATAATCGCCACAACAATCAACAATTCAATTAACGTAAAACCTTTGTCTTCCATGATCGCCTCCCCAAATCAGAAAAATTCACCTACGTAGTATAATTTACCACAAAAACATTCGAATGAAAAACAAAAATGGAGCGAATAGACAAAAAACAGTTACATCCCGCCCTCTAAATTTTCCAATTTCCAATCACCATGCAATTCACTCCCTGAACAAAAGCGCCATGTTTCCCTTCAATCCTGATTGGAGTTTGTTAGAGAATCGTAAAAATTTCGGGATTTGCAAATTTTGTATTGACTGTTACAAATTAGGGAATACAATTCCTAGTCGCCAATCTTCTTGTTGAAGAAAAAGGCATATCTTGTTCATTTTCAAATTCTCTAAGCGGGTGCTATTTTTTCAGGGGGATTCCTTCAGAAAGCCCGCGCGGCTTTTCCACCCTCCGATGTTTATAGACTGATTAGGGCATAATCTGGGGCAAACGATGGGAAAGTGCGACGCTTAACATTGGCAGCGTAGAGCAGATTTTTGCGCCTATATAAAAACAAAATAAACGGCGAAAGGTTACATAAAACGAGGTTAAATAAAACATGAAGCGACAAGTTCCACTTAATAAAGTCCGGAATATCGGCATTATGGCGCACATCGACGCCGGCAAGACGACCGTTAGCGAACGCATCTTATTCTTCACCGGAAAATCTCACAAAATTGGCGAGGTGCATGACGGCCAGGCCACCATGGACTGGATGGAACAAGAACGCGAGCGTGGAATCACGATTACATCCGCCGCCACCACCTGCTTCTGGAAAAACCATAGAATCAACATTATCGACACGCCGGGACACGTGGATTTCACCGTCGAAGTCGAGCGTTCTCTGCGCGTCCTGGACGGCGCCATCGCCTTATTCTGCGCGGTGGCCGGCGTCGAGCCCCAAAGCGAAACCGTCTGGCGCCAGGCGGAAAAGTACGAAGTGCCGGTCATTGCCTTCGTCAATAAAATGGATCGCGCCGGCGCCGATTTCTACCGCGTCCTGAAAACGATGGAAGACCAACTGCACGCCAATCCCGTTCCCATCGTCATTCCGATTGTGGAAAACGGCGAGTTAAGAGGCGTTATCGACTTGGTTTATAATGTCGCACACATGTATGACGACATCACCGGCGAAAAACGCACTGACATGCCCATTCCCGAAGACTATCAGGAAGAGCGGGAAAAGTGGTTCAAATTCCTCATCGAAAAAGTCAGCGAGGTCGATGAACGGCTTTTAGAAAAATATTGCCAGGGAGAGGAAATCACCACCGAAGAGCTAATGCAAGGGATCCGGCGAGCGACTCTGTCCCGCTTGATCACCCCTACTCTTTGCGGCGCCGCCTTCAAAAACAAAGGCGTCAAACGGCTGTTGGATTCCGTCGTCGATTTTCTTCCCGCTCCGAACGACCTGCCTCCCATCATCGGCAGCCACGACAACGAAGAAATTGTTCGCAATCCCTCGGACGAAGCCCCCTTGGCCGCTTTGGCCTTTAAAGTCGTCGCCGATAAACACATGGGAAAACTCATTTATTTCCGCGTCTATTCCGGCATCATGAAATCCGGCAGTTACGTCTTGAACTCTACCAAAGACAGCAAACAGCGCGTCGGCCGACTGCTGCAGATGCACGCCAACAAACAAGAGCAGCGCGATGCGATCTTCAGCGGCGACATCGGCGTTGCGATCGGCCTGTCCGACACCGTTACCGGCGATACGCTCTGCGATATCAACAACCCCATCATCCTGGAGGCCATCGAGTTCCCGTCTCCGGTCATCTCCGTCAGCATCCACCCCGAATCGAAAAACGACAGCGATAAACTGGGTTTCGGCCTCGGCCGCCTGGCGGAGGAAGACCCCACTTTTATCGTCTCATCCGGCGAAGAATCGGGAGAAACCATCATCTCAGGAATGGGCGAACTGCATCTTGAAATCATTGTCGATCGCTTAAAACGCGAATTCGGCGTATCCGCCCAAGTCGGCCGCCCCGAAGTCGCCTATCGCGAAACTATTGTCAAAGACTACGACATGAACCACCGCTACGTCAAACAGAGCGGCGGCAAGGGCGATTTTGCTCACGTCGCCTTCAAATTAGAGCCCAATCCATCCGGGACTGGCTTTGAATTCGAAAACAAAATCGTCGGCGGCGCGATTCCCCGCGAGTATATCCCCGCCGTGGAAAAGGGAATTCTGGACGCCATGAAGCGCGGCATCTTTGCCGGATATCCGGTAGTTGACGTCAAGGTCACGTTGTATGACGGCTCCTTCCACGAAGTCGACTCGTCCGAACGCGCATTCCGCATATGCGCCAGCCAGGCTTTCAAGGAAGCGTTCATGCGCTGCAAACCGCAACTGCTCGAGCCCATCATGAATGTTCATGTGACCACCCCCCCTGAATACGCCGGCTCGGTCACCGGAAGCCTGAGCGGCAAGCGAGGACGAATCCAAGGCATGGAATCTGTGGGCAGCAGCAACGTCGTCAAAGCGATGGTTCCTTTAGCGGAAATGTTCGGATACGCCACCGAATTGCGAACCATTACCTCCGGCCGCGCTGTTTTTTCGATGCAATTCGAGCATTACGAACCGGCGCCCGCCAGCATCGCCGAAGAGATCGTCAAAACGCGCCACGAGAAAATGCGCGGCGCCGCGTAAACTCTCTCCCTTCTAAAATCTTATAAAGGCCGGATTTTTAAAAAGGAATCCGGCCTTTCAATTTTAAAATCTCTCCTGAATGATATACAATGATCGATGCTATTCAAATAATCAGGTTATAAGAGAAAAAATGACTTATTTTCGGTTCTGGATTTTCATTTTCATCTTTTGTGGAACAGCAGTCACGGCCGCTTGGTCGGCGGCGCCGCCCTCTTCGCCCGCCGATTCGACTCAATCGGCCGGCGCTCTCATTTCACCGGCTTCTGTTACATCGACCTCAGGTGATGAAGTTATAAAGAAAGATGTGGATTCATCAAACGAAGCCATGAAAGAAAAGGCGACGCCCTCCGCCTCCCCGATCGTCTCTCCGGCCACGGTTTCTCAAGTTACCAAAGCGCCGGCCATCCTGAACAGCTTGGATAAAAGCGCCGAAGCGCTGGTGGACGGCATTTCCGAAGCCATCCAATCGACCCGGGAAGAAACGATCCGTCTATTAGGCGGATCGGATTCGAAAGCCGCGCAAGTCGCCGATTCGATTTTGTCTTTAATTACAAGCGATTTTATGGGCTGGCCGCTTTGGGAATATATTCTGTCTTTCATGATCATTTTCATAACTCTCATGCTGCGGCAATGGATCGCCCTTCATGTCTTCCGCGCTTTTCGCAAATTCACTCAATCGACCAAAACCAAACTCGACGACGAATTGGCGGTTCTCTTTGAAAGCCTGCTCCCGCCCTTCCGCATGGCCATCGCCCTGTTCGGCATTTATCTGGCGGTGCAAGTCTTTTTCCGGGGTCAACCTCCCTCGGAAACCGATCCCACCATGCTCGATCAGGCCCGCTACCTTTTCCGCGGGATCTGCTTCCTCCTGCTGCTGGTGAATCTCGCCTGGGCGCTCTGCCGGACGGCGGATTGGGGCATCGAATGGCTGACCCGCTTCACCCGCGATGAAAAAAGCGTCCTGCTGGATCAAACCTTCGAACCGATCGCCAAACGCACCGCACGCGTCTTCATAATTATTGTCATAGTTCTCCAAGGCCTCGATTTCTTCCGCCTTGACGCGATCGTAAACAGTCTGCTGGCCGCCGCGGGCGTCTCGGGATTGGCCATCGGCCTGGCCGCGCAGGATACGATCAAGAATTTCTTCGGTTCGATCGTCCTCCTGGTCGACCGCCCGTTCTCCATCGGCGACTGGATCGTCGCCGGCAGCACGGAAGGCATCGTCGAATCGGTTGGCTTCCGCAGCACCAAGATCCGCACCTTTGGAAAAACCCTGATCACCATCCCCAATTCATCGATCGTCGATCGAGACATCGACAACATCACCCGCCGCAAAATCCGGCGCGTCAAATTCGATCTGGGCGTTTCCTACGCCACGAAACCCGATCAAATGGAAGAATTGCTGCGCCGAATCCGCGAACTGCTCCGTTCGGACGACGACATCTGGCCCAACTTAATTCTCGTTCGTTTTACGGAATTTGGAGAAAGCTCTCTCAATATCTTTATCTATTATTTCACCAAAACCACCCATTGGGACGAACATCTCTCCATACGCGAACGAAAGAATATCGAGATCATGCGGCTTGTAAATGAGATGGGGCTGGAAATCGCCTTTCCGACGCGAACGCTTTATATGCGCCAGGATCAGCCGCCGAGCCCTCAATCAGCCGCCGATGTTCAAAAAACCGCGGCTTCAAAAACCAAAGCAACATCAAAAAAATCGAAAAATCCACCTCGTCGCAAATCCACGCGGAAAACCTCCGCGAAATGATAAGACGGCGCTTCGGAGAGAATCCGACGCTTCTCCCTATATTCTTTACACGCCTGGAAGCACTCTATCCCTTCTGATAGACTGAAGTTTCTTATCGTTATCGTTAATGTCAGGAGAATTGTTATGTCAGAAGAAAAAATGGAATCTATTGCAATCGATGACATTTACGCCAAAAAACCGTTCTATGCCTGGATCGCCTTGATCGGCGGCCTGTTAGCCTGGACCTTTGACGGCGTAGAACAAGGCGTATACGCCATTATGAGCCGGGCGGCGCTGAAAGATCTCATCCCGCAAATCCACGATCATGTCGAGCAATTAAACGCCCTGATGGCCCAAGGCGCCGTCAACGCCCAAACCCAAATCGCCGAACTGACCAAAGTTGTCGACGAAGAAGTCGGGTTTTATTTCGGCCTGGCCATGGCCATGTGGCTGTGGGGCGCCGCGATCGGCGGTGTGCTTTTCGGCCACCTGGGCGACCGCATGGGACGCGTTAAGGCCTTGATCTTCGCCGTCATTACCTATTCGATCTTCACCGGCCTTTCCGCGTTGACCACCCATTGGTGGCAATTTTGCTCCTGCCGTCTGCTGGGATCGATGGGATTAGGCGGCGCCTGGCCGCTGAGTTTGGCTCTCATCGTCGAAACCTGGCCCGAACGCAACCGGTCGGTTCTCTCGGGATTGATGGGCGCCGGCGCCAATGTCGGCTTCCTGATCGCCGCCTGGTATTCCGGATTCATGCTTGAATTGAAAGAAAGCAATCCCGAAGCCTATGCTTGGATCAATTGGCGGTGGGTGATTGGAATGGGATTCTTTATCGGCATCAGCAGCCTGTTGATCATCGTTTTCGTTCCTGAACCGACCAAATGGAAAATCGCCAAAGCCAAGAAGCAGCATTCTTCGTTCAAAGATCTCTTTGCGCCGCGCTATCGGCGGGCGGCCATCGTAGGCCCTCTGCTCTCCACCGTCGCTCTTTTAGGAACCTGGGGATCCTTCCTCTGGATGTCCACTTTCGTCGATCAGATCGCCCAGGGAACCGAATTCCAAGAAACGGCGAAAGCGACCATGGGCCGCTGGCAGTCGGTCGGCCAAATCGCCGGCGGATTTCTCGGCGGCGTACTGGCCGTTCTCATGGGAGGCAACAAACGATCCTGGGTCTTTCTCTGCATCGCCACGTGGGCGTCGGTCTTCTCTCTATTCTATTTCAACACGATATTCGGCTATCAGATGCTATTTATGGCGGCGCTGGCGGGCATTTTCGTCACGGCCTATTTCGGCTGGCTGCCTAAATACCTTTCGGAACTGTTCCCAACCCGCATCCGCGCCCTGGGTCAGGGCTTTTCCTTCAATTTCGGCCGCATCCTCACCGGCTTCGGCGTGCTGGGCGCCGGCTGGCTGACCAAGGAAGTTTTTGAAGGGGACTACCGCCGCACCATGATGGTAATGTGCACTATTTACCTGACGGGCCTGATCGTCATTCTCTTCGCTCCGAACACCGGCATGAAACTGGTTTCCGACGAAGAAGACGAAGCGGCGATTCAACGAGGAGACGCCTAGGCGTCTTCCTCTTTTCGAACCAATAGCGATTTAAAATGAACGAGCCCGGCCCCTTGAATCTGAAAAAAGGCCGGGCTCGTCTTCATTCGTTGGAATTATAAATCGCATAAAAAACAGCCCCCAATACAACCGCAGCCGCCAGACTGCCCGCCCACTGGAAAAAATTCATAATCCGGAAATAGTACAAAACATCTTTGCCCGGCAGCGAAATCGCCGCGACCAGAGTGGAAGCGAGAAGAAAAACCACGTACATCCCGCCGCCGTAAAGCAGAATCCATGAAAAAACCGACTGCGAAGCATCGGGGTTGCCAGGCGCCTTTTTATTGATGGGAGATTTTTTCATCCATCCATTCCTTTATCGCAATCAGAGCGACGACTTCAGATCGATCTCACTGGCATACTTATTTTTCCCTTTAAGCGCCTCGATCTTCGTTTCGATGGGCCCCGTATCTTTCTTCATGGCTCTGTACAACTCCACCTGTTCTTCCAACAAAACAATATCGTCGGGGCGAAGCCGCATCGCCATGGCCAGGCATTCCTCCGCCGAGCTATACAGGCCGAAAATCCGAAATATGAACGCCTTGTTAAACAGCGTATCGACGTGATTGCGATCCATCGCCAACGTCTTATCGATGATCTCCATCGCGTCTTTGAATCGATGCTGCACCATCAACGCCAGCTGATACGTATTCAACGTAAACGGCGAGGGATATTTTTCCGCATTCTTCTCGGCGAGCATGGAGGCGTACTCCACTTCGATTCGATAGTTGAGCATCAAGCGAATTAAAGAATCGAGGCTGCCCGTATCGATGAATTCATTCTGCTCTTTGATTTTATCCCAATTCAAATTCTGCAGGACTTTTTTGGCTTCGTCTCCATGATTGTTCTGAGACAAGCGATATAAATAATTATGAAGATTCTCTAAATTGTAGGGTGAATAAAGATGCTCTTTATGCCAAAACCGGGTCGGGTTTTGATATTCAACATTGCGCATTAGCGTCAAAACAGAAAAGAGGATGACAACCGCCGCCGAATAATTAACCGCGGCGAGACGGATCGGCCTCCGCGACTGCTTCCATAAATAAAAAAAGAGCGATTCCGCGATCAAAGCGGCGCCGATCATGGAAAGATAAAGCCGCCGTTCGGCGATCAAATCCCAAAGCGGAATCAAAGTCGACGTCGGCGCCAAAGTGACAAAAAACCAGAAGATTCCCAGCGAAATCTCAGTCTTCTTCCGAAACAGATAGAGCGCAATCATCCCTATCAGAATCAGAACCAAGACCGACAACAAAAGCCGTGGATCCCCGATCGAGTTCACCAGCGGAAAAGGAGGGCGGAAAAGCAGATTTACGGGGATCAACGTCCGGGGAATATAATACAGAACCATAATGCAAATCTGCGTGCCGAAATTCACCCACGGCGACCGCGCTTCAATATCAGGGAAAGAGAGATAGGCGCCCAAGGTGACTTTTCGATAAATGAAATAGGCGATAAACAAGATCGCAAACGGCAGGCAGAATAACGAAAGCCGTTTGAGTATCGTCAGGATTCGCTCCCTTCTCCATGCACACGCCAACAGCATCAGCCATACCAGCGGCAGGGTCACGATAATCTCTTTGCTGCCTAATCCCAGCAAGAAGCAAACCGCAAAAACGGCGAGCATCGAAGCAAACCAGAGACATCTCGCCCAGAATGTTCGTTCTCGCGCGCGGTACAAAAAATAGATCTTCAAGGGAAAGAAGATCCCCGCCAAAAAGAAGATCGTCGCCAGAATGTTGGCGCGAGAAATGATGTACGTAACCGGCTGGGTATTGACGGGATGCAGCGCAAAAACAAGAGCGGCTCCCAATCCCGCATACCGCCGCCATTCATTTTGACTGCCGGGATATAAAAATCGCCGCACGGCGCGCACGCAAAAATAAACAAGCATCGCCGCCAAAAGATGATAGAGGATATTGAAGCCGTGCATGGCGCGAATCTCATCGTCGAAATAATGCCATTCCAGCGCCAGCGACAACTGCACCAATCCGCGGCCCACAAAAAAATCGCGGAAAATCAAAGAGATGTTCTTTATATCGGTGACGCGAGTATTGTTGAGAATCGCTGAATTGTCATCCAAATAAGGAGGAACGCTCAAAGCCGGAAGATATACCAAAAAAACGGTTAGTAAAAGAAACGCCAGCAGCGCGATCGGATGAGTTACAATTTTCTTCCAATCGACATGAGTAGATTGCATAGATTGGATTTCTTGTTTTCGCTTCTTCAAAACGAACACCCTTTACTTAATGCGCCTCGGCGTCAGCGCTTTGATTGAATGCTATACCACGAGGGGAGGAAAATCAATCATTGAACGCCGTTCAAAAATCGATTCCAAGCGCATGCTCGTTTGAATGGTTTTCGCCCCCGGATTGACGCCATTGAGCATGATTTCGGCATGCAGATAAATGGATGTACTGATCGGTTCCGGACAAATCAAGAAAAAAGCCGAAAGTCGGCCAAAGCCCCCGAAACGACCGACTCATCTCATTTTGAGCGGCGCCGGCGCCCAGGCCGTCGAAGAGACAATATTGATCATCCCCTTCCTGATCGATAAACAGCGCAAATGAATTGGTCAAACTATACCCCAACGAAGCATTGCGGGCTTGATAAACATCCTCGCCCCGGCAATCGCAAAATACGCTCAGTGAATAATCGGTCGCCGCTCCCGCCGCCATGTAGTGCGAGACTTCATAAGAATCGTCGCCCTCTCGCTCAAGAAAGAAGCCGCAGCCCTGATGCGCCGACGCCCCCATGGCGTACCAGGCGGCGCGGTAAACGTCTCGTCCGGCTAAATCCGCCAGCATTCCCATCCCGAATCCATAACCGGCGCCTTGAGCAAACACGCCGGCTTCATAGACGTCATTACCGGCTTCATCCAACAGAATCCCTATCCCGCCGGGCAGCGAGCGGCCGTCGAGATGCGGGCCGAATCGCCCGCTCCCGAATCCCTGAGACGCAGAAAAATTATGCGTT
>JAFGTC010000019.1 GCA_016934335.1 Candidatus Omnitrophota bacterium | reverse complement strand
GAGAACACCCGCGACATGGTCGACGTTCTCAATAATGGCAAAAATCTGGGCGTCGACATCACCTATATTCAGCAGGATAATCCCCTGGGCATCGCTCATACGATTATGGTTTCGCGCGATTTTCTGGGCGATTCGCCTTTCGTCATGTATTTGGGCGACAATCTGCTTCAGGATGGATTAGAGCCGGCTATCAATCGATTTCAAGCCAACCACTCAAACGCCGTTCTCTTTCTCCGCCAGACAGAGAAGCCCCAACTTTACGGCATCGCGGTTTTGGAAAACGATCGGATTGTTCATCTGGTCGAAAAGCCCAAAGATCCGCCGTCCAACCTGGCTTGCATCGGCATCTATGTCTTCGATTCCATGATTCATGACGTCATCTCTACCATGAAACCCTCTGCGCGCGGCGAATACGAGATCACCGACGCCATCCAGGGATTGCTCGATGCTGGAGGGCGCGTCGATCACCACATCTTGGCCGGGTGGTGGATCGATGCGGGGAATCCGGACGACATGATCGAAGCCAATCGGCTGGTTCTCCAAGGATTGAGCGAACCTCAAATTGAAGGAACGATCGACGAAAAATCGGACGTCCGCGGCAATATCATCATCGGCAAGGGCACCAAAATTGAAGCGAGCACGATCCGGGGGCCGGTGATTATCGGCGAAAACTGCGCGATACGCGACTCTTTTGTCGGAAGTTTCTCATCCATCGGCAATCGAACCGAAATGATCAATTCCGAAGTGGAATACAGCGTCATTATGCAGGATTGCGAGATTCGCAACATTCAGCAGCGCATCGACAACAGCATTCTGGGATGCAATGTGCGCATCGTGCACAGTCAGCGCCGCCCGCGCTCTCATAAATTGATTCTTTCCGACAACAGCGCCGGCGAAATCTGCTAATCGAAGCGCCGCACTCTTTTTCGGGATGGAAAAACAGCACTTTTAGGTGATAGAACGCTTCACCGCGAGGATTTTAGCTGGACGACCGTCACCCCGGTTCCTCCTTCGAAATCCATGCCGGGGTTGATGTGCTTCACGATAGGGTTGTTTTGCAGAAGACGCCTCACCGCCTGGCGTAGAACTCCCATGCCATGGCCATGGACTATCGTAACCGTTTTTAATCCGGCCAAAAACGCTTTGTCGATATATTTTTCCACGATGGGCGTCATCTCTTCCACTGTCATCCCATGAACGTCAACTTTGTGTTCGATCGTTTCAGGGCGGTCAACCTTCACGTTGGTAAAGAGACGATCCACCGGATTGGGCTTATGTTTGAGAATGGCGAGGATGCGCTCGCCGTTCAAACGCAGGTTCATGGAACTGACTGCCACTTCGACCTGCTGCTTCTCCGGCTGGACGCGTAAGACCTTGCCCGGTTCGGAGATGCCTTCCAATTGAACGAGGACGCCCGGCTTGAGTTGGCGCCATTTCCAATTGCGGCGCCGTTCGTATTTTTTCTCAATAGCGGGTTTGGCTTTTTCGAAAGCCTTTTGGCTGGATTGAAGCGCCGCGCGCGCCTCCTCCAAAATGGATTTTGAAGAGGCGGCGGAAGTGGAAGGCTGCTTGTCGATTAGAGCCGCCAGTTTCGCTTCCCATTCGCGTTTGAATTCCGCCTCCTTTTTTTCCAATTGTTTGATGCGGCGCTCCAACTCGTGCAGAAGATTTTGCGCTTTACGCTCCGAACGCTTGATGACTTCGCGAGCCTCGCGGCGAGCGTTGGCAAGTCGCCGCTCCGATTCATCCTGCAGGCGATTGGCCTTCTGACGCCCGCGATCCGCTTCCGCCCGCAGAGACTGCGCCTTTCGCAGTTCGTCGCCCAATCGGGCCAGCAATTCCTCCGGCGATTCCGCATCCCGCTCGAGCGAAGCGTGGGCTTTTTCGATGACCGGCGCCGGCAGTCCGAGGCGTTCGGCGATTTGGATGGCGTTGCTTTTGCCCGGCAGGCCCATCGTGAACCGATAGGTCGGCTGCAGCGACATCAAATCAAACTCCATCGCCCCGTTTTCCACCCCGTCCGTTTTATACGCGTATACTTTTAATTCCTGGAGATGCGTGGTTACGATATACGAAGCGTCCAGGCGGTGCAGCTGATCCAGAATCGCGCAGGATAATGCGCCCCCTTCCACGGGATCGGTTCCCGATCCCAGTTCGTCCAGCAGCACGAGAGTTTTCGAATCGGCGGTCTCCAACACCCGCCGAATGGTGTTCATGTGAGACGAAAAAGTGGAAAGACTCTGCTCCAGGCTCTGCTCGTCGCCGATGTCGGCGCCGACCGCATCGAACACCGGCAGTTCCGTATTGGAATCGGCGGGAACATGCAGGCCCGCCTGCGCCATTAATACCAGGATTCCGACCGTCTTGAGAACCACCGTTTTCCCGCCGGTGTTAGGTCCGGTGACGATCAGCCCTCGCACCTCCGGCGACAGCGTCAAATTGAGCGGAACAACCTTGTCGCGGCCGTGCTTCATGAGAAGCAGCGGATGGCGCGCATTGACAATGGATAGAGTCCGGTCTTCGCGCAGTTTGGGTTCATTCATCTCGCCGCGGATGCTGAAGCGGGCTTTGGCGGATATAAAATCGAGATGTGCAAAAAGGGTGAGGTTTTGCTGCAGATCCAGTTCGCGCTCCGCGATCAGAGAGGTCAACTCGCGCAGAATGCGGCGAATTTCCATCTCCTCTTCGCGCATCAGGTTTTTGAGATAATTGCTGTCTTCCACCAACTCCATCGGTTCGATGTAAACCGTGGTGCCGGTGGCGGATCGATCGTGAATGATGCCCGGAACTTTATTCTGATAGCGAGCATCCACGGGCAGAACATAACGCCCGTCGCGCTGCGTGTGGTAGTTCTCCTGCAGAAAACTGCGCCAGCTGCCGCGTATCAAACGCTCCAGGCGGCGCACGATGTTGGTCCGCTGCTGGCGAATGGCGCGGCGAACTCGAGCCAGCTCCGGCGAGGCGGAATCGCGGATGTTTTTCTGTTCATCGAAAACGCGCCCTATCGCCTCTTCGATTTCCGGAAAGGGCGCCAACCGCTCGCAATAGCGAGCGATGCGAGGCGTCTCCAATTTTCGCGTTTTGGCGGATTGCCGGATGCGGCGGGCGGCGGCGGCGGTCTCTCCGATCATCAAGATGTCCGCCGGCTCGAGCATGGCCCCGCTTAAGGTGCTTTTTTGCAGCGGTTCGCGGACGTCGTACAATCCATCCAGGGGAGGCGCCTGCTCCGCTTCGTACAACCGAACCATCTCGGTTGTTTCCGACAGGTTTTCCCGGATGGCGTATAAATTCGTCAATGGATGCAGATCGGCCGCCGCCTCTTTCCCCAATGCGGAAGAGACGAAGCCGTTGAGAGCCTCCTTGACTTTCTCGAATTCAAGAACGTGAAGTGCGTGCTGATCCATCCCCCGAATTATCTACAATTGCTCTTGGGGAGCGGATTCCCGAACCTTCTTGTCAAGAAGCCAGGTCAATAAATACGTAAAATGCCCAAAGAACCCCACCTGCTTTTTCCAGGCGGCGATGAAAACGCTGCAATGGGGGCAGGCGTTTTTCGTCGGAGCGAGCGATTTGTTCATCATGACGAACAACTTCTTCTCTCGATTACTGGGCGTTTGGCGCATGGGACTCATAATTTCCGGACAATGCGAGCCGTCTTCCATGAAAGGGCACACAAAATCAACTTGGCGGGTAGATTGACTGTCCAACGAATCCGATCCTCACTTTTCGTTTTTTAAACCAGTCAGAAGTATAGCATTGCCTTGAATGGAAGCCTAGCAGCGAAGAAATTTAAATCCAAACTCAGGCGTAAAAATACGTTTCCCCCTGATCGATTAGTCGGGCGTCGGAATCCATGAATTTAAGAGAAAATGAAGAAGCGGCAGCGTCAAAAAATGGATAAGCGCCGAAAACAGAAAGCACAAAACCACAAAACGCTTCTCGTTTTGCTTCCCGTTGTAACTGACAAGCACGCATGCCAATAAGCTGGTGGGCGCGCCCGAGGTCAGGATCATGGCGCGCTGCAATTCTATATTATCCATAAGAACCAGCGGCGCGATAAGCAGAGCCAAGAGGGGAGATAAAATCAGACGAAACGAAAGGACGGTGATCAATCCCGGTATAAGTACGCCATATTCCTGAAATTGCACGAAAAATACGTATTTCCCGACGAGAATGCCCGCCGCGATCAACGCCAGGGGAATGGCGATGTTATAAAGGGGATCGATCGCTTCGAGCGCCTTGTAGGGAACCTCGATTTTCGCGACGGCCAGCGTCAATCCCGCCGCCAGCGCATAGAGCAGCGGCGTTTTCAGAATGTTTCCCAATCCCCGATAATGGCTTCTCTCGTCAACGATCAAATAAGCGCCGAAGACGGCGAAAATCACCATATAATAAAATATGATCGTATTGACCGTTTGCGAAGCTTGGGCGGGATCGCCGAGCAGCGGTTGAATCTGGCGAAGCGCCAGAATATTGACGGCTACGGTATTCAGTAAAAACAGCCGATGAATGCGGGGAGATAATTCTAAAATATGAAAGAATTTATAGGCGATGAGAAACAGAGCGGCTGTATGAAATAGAATGAAAAATAAAATGAATATAAAATCATACGTGAAGGGAATCTGGCTGAGCGAATGACGGAAAAACCAGAATGGAGCAATCGCGAGTAAACAAACGGCGGAATACGAACGATCGTCCAACCGCTGAACATTTCGCCCTAAAACGACTCCAATCACGAGAAAAGCGACTGGAATCAACGTCTTTATTACATAATATTCAAATAAACCGGTCACTGCGGCGACTGTCTTTTCCTTGCTTCGTCTCGAGTTCGATCTTACTAAATTTCAATACGTTACCATATACAACTCAAAAAAGATACAGATATGAAATTGCTTCTCGATAGCTTTGCGATAATTGCGCTTGCTGCGCCCTCAGGATCGAATACAATCTTGGAGATGCGACTCCATTCTATCATTCCAAGCGCTTGATCCGCTCACAAACAAAATGACAAAATGAAAAAATTGCAAAATGAAAAAAATCGTTATCCGCGGCGCAAAAGAACATAATCTGAAAAATATCGATCTTGAACTCCCTCGAGATCAATTGATCGTTTTTACCGGTGTGAGCGGTTCGGGAAAATCCTCCTTGGCTTTTGATACGATCTACGCCGAGGGGCAGCGCCGTTACGTCGAGTCGCTCTCGGCTTACGCCCGGCAGTTTCTGGGACAGATGGAAAAGCCAAAAGTCGATTTGGTCGAAGGCCTCTCGCCCGCCATCTCCATTGAACAGAAAAGCACAAGCAAGAATCCCCGTTCGACGGTTGGCACCGTCACCGAAATTTACGACTACCTGCGCGTCCTTTTCGCTCGCTGCGGCACGGCCTACTGTCCGGCTCACGGCGAGCCCCTCTCGTCTCAAACCCTGGATCAAATCGTCGATCAAATCAGCGAACTTGATCCTGGAACCCGATTCATGATTCTGGCGCCCAAGGTTCGCGAGCGCAAAGGCGAATACAAAGATCTACTGGAGGCCGCCCGAAAAGACGGCTTCGTTCGCGCCCGCATCAACGGCGAAGTCATGGAGTTGGATCAAACCATTAAGTTGAACAAAAAAATGGCGCACACCATCGAGTTGGTCATCGACCGCCTGGTCATGAAGCCCGACATCCAATCCCGCCTGGCCGATTCAGTGGAAATCGCCCTCCAGCAGGGTGGCGGCGTCTTGCTGATCGCCGTCCCCGGCGATTCCGATCGAATGTTCAGCACTCAAAACGCCTGCCCCGAATGCGGGTTTTCCATCGGCGAGATGACGCCGCAGCATTTTTCCTTCAATCACCCCTTGGGCATGTGTCCGGTCTGCCATGGCCTGGGCCGCAAGATGGAACTCGATCCCTCTCTGATTGTTCCCGATCCTGACCGCTCGGTCATCGACGGCGCGATTCTTCCTTGGAAAAATGTGTTCCAAAACGGCAAAGATTCGTTTTGGGGGCAGCGCGTGCGCCGCAACTTGGAGCATTTCGCCGAAGAGAATCGCATTTCACTCGCCAAACCGTGGAAACAATTGACCAAGCGGCAGCAGGATATGCTGCTCTATGGCGAAAAAATACGCGGCGGTTATCGAGGAATCATCCCCGTGCTGGAGCGCTGGTACGAACGCACCAGTTCGGAGGGATTTCGCAATCACATTTTACAGACCTATATGCGCCGCGTCCCCTGCGAAAGCTGCGGCGGAGGGCGATTGCGTCAAGAATATCTGGCCGCCCGGTTTGGCGGCAAAGCGATTCATGAAGTGACAGACATGGATATCGCCTCCGCCCTGCAGTTCTTCGGCAAAGTCACGCTGACGCCGCGGCAGGAAAAAATCGCCGGATCCGTTTTGAAGGAAATTTTGGATCGGCTTATGTTTCTTCAAAATGTCGGTTTGGATTATCTGACACTCAGCCGCGCCGCGCCTTCTTTGTCCGGCGGCGAGGCTCAGCGCATCCGCCTCGCCAGCCAGATCGGAAGCGCTTTGGTCGGGGTTCTCTATGTCTTGGATGAGCCGAGCATCGGCCTTCACCAGCGCGATAACCGCCGCCTGATCGAAACCCTCCTGCAATTGCGCGATTTGGGCAACACCGTCCTT
>JAFGTC010000140.1 GCA_016934335.1 Candidatus Omnitrophota bacterium | reverse complement strand
GTAGATAGAGAATCAGCGATGTTAAGAGTATGATCAAACAACCGAAACCTTATATCAACACATTGTATTATTTATATGCAATTCAGGGTCTTTCCTCGTATAAAGGTTGAGCGGATAGCCAAAAATCGTGAAACCTTGTAGGATATGCAATTCAGTCTATAGAGATTTGAAAATTCCGAGTATAGTACACCTTAGTTATCAAGGTTATCAAGAAAACCTGTGACAAAACGAATTTTTAGCGCCATTATGAAAGAGAAATTCCATCTTTCCTTGGAAGAATTCTTTTTCATCATTCAAGCGCCTTGTTTCATAGGAATGCAGCGAGAAAAATGCCATTATAGCTGAATTCAGCCGGCCATAATATCGTCAAACTCATTACCGATTGACGAACAGGAGATATTTTGATGTTGTTATCTCGTTTTAAAGGATTGTTTTCCCGAGATTTGGGAATCGATCTCGGTACTGCCAACACCCTGGTTTACGTCAAAGGACAGGGAATAGTATTGTGCGAGCCTTCTGTTGTGGCGATCGTCAAGGGAACCAATCAAGTTCTTGCTGTAGGCAGTGAAGCAAAGAACATGCTTGGCCGTACGCCGGGCAATATCGTAGCGATTCGCCCCATGAAAGACGGCGTCATAGCCGATTTCGAAGTCACCGAAGCAATGCTTCGTTACTTTATCAATAAAGTCCACAATCGCACGCGCATGGTCAATCCGCGCATTATGGTCTGCGTGCCCTCGGGCGTGACCAGCGTGGAGCGGCGGGCGGTGAAAGATTCCGCCCTCAGCGCCGGAGCGCGGGAAGTGATGTTGATCGAAGAGCCCATGGCCGCCGCCATCGGCGCCGGTTTGCCCGTAGCCGAGGCGTCGGGCAACATGATCGTCGACATCGGGGGAGGAACGACGGAAGTCGCCGTCATTTCGCTTTCCGGATTGGTTGTTTCGCGCTCAATACGGGTTGCCGGCGATGAATTGGACGAAGCCATCATCTCTCACATCAAGAAAACCTACAACCTTATGATTGGAGAGCGCACCTCGGAAATGATCAAAATCGGCATCGGATCCGCCATGAAGGCCGGCGAAGAGAAAAAGATTGAGATCAAAGGACGCGATCTGCTTAACGGGCTGCCCAAAACCGTGACCATCACATCCGAAGAGATTCGCGAATGCCTGCAGGAGCCGATCAGTTCCATTATCGAAGTGGTCAAAACCACCCTGGAAGAAACGCCGCCCGAGTTGGCGGCGGATATCATGGAGCGCGGGATCATGCTCGCGGGCGGCGGTTCATTGCTGCGCGGATTGGATAAATCTTTATCTAAAGAAACAGGGCTGCCTGTGATTGTAGCCGACGATCCGCTTACTTGTGTGGCTATGGGAACTGGAAAAGCGCTGGACGAGATGGATCGGCTCCGCTCAGTGATTCAATCCACGGAAAACATCTAATCTCGTCTCCGGCGGCTATGCATGGTCAACGATCCGATTTCTGAAAATCAAAATCGATTCCCGAATTATTGATTTCAGTGGTAAAATAAGAAGAAGGACGCAATAAGCAGGATGGATTCTGGGTAGCGAATGTCTATGCTGTTTTATTCTTCCAAACGAACGATCGCCAAACGCAAAAAAAAGTTCGTCCTCTTGAGTCCGAAGACTCTGGGCATAGGGCTTATCTTGATCTCTCTATCCCTCCTTCTCTTTTGGAAGGCGGAAGAGCCAAAGCCCTTTTCATCCCCGATAACTCGCTGTCTGTACGCCCCGGTATCGGCCATTCAAAGCATTCGCAACTTTTGTACGGGGATCGTGCGGAACATTCAAGACAGTTTTCAGGCCAAAACGAAATTAGTTGAAGTGCAGAAGAAACTGGAACAATTGCAGTTGGAGAACCAGGAACTTCGCTATAAACTTCGAAAACATGATCTTTACCGGGAGGCGTTCGAACTCCCCCGCGAAGAAGGCATGCCGGTAGTCACGGCGATCGTATTGATGCGCGACAACCGCATGACCCAATCATTGATCATCAACCGGGGAACGATGGACGGACTGGACATGAATATGCCCGTTCTGACCAATGAGGGGCTCTTGGGGCGCACTACTCAGAAGATGACGCTTCATGCGGCCCAAGTGCAGCCGATTACGGATCCGCGCAGCGCCGTCGGCGTCTACATCCAAGGAACGCCGTATGAAGGGATCCTACGGGGATCGGAAGACGGTTCGCATATGTTGTTAACCGACCGATTCTTCAGCGGCCCAGGCGACGAAACACTTTTCCCCAAACCGGGCGATAAAGTCTTCACATCCGGACATGGCCGCACTTTTCCCAAAGATATTTTGGCGGGGATCATCAGCGACGCCACATCCGAAGAAGGGCAGGTCGTAGATCCGGTCGCTCCGATCAGCGCCGCGAAGGCGGTGATGGTGTTGACGCAGACGCAGCTGCAGCAAGAAACGGCGTCTTTGTTGAGCGAGGATTAAGATATTTCTATTGATTTGTTTCGAGACGGTGTATGATGCTTTGCAGGTGGGCGCAGGGATGAAGAACAGCATTATTTTGACATGGATAATCGTAGCGGCCGTCTTGCTGCTCGATATTTCTTTGCGAATTTTCACAGGACTAGGCCGATTTACGCCAGACTTGCTGCTTCTGGCGCTGGTCTACGCCACGCTCGTCCGCCCGTTGGGCGAAATCTACTGCCTGGCTTTTGCAGCGGGAGTTTGTTGGGATGTTATTTTTCTCGATTCACTGGGTTTGCATTCGTTTCTTTTTATTCTAGCGGTAATGTTCACCTCTCGCCTCCGGCAAATATTGTGGGCTCATTACGCCATATCCCGATTGGTCATGGGATTCTCGATTTGCGGACTCGTTCGCTTCGGGGAAGTGATCTTTTGGCTGTCCAATCTAGATAAAGACGTCCCCGTTTCGATGCCGGAGCAATACATCACTTCGGGCGCCGTAATATCCGGTCTTGTATTTTTGTTTTTGCCCTTATATTCCAAACCGATCCGCATCCCGCGACGAAGCCCGCAAACTGTTTTTGCGGAGCGATATCATCATTCGTGAGAAGCCTATTAAGATTGGAATCAAGGAATCGTTGACGGAATCGCATGAAACGGAAACATATCCCCCTTTTCAACAAGACGAATAAAGTGGAACGCCGCATTAAGTTCTTCATGCTTCTCGTCGTAGGGTTCTTTGCCGTGTTGGTATTTCGTCTTTGGACGATCCAAATCTATCGCCAGGAAGACTATCTTCAATCTTCACTTGACAACATCCAGCGGCTGGTGCCTGTTCAAAGCATTCGAGGAGAGATACGAGACTCCAACGGCAAGATCCTCGCCAAAGACGTCAATTATTGTGATGTCTGGATCAAACTGAACTACCAAAACGGACGCCGCGCCGTCACTCCCGCCGTCCAAAAATCGCTCGAAATGCTTTCCGAAATTCTTGGAAAATCATACAAGCGTCTAGAATACGATTATTTACATAAAAAACGCGATCCCTTCTACAAGCGCCTTCAAGTATGCGTGGCCAATCGCATCCCCCCCGATCAATACGTGATCTTGGAAGAACGCAAGATGGAATTTCCCGAAGAAGCCATGATTTTCGCCCGGAAAGTTCCCACGCGATACTATCATTACAATTCCCTGGCGGCTCATATTCTGGGATTAACCGGCCCCATCGACGCGAAAGAGAAGGACAGCGAGGATTACGTCGAATACGCCCCCTATAGTCTTATCGGCAAGAGCGGCATCGAGAAGCAATACGAATCCTATCTCCATGGATCGGACGGCGTCAACCGCATCATCGTTGATAAAAACGAAATTCAGCGAAGTCCCTCCATCGAAGTAAAAACGGCTGTTCCGGGCAACAATGTCGTCTTGAATCTCGATTATAAATATCAATCCGCCGCCGAAAAAATCTTGGGCGCTTCGGCGGGCGTCATGATCGCATCCACCACGGACAATCGCATTTTGGCCATGGCGTCCAATCCGCGTTTCGACCTGAACGAATATCGAAAGAAATATGGAGTATATTTAACCGATCCGTTGAATCCATTCTATCATCGCGCCGTTGCAGGGAATTACGAACCGGGATCGGTCTTCAAGATTTTTGAAGCCTTCGCCCTGCTGGAGGAATTAAAAATTTCTCCGGAGCACCAGGTCTACTGCCCCGGCCATTTCAGCAAGTGGGGGACTCGATGGAACTGCCACAAAAAAGCGGGGCATGGCTACCTGAATCTCTACGAAGCCGTCTGCTTATCCTGCAACGTCTATTTTTACGAGATGGTTGGCGACAAACTCAATATCCCGGGAGGACGACGACTGCGCAAATGGGCGATCGAGTTTGGCTTTGAAGACAAAACAGGCGTCGATTTGCCCGATGAACGCACGCCCTCCGTTTTCCCTTCTAAGGACACAGAGCGATTTCTGGATTTCGCTTATACGCCGGGAGTGGGCGTCAACAACGCCATCGGTCAGGGAGGCGTTCTTTTTTCGCCCCTTCAAGTTCACACGGCGGTCTGCGCGATCACCAATAACGGCGTCTTGTACCAACCCCAGATTGCGCAAAAGATTCTTTCGCACGGCGGCGAGGTGAAAGAAATTTTCGAACCGATTAAAATGGGAGCCGTTGAGGCTAGTCCGAAAACTTTCGAAGCCGTTCAAAAAGCCATGTGGGAAGTGGTCAACAATCCGCGCGGCACAGGCCGGCGACTCAAAGACTACCCCAATTTCACTGTCGCAGGGAAAACCGGCACGGCGCAGGCGGGCAATCGCGGCGAACCTCACGCCTGGTTCGTCTGCTACGGACCCTTCGATAATCCGGAAATCGTGATTACGGTAATGATTGAAAACGGCGGGCATGGGGGCGAAGTCGCCGTTCCCTTGGCCCAAAAATTCCTGGATGTATTTTTAGACAATGTTTCGTTCGAAGATCTGGTTTAACATCGATTATGTTTCTCTTTTACTCGCGCTGGGCCTGGCCTCGTTTGGAGTCGTGGTTCTCGCCGGCGCCACTCAAGGCACGATTAATTCCGGCTTATGGCTGACGCAGGCGCAATGGATCGTAATCGGTCTCATTATGTGCGTCTGCACTTTCCTGATCGACTACCGGTTTTTCATTAAATACGCCGTTGTTTTTTATATCATTGGGATTATCGGATTATTATTGTGCTTTGCGCCCTACATCGGCCTCTATAAAAAAGGCGCTTATTCCTGGATTCGGATCGGCCCCAAACAATTTCAGCCCGCTGAATTCGCCAAACTGGCGACCATTCTAATGCTCGCGAAAATATTGGGTTCGCGAAAGGAAAAATGGACCGGGATGCTCGACATCCTGCGCCCTTTATTCATCGGCGCCCTGCCGGCGATGATCATTCTGAAGCAGCCCGACTTGGGCACCGCGATCGTCTTCGGGCCCGTCACCTTACTGATGATGTTCGCAGCGGGCATGCCGTTTTCCTATATTCTCTTGCTTTTTGCGCCGTTTACCTGCTTTATCGGCATCAACCATGACATCATTGCTATTTTGATCTGGCTCGGAATTATGGGAGGGCTGTTGCTCTACTCAATCTTTCGAAAAATTCCCTGGACGGTTTGGCTGCCGTTTCTCGCCATTTCCATCGTCGCCTACATTGCCGTATTCGAATACGCCGAAACCGTCTGGAATCAACTTCGCGATCATCAGAAAGACCGCATCGTAGGCTATTTCAATCCGGAAATAGAAAAGAAAGGATTGAATTGGAATATTTACAACTCCAAAGTGGCTTTAGGCTCTGGAGGATTCTGGGGGATCGGCCTGGGTAAAGGGACGCAAAGCAAATTAGGATTTCTTCCCGAATATGAACACGATTTTGTGTTCCCGACCGTCGGAGAGCAACTGGGCTTCGTCGGCGGAGTATCGTTATTAGGCCTCTTTTTATTTCTTCTCATGAGAGCTTTGGAGACATCCATTCTCAGCAAAACGCTGCAGGGCTCTTTGATCGCGACCGGCGTAGCGGCTCTCTTTTTTTCGCATATCTCGATCAATATCGGCATGGTGACCGGCCTTCTGCCAGTCACCGGGCTTCCCTTGACTTTCATCTCCTACGGAGGATCGTTCATGCTCATCAACATGATCGCCGTCGGCTTCTTGATCAGCATTCGAATGCATACCACCAAAGAAATCATAGAAGACAACATCATGAACAACCACCCCCAATTGATCCTTCCCAAAAATACAGAAAATGGCGACATCTGGGAATCATCATGAATTCCTATTCCCTATGTTCACTAACAAGATCGCTTTTTCCGATCCAACGATATCCCAACGCTAAAAAAACCATGCTTTCTCCGTTTCTGTACGAATCGTTGAGAACGAGTACAATATGAGGCGATGGATGAAGCATGATGATAAAAAAGATAAGATGGATTCAAAAGAATCAGTCTTATTCATTTCATTTTTCAGGTTTTATTGAGGAATTTTCATGAACTCCGTTACTCCAGCTAGCGAGATTTTTGCAGACGAATCCAGTTTGGCGGACGCGCTTGCGCACGCCGGCATCGCTTTAACGCCGGATGAAGCGTTGAAGATCAAAGAACGATTGGGCCGCCTGCCCTCCATGGCCGAAATTTTCGTATTCGACATTGAATGGAGCGAACATTGCTCGTATAAGAGCAGCAAATCTCTGCTCAAGAAATACCTGCCCACTACGGGAAAGAATGTCATCCAAGGCCCGGAGGAAGACGCCGGGATTGTATTCTTCACCGAGCATGAGGGGCATCGATATGGAATCGTCATCGCCCATGAAAGCCATAACCATCCTTCGCAAGTACTGCCCTTCGAAGGGGCGGCCACGGGGATCGGCGGCATTGTGCGCGATGTAGACTGTATGGGCGCCTCGGTCATCGGCGTCGCCGATCCGCTCCGCTTCGGCGATCCCAACGGGCGATATGCAGACCGCACCCGCTCCATCGTCGACGGCGTCGTCGAAGGCATCTGGAGTTATGGAAACGCTCTGGGCGTTCCCAATCTGGGCGGCGACGTCGTCTTCCACTCGGGCTACGATGACAATTGCCTGGTAAATGTCGTGGCCTTGGGCCTGATTCGAGAAGATGAAATCATCCACAGCCGCGTTCCCAAAGGCGGCGTCGGCTTTGACCTGATCTTGGTGGGAAAACCGACGGACCGCTCCGGCTTCGGCGGCGCTTCGTTCGCTTCGGGAACGTTGGATCAAGAAGACGAAGAAGAAAACAAGGGAGCGGTGCAGATTCCCGATCCTTTTTTGAAAAACATACTGCTGCATTATAAAGCGACGCATGACGTTCGCCGGCGCGCCAAAGAACTGGGCATCGAAATCGGCATGAAAGATCTCGGCGCGGGCGGCATCGCCTGCTGCTCCTCCGAAATCGGCGCCAGCGGCGGCTACGGCGTCCGGCTCGATCTCGACCTCGTTCATGTATCAGAGCCCGGCCTTCCGCCGGAGGTGATTCTATGCGCCGAAACGCAGGAGCGCTACTTGCTGGCCGTCCCTCCCTCTTTCACGCCTGAAGTCCTTCGTATTTACAACGAAGATTGGGAACTGCCCGCCATATGTTCGGGCGCCGGCGCGCACCGAATTGGAACAGTAGTGAAAGAGCCGGTCATACAAGCGGCGTATCAGGGAAAATTGGTCGTCGATCTCCCCATTGACTTCGTCGTCGAAGGCATCCGGTACGACCGTGAATCCGAAAAACCCGACACGACCTTC
>JAFGTC010000139.1 GCA_016934335.1 Candidatus Omnitrophota bacterium | reverse complement strand
GCCTGTTCCTCTACCCGACCCGCGCCATCCGCCGGAAAAATCTCGGCGAATTTCTATTCTGGGCCGCGGCGGCCGAATCCGGCGATCTGTTCGCCGTGACTCTCGCGCCCCAAAATCCGGCCGCCCGATCCATCTATGAACACTGGGTTTCCCTGGCCAAACGCTTCAACCTTCCCGTCGAATTCGAGATAGGCGAACGGCTCGAAATCCTCTTCTCTACCCTGATGCGCTCGGCCGACGCCCACGTCACCACCAGCGTCGCCGAAGGATTCGGGCTGGCGTTTTTAGAACCGTGGCTCTTCGAACGTCCGCTGGTCGGCCGCAGCCTGCCCGAAATCACGCAGGATTTTTCCAACGAAGGCGTCGACCTTTCTCATTTGTATAATTCATTATGGATTCCCGCCGATTGGTTCAAAGAAGACCTTCTGCGGCAAAAAATCGAACGGGCGGCTCGGCAGTATTTTCTCGATTATCAACGGCCGTTCCCCCCCGATTTCACCGAACAAGTTCTGCATTCGATGATCCGCGACGGCCGCATCGATTTTGGACGACTCGATGAAGAATGGCAGGAGCAGGCCATCGCCATGGCCGCGCAGTCGCCCGACGCCCGACGCGAAGTAAATCCGCCGAATCTGCCCGTTCACGTAAACGATTCAATCATCGAAAAAAACCGGCAAGTCATCCAAAACAAATTCAATCTCGAACAATATGGAAAGCGACTGTCCGCCATTTATCAAACCGTCGCCTCCTCTCCCGCCGGCCCCATCGAAGCCATCGACATCGACCGCTTATTAGACGGATTCTTGGCGCCAGAGCGATTCACTCTATTGCGAACTTCATGAAAAACGCCCTAAAATCGCAACACAATGAAAAAGCCATTAGACGAATATTTGATACAGCGCATCCGCCGATTATCCTCGCCTCTCGAACCCATCCCGACCGAGGCCGCCGAGGAGGCCGCCCCCTTGACCGGCATTCGAGCTGTTTTGTTTGACGTTTACGGCACGCTGTTCATATCCGGCGCGGGAGAGATCGGCGTCAACGAGCCGCTGGAAAGCGATTCGGTCTTCTACGAATCCATCCAGGCGGCGGGATTCAACTGGCTCGTTCAAGAAGCGCCGGTTCGCGGTCCTGAAAGATTAAAACATCATATTCGAGAAACGCACGCCCGCAAAAAAGCGCAGGGCATTGAATTTCCCGAAGTCGACATCCTCGAAGAATGGGATAAAACCGTTTACGAATTGATAAACGAAAACATCCTATCGGGAGATCGATCCGATGAACGTCTGCAAAAATTGGCCCTTGAATACGAAATCCGCATCAATCCGGTCTGGCCCATGCCCGATTTGCTTGATTGTTTGAATGCGCTGCTGCAATCCGGAATCGTCCCGGGGATCGTATCGAACGCACAGTTTTATACTCCCTATCTGTTCGCCGCTTTTTTGAATGGATTCCCCGAACAGATCGGCTTCCACAAGGACCTCTGCATCTGGTCCTATCAGACAGGCTGCGGGAAGCCTTCGCCGGCGCTGTTCGAAACCGCCGCTCAGCGCCTGCAGTCTCAATGCAGCATCGCGCCCCGCGAAGCGCTATATGTCGGCAATGACATGCTCAACGACGTTTGGCCCGCGTCTCTGGTTGGTTTTCGCACCGCCTTGTTCGCCGGCGACCGGCGCTCGCTGCGACGCAGGAGCGACGATCCCCGCTGTTCATCGATCCAACCCGATCGAACCCTCAAATCTCTGACCGCCTTAACAATATCTCCATTAAAGAAGTAATTGAAAAAACCGATATTACGTAGTGCCGGATTATGCTAAGATAATCGGCGTATCACTGCCATGATTAGAATCGGATTGCAAAAAAACAATACATAAATAACGATTCACTCATAACATAACCATAAAGAAATCGATGCCTGGAGATCAAAGAATGAACGTTTTTCAAAAAAGAAACATATGGCTTGTCACCTGCGCTTGCCTCCTCCCCATGGCGGGATTCGCCGTGGATCTCGGGGAGGAGGAAGTCAAGGTTACTCTCGAACATACTTACACAACGAAATACATCTGGATGGGATACGATATCTTCTCCGACGACGCCGGTGCGTTTCAGCCCAGCTTGACGCTGGATTGGAGAGGCTTTTATACCGGCGTCATGGGTTCTTTCGCCGATGAATCCGGCTATCAGGACGAAGAGGAATTACAGTATTTCCTCGGCTACAACCGCCGTTTTTTTGAAGACGACGTCTATGCCCTCAATACGGTGGTCGGCTATACCTACTATGACCGATACAAGTCCGACAGCGTTTCGGGAAAAGACGGCGTATCCGATACGTCGGAAATATGGGTGGGGATGTATTTTCCCCAATTGATACCCATCGGCGATTCGTATCTAGTTCCGTCAACCTCTTTCTTCTACGAATATGACGGCATTCAAAACGAAGACGACGTCGACAACGGCTGGCTTTTTAAATTCGACCTATCCTACGATCTCCCCATCCCCGCCTTGATTCAGGATCAAGATAAGCAGGCCCTTAATTTTAACTGCAACGTTATGTATAACGACGGGATTTTTGGTTCGGATTCCGCCTGGAGCCATACCGGCCTCGGCATCGAAACCACGTTTGAATGGATGGGATTTTACTTCACGCCGTCTTTGCACTACCAATTCTCGTTCGACGACACCATCAATCCGGAAGACGAATTTTTCAGCGCCTTCACTATTGGCTATTCATTTTGATTCGCGGCTATTCATTCTAATGCGCTTTTTCCCCGGAGAGGAGCAGAAAAATCGAGGCGGTGTGAAGCGGTATGCTTTGCGCCGCCTTTCGATTATCGCTCCACCAACACCAGATTGTCGCAGTGGACGACAATCGCCGCTTTGCGCGTATTGAGAATAGCCCGGATCTCCTGACTGGAGCGCCCCTGAATCTTGATGAGCTCCTTCGAAGACATCCGCGCCAATCCCCGCGCGAATTCGTTTCCCTTCAAATCGGTGATCTGCACTAAATCTTTCCGCTCAAATGTCCCCAGAGTTTCTTGAACGCCGGAAGCCAGCAGGCTCTTGCCCCCCTGGCGCAATGCCTTGGCGGCGCCGTCGTCCACAATGATCTTGCCGCCGCTGAGCGTTTTGGCGAACGCAAGATAATACTTCCAGGCGGCCATTCGCTTTCTGGCGGGTATGATCCAGGTCGCCATGGCCTGTCCGGAAAAAAGATCGCCGATGACGCCCGGCTTCAATCCATTCGAAATCACGACGGGGATGCCTTTTGACGAAGCGATGTCGGCCGCCGCTAATTTAGACCGCATCCCTCCCATGGATAGAGGATCTTTTTTATCTCGAACGAAGGATTGAACATCGTCCAGATTCTGATCGATGATCGGGATCAAATCCGACGCCGTCTTCCCTTTTTCGAACCGCCGATACAAGCCGTCGACCGTCGTCAACAATATCAACAGACCGGCGTTCACTTTGCCCGCCACCAGCGCGGCGAGCATATCGTTGTCGCCGAATTTCAATTCCTCGGTGGCTACGGTGTCATTTTCGTTGATGATCGGCAGAACGCCGATGGTCAACAGATGCTCGAGGGTTTCTCTCGCATTCAGAAACGAGGTGCGCCGGTCTAAATCAGACCGCGTCAGCAGAACCTGCGCCGTCATGATGTCATATTCGGCGAACAATCGGCTGTAGAGATTCATCAATCGGCCCTGCCCCACCGCCGCGTAAGCCTGGCGCAAATGAATGGAGACGGGGCGCCCCGCGACGCCTAATACGCGTAAACCCGCGCCGACTGCGCCCGAGGATACCAGAACGACTTCAATATGTTTTTTTCGCAATTCTGCGATTTCTTTTACAAGCGATTCGATGGCCGGACGATTGAATTGCGTCTCTTTTTGATCGATGACGCGCGTGCCGACTTTAATCACCACTCGCTTGACGTCTTCAAGATGAAATCTTTGAGTTAGGGCTTTTGGAGTCATGGTTTGTTTTCATCGAGTCAATGGTTCTCGCTGCGTTGAATCGTAAACATAAATAGGGAGTTTAATCATGAATGTTATCCACTGGAATCCTTTGAATTCGATTAGGGAGAAAGTAATTCCGAATAGGTTTGAATAATCGCCCGCCGCAGGTCATCCGATCCGTTCTTATGCAGCGCGGAAATCATAAAAATCGAATCGGAGGGGATGTCGGGGAACTCATTCCGGAAGAGCTGCCGCACCATTTCGCGCTCTTCCTCATCGTCCAATAAATCGATTTTATTGAGCGCGACCAGGTAAGGGCGCTCGAGAATGCTTGGATCGTACTGGCGAATTTCATGCTGGAGATCCCGCATAGCGGCCGCGATATGCGAAGGATCGTGAGGCGATATTTCAATCACGTAAATCAGCATCTTCGTGCGCTCGATATGGCGAAGAAAATCCAATCCCAAACCGATGCCCTCGTGCGCCCCCTGAATGATGCCCGGGATGTCGGCGATCACCAGACTCGATCCGTCCCAAAGATTGATGGCGCCCAAAATCGGCTGCAGCGTAGTGAACGGATAATCGGCCACTTTCGGGCGCGCACCGGTGATGGCGGATATCAGCGTCGATTTGCCCGCGTTGGGAAGGCCGATCAGCCCCACATGCGCGACCAGCTTCAACTCGAGAATAACGGTTCGCTCCTCCCCCGGCCGGCCGGGCGTCGCTTTGCGCGGCGCCTGATTGGTCGGCGTAGCGAATCGCGCATTCCCCTTCCCGCCCGATCCGCCTTGAGCGATGATCGCCTCGCCGTCGGTTTCTTCCAAATCGAGCAGGAGTTCTCCAGTTTCCTCCCATTTAACGACGGTTCCCGGAGGCGCTTCAAGAATCAAGTCTTCTCCATTGGCGCCGGTGCGATTGTTCTTGCCGCCGTGACCGCCGCTTCCCGCCCGATAAAAAGGCTGACTATGCAACTTCTCCAGCGTATTCAATCCCGGATTCACGCGCAGGATAATCGAGCCCCCGCTCCCCCCATCGCCGCCGTCGGGGCCGCCGAACGGCACATATTTCTCTCGGCGGAACGAAATGATGCCGTTCCCGCCGTCGCCGGCTTTTAATCGGAGTTTAATCCGATCTATAAAGGATCCTTCTAGATGAGGCATAGTCGCATCGCTAATGAATTCATAAGATGTTAACTGACAATTATCTTATCTGTTCGCATAGATGGGGGGAAGGATGGCGGTTTTGTTATCGGAGTCAAGACCGTATAATCTCTCTACATAACTCCAACCGAAAGAAGGACTCGTTCTATGAAGGCACTCGTAACAGGCGGCGCGGGATTCATCGGATCCTACATCGTGGATGAATTAGTACGGCGCGGGCATTCCGTTCGGATTTTCGACTCCCTGGATCCCCAAGTGCACGCCAACCGTGATAAGCCCGATTATCTCAATCCGGAGGCGGAATTTATTCAAGGCGACGTCCGCGATAAAGACGCCCTGCAGAAAGCGCTGCAGGATCAGGAGGTCGTTTTCCACAAGGCGGCCGCCGTCGGCGTCGGGCAGTCGCAGTATCGAATCAAACATTATGTCGACGTCAACACCGGCGGAACCGCCAATCTTTTGGATCTGCTGGCCAACACGAACCACTCCGTTCAAAAACTGATCGTGGCGTCCTCTCAAACCAGTTACGGCGAAGGATACTGCGAATGCTCCGATCACGGGCGCATCAAACCGGAATACCGCTCCGAAGAACAACTCCAGAATAACCGCTGGGAGCACGAATGCCCCCATTGCGGCGCCGTGATGAAAACCGTCCCCACGCCGGAAGACGCCCCCCTGGCCTGTAAATCCATTTATGCGTTAACCAAGCGCGATCAGGAGGATATGTCCCTCAGCATCGGCGGCGTCTACAAAATTCCGGTCGCCGCCTTCCGCTACTTCAACGTGTACGGCCCCCGCCAGTCGCTCTCCAATCCCTATACCGGCGTCATCGCCATCTTCATGAGCCGCCTGGCGAACGGCAAACAGCCGGTAATCTACGAAGACGGCCGTCAATCGCGCGATTTCATCTCCGTCCATGACATCGTCCAGGCCAATATGCTGGCCATGGAGAAAGAAGCCGCCAATGGCCTGGTTTTCAACGTCGGCTCCGAAAAAGCCACCTCCATCCGGGAGATCGCCCTTCTTTTGGCGGAAATCTACGGCGTGAACATCCAACCGGAAATCACCGGACAATACCGAAAAAACGACACCCGCCATTGCACGGCGGACATCTCCAGAATTCGCGCCGTCCTCAGTTTCCAACCCTCTGTATCCTTGCGCCAGGGATTGCAGGAAGTCGTAGATTGGTCCCGGGGCGTCAAAGCCGAAGATCACTTCGAAAAAGCCGCCCGCGAACTCTCCGAGAAAGGATTGGTTTAACGGGGAGCGCTCCCTCCTCTATGCGGAACAAAATATTTGCATGTCTCCTGAGGAGCATTTATGTATAATTAATAGAGAAACTCTGACAGGCGAGGAATGAAATCATGCCGGCTCTGACTCCCAAACGACTTTTCACGGTCGCGGAATACCACCGGATGGCCGAGGCTCGCATTTTGCATGAGGACGACCGAGTCGAACTCATCGAGGGGGAAATCATTGAAATAACGCCAATCGGCAGCCGTCACGCAGGATGCGTCAGATTTCTTGAAAATCTGTTTGCTCATATTTTAATAGAAAAAGCGCAGATCAGCACTCAGAATCCGATTCGAATCGACGAGTGGTCGGAGCCTCAGCCGGATATAGCTTTACTGAGCCGCGCAACGATTTTTATCGCTCCCGCCATCCCGCCCCCTCCGATACTCTCTTAATCATCGAAGTCGCCGACGCCTCCGTTCATTACGACCGCCAGTACAAAATCCCCCTCTACGGCCGAGCCGGCATCCCCGAAGCATGGCTCGTCGATCTCGAACGCCAAACCGTCGAACAATTCTCTCAGCCTTCCAAAAAGGGATATCAAAACACGCAGGTTCTCCAATCAGGTCAAACCATCTCACCGCAATCATTCCCCGATATTGGTCTTCAAATCGGCGAAATCTTGGGAGCATAGTAAATCCCACTATTTTTTATACTATCGATTTTCCGCTTGACATCCAAAAATAAAGACATTAATATCTACAAAGCTTATCGAATATATAAACATTATAAACAAACAGAGAGGATGATAATTATGAAAAGACATGTAGTTTCTGTATTTGCAGCGGCAGTGGTTTTTCATTTAGCGATTGGGATGGCGCAAGCGCAGGAAGAACAGCAAAGGACTTTATGGCGGTTAAACAAATATGTCATCAAGGCCTCCATGGAAGAACAATTCGTCAACGCGGTCAAAGAGTTGCGAGAAATCGATCGTAAATACCACAATCCCCGTTCAACTTTCGCATCCAACAACAGTTCGGGTTACAGTTTCGCCATTCCCGAAAAAAATATCGGACCCGATACGGAAGAATCTCAAATGTGGCGCGAGTATACTCAAAAGACATGGGAGGCGGAAGAAGATCGTCTGCACGACATCTTCACAAGAATGTACTCCGCCATCCAATCAAGATCCGTTGAATTATGGCAGCATAATCCTGGATTATCCTACACGCCTGAAAATCCACGGCTCGATGAAGGCGAAGCAGGCATCATTCATATCAGGGCATTTTTTGTAAAACAGGGTCATGGTAGACAATTTCGGGAAATCGTGAGTGATTACATTGAACTATGCCGAGAAAATAATATACCGAATGGATTCAACTGTTACACACTTTTTGCAGGTGAAGACATGCCCCAGTTTGTATTTGTCAGCGAATGGAAAAATTCGGAGGATTACACTGAACAACAAAGCCTGACGAAAGATCACCTCGGAGAAGAAGGCCTCAATCTTTTCCTGCAGGCCCTGAACATATGCGATAAATACGCTCAGGAAGAACGTACGATTCAGCGACAATTATCATACATCTCCGAAGAGCAGAATCCATCCTCCAAGGAAAACACAGAACATGCTCATCACGATCTGCATGAAAAACTGAATGGAACCTGGAGACTTTCCCAATCGCGATCCTCGGAAAATGGAAGTCTGCAGAATGTCCCCGATGTCATTCAATATATGAAAGTTTTCGATGATGGCTTTTTCGTGGTAATAAATAATAACGACGGAATGGTCGAAACTACCCATGGCGGAACTTATACGATCAATGGCGACAAAATCACCGAAAAAATCCTATTCGGGGATGAAGACCGCAACAATATAGTTGGAAGCGAATTTAGCTTTATACTTCAAGTTGACGGAGATTCTCTAGTGCAAAAAGGAATCAAAGGCTCCGGAGGGCTTGAAGATTTAGAAGAACACTGGAAGAGAAGATAACGCCAATATTTTCTGTTTTTTCTCATTAAATACTGAGACCCAGAGCGTTCCCTCTCTGGGTTTCTTTCATTTCATGCATCGAAGAGCGATCTATGATAAAATAAATTTTTATTCACATTCCGAAGAAAGTTGTTATGGAACGCATGAAAGTTCTCCTGGTCTCACCCAATGTCGAACTGATCAACATGCCGGTTTTGCCGCTCGGTTTGGGATGCGTCGCTTCCGCAGTTCAGCAGGCGGGGCATGAAGTAAAATTTCTCGACTTATTGTTCCAGGAAGACTGGCTTTCTTTTTTGCATGACCAAATCGACGCATTTCCTCCGGACGTCATCGGCATAACCATCCGCAACATCGACGACCAGAATCGCTCCGATCCTGTTTTCTTCCTGGATCGCGTCAAGAAAATTTTGCAGTTCTGCCGCGAATCAT
This sequence comes from Candidatus Omnitrophota bacterium, assembly GCA_016934335.1. Classification (GTDB taxonomy): domain Bacteria; phylum Hinthialibacterota; class Hinthialibacteria; order Hinthialibacterales; family Hinthialibacteraceae; genus JAFGTC01. Next base: position 2,937 of record JAFGTC010000139.1, on the reverse strand, counting down.
CTTCTGCGCCTATCGTCCTGGGAGGCGCCGGATTCAGCCTCTTCCCCGAAAGCGCGCTTGACTATTTGGAAGCCGATATGGGAATCCAGGGAGAAGGAGAAGCCGCCTTCCCCATCCTTTTAGAGCGGCTGCAAAACAAACGGCCTTTATCGGATGTTCCCGGGCTGTATCTCCCGCACGCCGGTCTGCAAAGCCGCCGGCAATTCTCTCAAACTTTAAATTCATTCCCTTACCCCCCGGCCGATTTGTGGGCGTCGTCGCAAACCGGCGATCTTTGGCTTCCCTTCCAAACCCGGCGAGGCTGCCCCTTCGACTGCAGTTATTGCTCCACGGGCGCCATCGAAGGGCGCAAGCCTCGAAAACGCGCGGCGGACAAAGCGGTCCAGGATGTCATTCGTTATCGAGAGGCCGGATTCCGGCGGTTTTTCTTTGTAGACAACACCTTTAATTTCCCCCCGTCTTATGCGGAAGAACTGTGTCAATGCATGATCGATCATAATCTGGACGTCGAATGGCGTTGCATCCTGTATCCTTGGCGCGTCTCTCCAACGCTGATCCGAAAGATGGCTCGCGCCGGCTGCGTCGAAGTCAGCCTGGGTTTCGAAAGCGGCTGCAATCGAATCCTGCGTTCCATGAACAAGCGATTCACCGCCTTCGATGTGCGAGAGATCTCGCATCGCCTGCATGAAGCGGGAATCCGGCAGACAGGCTTCCTTCTTCTGGGCGGGCCGGATGAAACCAAAGAATCAGTGGAAGAAAGTTTCTCCTTCGTTGACGCTCTGCCCTTGGATATGGTGAAGATCACCACCGGCATACGTATCTATCCCGGAACCGCCTTGGCTCGCCGCGCCGTGGAGGATGGCGTCATTATGGAAAACAACGACTTGCTTTTCCCTGCCTTTTATCTCAACCGTGACCTGCAGGAATGGCTCCCTGAAGCGTCTCGACGCTGGGGCGCCGAACGCCCGTCTTGGATTTTATAAAAAACGATTCTTCAATGAATCATCAGCCGCGAAAGGAGCATGATCATGAAACAAACGTTTATCTTCCGCGCCCTCATTTCAACAATACTGCTTGCCGGATTGATCCATCCATCGTCGTTCGCTCTCGACGCCCCTACGGAGGATCCTCCCCTCCCCGGCGATCTGGCGCCTTATTTTCAACCCCCGGCCGAGTACCAAAACGACTTCGGCGATTTTCGCTCCCCCCTGCGCTTCTATGACGGCCGTCCCGTCAAAACACTCGAGGATTGGCAGCTTCGCCGCCAGGAGATCCTGAAAACATGGCATGCGATGATGGGCGAATGGCCCCCGCTTTTAGATAATCCAACCATTGAATATGGCGAGAAAGAAGAACTGGAACAATTTTCCCGCCAAAAAGCCAAAATCGAAATCACGCCCGATCACCGCACCATGGACGCCTATTTAATGATCCCCCGCGGCGATGGCCCCTTCCCCGCCGTCATCGTCGTCTATTACGAGCCGGAAACCGGCGCGGGCCTGGGGAAGGAACTACGCGATTTCGGCTATCAACTGGCCAAACGCGGATTCGTCGCCCTCTCCATGGGCATGGACGCTTCTCTGTATTATCCCAGCCAATCCCATGCCGTACTGCAGCCCCTGTCCGCCTTGGCCTACGCGGCCGCCAACGGCTATAACGCCCTCGCCAACCTCCCCAACGTCGATCCCAAACGCATTGGCATCACCGGCCACTCCTACGGCGGCAAATGGGCCATGTTCGCATCCTGCCTCTACGACAAATTCGCCTGCGCCGCCTGGTCCGACGGCGGCGTCGTATTCGACGAATCCCGCCCCAACGTCAATTATTGGGAGCCTTGGTACTTGGGCTATGAACAAGGCGTAACGCGAAAGCGCGGCGTTCCCTCCGCGGATAATCCCCGCACCGGGCCCTACAAGAAAATGATCGAAGAAGGCTTCGACCTCCATGAACTGCACGCTTTGATGGCCCCCAGGCCGTTTCTCGTTTCCGGCGGCTCGGAAGACCGCCCCGGGCGCTGGAAGGCGCTCAATCATACGATCGCCGTGTACCAATTGCTTGGATTCAAAAACCGCGTCGCCATGACCAACCGCGAAGGCCACTCCCCAACATTCGAATCCAACGAACAACTCTACCGATTCTTTGAACATTTTTTAAAACCCGAACAGCATTGACAGAATGAGGATAAAAAAGGATTCTCGAATTCCTGAATCTTCAAAAAAAATATTCAAAGCATCCCGGGAGTCATCATAATGAAATGTGCTCAACTTATCGCCGTCCTGCTCCTCGCTTCTCCGATATTCATCAACGCCGCCGAATTCTATATCGCTCCCGGCGGCCTCGATTCCAATCCCGGCTCGCGCGAAAGGCCGTTCGCAACGATCGATCAGGCGCAAAAAGCGGTTCGCGCCCATCTGGCCCAATCGGACGAACCGGTTACCGTCTACCTGCGCGGCGGCCTCTACTTTCTCCAAGAGCCGATTGTCTTCCATCCAGAAGATTCCGGACGTGAATCCGCTCCCGTCGTCTATGCCGGCTGCCCGGGCGAGTCGCCCATCCTCAGCGGGGGAATTCAACTTCATAGCCCGTGGAAGCCGCAGAAAGACGCCATTCTGCAAACTCGAATCGACCGGCAATTCGCAGACATCGATCAGCTTTTCGTGAACGGCCGGCGATATCACCTGGCGCGCTATCCCAATTACGATCCCCGCGCAAAATTTTTCGGGGGAACGTCGGCGGACGCCGTCTCCCCCGAGCGCGTCCAATCCTGGTCGAATCCAATCGGCGGTTACATGCACGCCCTGCATTCGGCCATGTGGGGCAGCAAACATTACCGCATCGTCAGCGTGAACGGCGACCATACGCTTCAACTTCAAGGCGGGTGGCAGGAAAATCGGGGCGGCGGCTTCGATCCTTTCTTCCGGGGCGGATATCATAAAG
>JAFGTC010000138.1 GCA_016934335.1 Candidatus Omnitrophota bacterium | reverse complement strand
TATTATTAATACATTGTGTCAAAATATGTCTCAATAGAAAGAGTGTGTCATTAGTGATAATTTGAATTTTTATAAAAATTTATAATAAAATGCTTTATTATTATTTTTTTAGATTATAAATTGTTGCATTTGCTAAAAAAAAGGATTTACTCAAATAAGTAAACCCTTCGATTGATTTAAATCAGTTAACTTTAGAAATGATTTTGATATAATGGCGTCCAAATCAATTTGACGCCCCACCAGCATCGTTGGTCATATCTGTTTTTTGTATCGCATTTCTCTATGTCTCCAATTTTCCTTCTTTTGAATTCGATACCGAATGTTTTTTGACTATATGGCTTATGGTTATTTTCTTTGCACCATTCTTTATAAGTTCTAAACATGTCGGCTTTTGTCACATAATCATCTCTGGCTGATCTTCTTTGTGGTTGGTCGTCAATGCATTCAGAGATGAAGTCCGCGAAAACATCATTTCCACCCCGATATTGTTTGACAGCATCAGTGACGAATTGCGGCTCTTTCAATCCCTGTTCACGATATTTTTGATATCCTCTGAGGCACCAGTTTAAAATGCCTGGGAATTCATTTTTAAGTTTTTCTTGAAGAAATAAATCTTGATCCTCTTCCTTTATAGTGGTTATAAAGGGGATCACTTTAATTCTGTACCATATTGCATAGTCTGATCCTCTAATATGAGGAAGGTTATTTGTCAAAAATAATATTTTGAATTCAGGTGTATAAGTAAATAAGTGATTATAAAGATACCTTGCCGTAATACAGTTATCTCCTGTTACCTGTTTCACAATAGACTCAGATAGATGTTTATCTGGATCGGATTCTGAGGCGATTACGTATCTGATACCTTTTAATCTAGCCAAATCTTCGGGTATTGAATCGTATTTTTTCTCAAGAATAGTACCAGGCGGTGTGTGCATTCCAATCTCACCGAACATGTTCAATAGTGTTTCAGCAAAGACAGATTTACCATTTCTACCTTCACCATAGAGGAAAAATATTTGATGATGATTGTTGTTTCCAGTCAAACAGTAACCTGAAATACGCTGGAGATAATCTTCAAAACCATCTTGACCGCCATTAATGCTGTTTAAAAAATAATCCCAAGTAGGACAAGTAGCATCCGGATCAAATTCTACATTCATCTTTTTGGTGATATAGTATTGAGGCTCCGGATTAATCGCTCGAATATTTCCGAGATCAAGATAGACATTTTTACAAGCAACAATCATCGTATTTTGATCCAAATCATCTGCGCTAATTGATACGCCAGGTATGGATTTCACTAAATTGATCATTGCTTTGAATTTTGCATAGGTTTTTGAAGATTCAACATGATTGAGAATTGCTTTCTTCTTATTTTTATCCGATAATTGCTTTCCAATCTTTGTAATTTCATGCAAAGTTTTTCGAGCGAATTCCATGATTTTTTGCTCTTTGTCAATTTCCCAAACAACACCGTTCCAAATCAAGAATATCTCAAGATCGTGACAATATCGAAATCTGTCACCAAAATGAGCGAACATCTTTCTAGCATTTCCCTCTTCAGTTAAATCGTATTCTTCTTTTATTTTTTGTAATTGTTCTTGATTGTACAGATTAAGTTGGTGTTTGATGTTGTTAATGTTGATTTTAGGATCATTCTGTTTTAGATTTTGATAAATTAAGTTTTTCTCTAAAATATTGTAGTTCGATAATTTTTTATAAGTGTCTTCATCAGAAAAGTCGGGATTCTTCCCATCAATGATTTCTTTTTCAAACTTCTGTTTTTCAAAGTCGTCAGCACGGCTCTGTAAAACTGTATTAATAGTATTCTTTCGATAATCCGATCGGTTTTGCCATTTCTCATCATTTAATGCAGATCGAGTAAAGATCCGATCTATCTGTTCAAGATCCAGGGTAAAAAAGGATAGCATAGAACATAATGCAAGATCGGCCTCTGATTCTGAAGGATAATCGAATGACTTCCAATCACCATCATGAAATAATCTCGAAAATTTATCATCTTCATTAAATTTTACTATGCAATCCTTGATTATCGAGTTATCGTCAACAATCCAATCGTGAGGAACTTCATGGTATTTATCCATTTCGGTCTTGTAATACTCAAGAAAATAATTTCGATCATAATCACAATTGACGTTGCTTAATTGCCTTAATCGTTTTTCATAATCACCAAAAATTTCATACTCGAATGTTTTGAGTTTTACATTTCGATCTTCGATCGTTTTTGGATAATCTTTCAAGAAATTTGATGTGACTGTAAAAAAACGAGCCGCATCATAAATTTCGATATCCCCTTTGCGGTTTCTATTATGGTATTTTTTCCCTTTTATGAATATTTTAACTCCGGTTCCCGATGGAGATACTTCAGTATAACTATTGAAATTATGAATAATTTTTCTCGCGTGAGCTGAAATCTCTCCTGTTTCAGGATTAATGCATTTGTCTAAATCGATGCCGCAAAAAGGATCGTCTTCTGTAAATACAAATCCAATTCCAGAATAATCTGGATCATTAATGAAATTTATGATTTCATTAAATGAACACCAAGAATTTGGATTTGTAACACTAGCATTGTTGCCATTACGTGGATCATACGGAACTTTTGTAGATTTTCCATTCCGTTCGATCAATTTCCAGGCAACCCATTGATTAAATTCTCGAAGGTCTTGAGGAATATTAGGTAATGAAATATTCATGTAAATTAAACTCCTTTAGGGAGTTACAACAGTTGAAATTTCGACCATATTTTTCTCCTTTTTTTGAGTAATTCTATTTTATCCATATATTGTTTTTTATTATCTTTATGGTATAATATCAATGTTGAACTCTAATTGTTGGAATAGCCCTGTGAAGTCAGGGTTTTTTTGTTGCTCATAATTAGTAACTAATAATCTTATTCGAATTAAAAAAATCTACATACAACCGTAATAAACAGAATCTATTTTGAAATATACCCTCCTTTCAATTAAATGGATATTAAGAAAAAAGCTAAACTGCATGTTTTATTTCCTGTGGAAAAAAATTATAAATCTTAGCCTATTTTAACTGATATTGATAAAAATGTCAACTGAATTAATTTTTTAATACCCCTATACTATCCAGGGGTATTTTTTATTCATTTGGGAATAATTGTTATTAAATATTATTACATCTTTTGTCCATCAAAAATGGTGACAATATCCCCATTTTTTAGCTCCAAATGCAATTTAGCATCGAATACATCACAAAATTGGAGAAGTTTTTCAATGCTCATATACACTGCACCAGCATCTTTGCGGTGTGTTACGGGCATATTATTCTCCATCCTGCTTAGATATTCAATAGCGGTTTGTTTTCGATAATTACGATTAATGTAATTAACTACGTCTTTTTGAAATTTTTGTTGTTTTGTTCGTTCATTTTTGAAAATTAATCCGATTAAATTTTGTGCTTCGGCCACTTTGATATCTGATTTTGTTCTTTTTCCATTCATAATTTTAATCCTTAATGAATATAGATAAGATTCTTCTAAAATAATATTTTTAGGGAAGATGTATTATTTCAACAATTTATTTTTAATCACCATTTCACGCACAAAAAGCCATTGTCTTCCGTATTTTTTACCGCATTCTGGATTGATTTTCCCTGATGAACACAGCTTGTATAAAGTTGATACAGAGATACCAATAATGTCTGCTACCTCTTTTAAATTAATAAAAATTTTTCTTTCCATGCTTTCTCCTTTTTATAAAATATTGATAAGAGAATTATAACTAAACATGATCAATATATCAACCCCTTTTCAGATTATTTTTTCTCATGATTTGGAAAATATTCTTCAGCGAATGCGTCAACACTTTTTCGCATTTCCTGCAATTCAGGATTTAGATAGCGCTTTGTCGTCTCAATATTTCTATGACCAAGGATCAATTGGACGCTGCGAAGATCATTGGTTTTTATAAGCATGCTGGTTGCCGCCGAGTGGCGCAAATCGTTGAAGCGAAAACTTTGGATGCTTGCATCATTCAACAGTGATTGGAAAAATTTGCGTATATCAGTGATGTGTTTATTTTTATCATCTTTGGAGGGAAATAAAAAAAGTGTTTTTTCCTTTTTTCGTTGATGGATCAAATCTTTCAATTGGATGATCAAGAATTCTGGAATAGGAACATCTCGAGGATACTTCGTTTTGGTTTTCGTCAAAATAAAAATCTTTCGATCGAACGATATATCGTTGGCGGTTAGTCCAAAGACTTCACTTTTTCTTAATCCACAAAAAAGAGCGATATACACAATCAATTTTTTGAAATGATCTTTATCATCGATATTATCAAGTGCTTGCAAAAGAGATTGAAATTCCTTTTCAGTTAATACGCGTCGACGATGGTCTGGTTCTTGTGGGAATTTAAATCCACTCACCGGGTTGTACGTAATTTTTCGAGATTTTAACGCCCAATTGAGGACGGTTCTCAATTCTCCTAATTCTTTTCGTATCGTACTCATCGAGATTGTGGGAATTTTGTCGTTTTTAATCGCTTCAAATTTTGGAGAATCTTTGTCCAGACGGCTGCCCAAAACCTTGAATCTCGAAGGGACGTCTTTTTTTCTTTCAGATACAAAAGCTCCCAATTTTTCGTGAGTGATATCTCCGACATAGGTGAAACGATTTTCAAATAATTTTTTCCTTCGTTTGTACTCAAGTGTTCTATTCTTACTCCACGTAGAGCTGAATGCATCCCAATATCGGTTAAAAAGATCGGATAATAGGACTTCGGATGGATCAAGAGGCTTCCCATTTACTGCTTTTGAATTATTTTCCTCGTAAAGATCGTTTACGATTTCAATCGATAATCGTTGCGCTTCTGATTTGGTTCGTGCCGGTCTGTTATCATCGGTTTTGTCCACGATAGTTCTTTTGTAATATTTTCCATCAATCTGAACTCTTACCAGCCAACGATTTCCTTTTTTTAGGATTGTTCCTGTTCGATTTCCTCGTCTTGCCATGATTTAATTGCTCCGTTTTTCCGATTATGAAATTACTCATTTCATGATCAGTATATCTTATCATTATAGTAAAAACAAGGAAAGGGGTATAGTTTTTGGGAAAAGGGGTATAGTTAGGGGTATAGTTTAAAGGAAAAACACCGAAAATACATGATATAAATAGCAAATATTGGAAATCAACATTTTGCGCTTTGCGTTTGTTTGGGATTCCAAAAAGTGCGTTTTTACTGGGAATTTTGCGTATTTTAAGGGGTTTTTGGATGGGCAAAAAAAATCGGGGTGATTGGATTCGAACCAACGACCCACTGCTCCCAAAGCAGTTGCGCTGCCAGGCTGCGCTACACCCCGAATTCTTTCCTCAAATTGCGGTCCAATTGTAGCCTAAACTTCGTTCTGGCTCAATCCAATGAGAGGAATTCACCGAGGATTCGCCTCGAATATTTGTGTATTATTTATATAGTATATCATACCGCCTCATTCTCTCCCATCACCGCTGAACTCTCTCTTTCCATGCATTCTCTATCTTGTGTACTTTCCCCCCGACTTTGAAAATCGGTTGTGCAAGTCCAAATCCCATGGCATGAATCGGTACTTTGAATACAATTCCCGGATATACAACGCTCTGGAGAGTAAATCCATGACGGATCATTCCCAACACAAGCGCGCCAATCGACTGATCGATTCGACCAGCCCTTATCTCTTGCAGCACGCCTACAATCCCGTGGATTGGCATCCTTGGGGAGAGGGAGCTATTCAAAAGGCCCGGCAAGAGAATAAGCCGATTTTTCTCAGCATTGGCTATTCCGCCTGCCACTGGTGTCATGTCATGGAGAGCGAGTGTTTTGAAAATGACGAAATCGCCGCCGTCATGAATGAGCATTTCATCAATATCAAAGTCGATCGAGAGGAGCGCCCCGATCTTGACGAAATATACATGGCCGCCGTTCAGGCTCTAACCGGTCAGGGCGGGTGGCCTATGTCGGTTTTTCTGACGCCCGACCTGAAGCCTTTTTATGGGGGAACATACTTCCCCCCTCAGGATATGTACGGGCGTCCCGGATTTCCCAGTCTGCTGCAATCCCTTGCCCGGATCTATAAAGAGCAGCAGGAGGAAATCAGCCAAAGTGCGGAAAAACTCACGCAACATATTCAAAAAATGATGAATATGCAGAGCGTTGCGTCAAAGATCGATTATTCGCTGATCGAAAACGGCATTCAATCCATGCGCCGTCAGTTCGATGCCCAGCACGGCGGTTTTGGGGGAGCGCCCAAATTTCCCCACAGTATGGATCTTTCTTTACTATTGCGATATGCGTACAAAACCGGCGACAAAAAAGCGCTGCAGATGGTCGAACTCAGTTTGGGAAAAATGGCGCGCGGCGGCATGTACGATCAACTGGGCGGAGGATTTCACCGTTATTCGACCGATGCAAAATGGCTGATTCCTCACTTCGAAAAAATGCTGTACGACAATGCTCTTTTGGCCAAAACGTACGCCGAAGTCTATCAAATGACGCAAAACCCGTTTTACGAGCGCATTGTCCGTGAGACGCTCGATTATGTTCTGCGAGAAATGACGTCGCCCGAGGGCGGCTTCTATTCCACGCAGGATGCGGACAGTGAGGGCAGGGAAGGCGCCTTTTTTGTCTGGACGCCCGAACAGATTGCCGCCGCCGCCGGCGAGGATCGGGCGCCAATGATTCGCCGCTATTTCGGCGTTGAAGAGGGCGGGAATTTTGAAGACGGCGCCAGCGCTCTTCATGTTCCCCATGATCTGCAAACTGTCGCAAGGTTGTTTGATATCCCCGAAGATCGTTTATGGAAAATCATACAAGAGGCAAAATTCCAACTATTCCAAGCGCGTGAAGCGCGCGTCAAACCGGCGCGCGATGAGAAGATGCTCGCCGATTGGAACGGGTTGATGATCTCGGCCATGGCTTTCACCGGCAGCGTTTTCAACGATCCAAAATACACGGCGGCCGCTGAGAAAGCGGCGGATTTTGTCTTGCGGCATTTTCAGAAAGAAGAGAGACTTCTGCATGCCTGCAAAGACGGCCGCGCTCATACAAACGGATTTTTGAGCGATTATTCGTTTTTGATTCTTGGTCTGTTGGATGCGTATGAAGCATCGCGGAATCCGCGCTGGTTGGAAGAAAGCCTGCGCTTGACCCAAATCATGATCGATCGCTTCTGGGATAATGATGGCGGGGCGTTTTTCTTCACCGCCGACGATCATGAAAAGTTGATCGTCCGTTCCAAAAATCCCATGGATAACGCCATTCCATCAGGAAATTCCATTGCGATCCTGTGCCTGCTGCGTCTCGCGGCGATGACCGGCAATAATGCGTATCGCTGCAAAGCGGCTGAGAGCCTCGCCGTCTTTTCGGATGGCTTACAGCGCATTCCTTCCGGTTTTTCTCAAATGTTGTCTGCGGTCGATTTTATGCTCGATTCTCCCCATGAGATCGTTCTTGCCGCGAATGATGAAATGTCGCTTCTTCCTATGCAGGGGGCGATTTTCGCCGGTTTTCATCCAAACAAAGTGGTGATGTATCGGTTTCCAGAAGTAGAATCCATTGTGCTTTCTCTACTGCCCGCCCTTGAGGACAAAAAGCCTCTTCCCAATGCGCCCGCCGCTTATATATGCCAAAACTTTACTTGCCGGCGGCCCGTCTCTACGATCGACGATATTTTACAATGTTTGAATGAGAAATAATTTGTTTTTCTATGATGTGAATCAAAGAAACGTGCACCGTCTCTCTTTTTCAGGTAAATTTGAATTGATCGGCGCAGGGAAAATCATCTATATATGCAAGCGCGTGAGATTGAAGCATTTGTAGAATCGGACGATCCCGCATATAATAGCGTTTTTCAGGGATGAAAACATTGCGCTCGCCAGGAGATTCATCGAATGTCAGGATCCGATTCGTTTGTAGAAATAGCTGCCATTTTAGGTCTCGCGACACTGGCGGGAATTGCCGGACAAAAACTGCGTCAGCCTTTGATCATCATGTTTCTAGCCACGGGCATTCTGGCGGGTCCTTCGGCGTTGGGAATCATTCATAGTTACGAGCAAATTGAACTTTTGGCGCATATCGGGATAGCTCTTCTGCTGTTTATTGTCGGGCTTAAACTCGATTTAAATCTGATCCGCACGACAGGTCCGGTCGCCTTGGCGACGGGATTGGGGCAGATTGTTTTCACCTCGCTTTTCGGGTTTTTGATCGCCGTCGCGATGGATATGTCGTATCTTAACGCGGCCTATGTATCCGTTGCGTTGACGTTTTCCAGCACGATCATTATCGTCAAACTTTTATCTGACAAAAAAGAAATTGATTCTCTCCATGGTCAGATAGCCCTCGGCTTCTTAATTGTCCAAGATATTGCGGCCATTTTAGCCCTTGTGGGTTTGACGACCGTGGGATCATCCGTCGCCGGAGATGGGCTGAATTATGTCTCGATATTTATGATCGGCGCCAAAGGCGTGGCGTTTTTAGCGCTGATCGGTCTGTTAATGAAATATGTTATTCCTTACCTGACCCGGCGACTTGCTCATTCCTTAGAATTGTTAACGCTCTTTGCCATTTCATGGGCGGTTATTCTCGGCGCGGGGAGTGAAATATTAGGATTCAGTAAAGAAGTAGGAGCGTTTCTGGCCGGAGTTTCACTGGCATCCACGGCTTACCGCGACTCCATCGGAGCGCGTCTAACCGGTCTGCGAGATTTTCTTCTCCTGTTTTTCTTTATTGATCTCGGCGCGCGTCTGGATTGGTCTATGGTAGGCGCGCAGCTGGGAGCGTCGCTTGTCTTCTCCTTATTTGTGCTTATCGGCAATCCGTTGATTGTTTTGATTATTATGGGATTCATGGGCTACCGCCGCCGTACAGGATTTTTGGCCGGGCTGACAGTCGCTCAAATCAGCGAATTTTCATTGATTGTTGCCGCGCTGGGATTAAGCCTAGGCCACATTACCGAGCAAACGGTGGGATTGATCACGCTGGTGGGCGTCGTGACTATTTTTGTATCAACTTACATGATCCTCTACTCGTACCCGTTGTACAACTTTCTTTCCAAGCCATTGAAGATATTCGAAAGAAGCAATCCTTATCGGGAAGCGGCCATCGATACGCTCGAGAAAACCGGCGCCGTAGAAGTGATCCTCGTGGGATTGGGGAATTACGGCAGTGGATTAGGAGAATACTTTGTAAGACGGGGAAAATCGTTTGTCGGCGTGGATTTTGATCCAGTTGCGCTGGAAAAATGGCGCAAGCGAAATGTGCCCGTCCTTTATGGAGACATGGCGGATCCCGAGATGCATGAGCACCTGACTTTACATCAGGCGCGCTGGGTGATCAGCACCGTCCGGTCCATCGATATGAATTTGGCGCTGATACAAAATCTGAAGAAAGACGGCTACGGCGGCAAAGTCGCTTTAACGGCGACCAATGGCAAAGAGGCTGCTGTGTTTGAGAAAGCGGGAGCGCATTTGGTGTTTCGCCCATTTAAAGACGCCACAGAACAGGCGGCTGACGCGTTGACCTACGCCATGGATTTTCTGCCGGACAGCGTTATTGATTGGCCCATTTCGTTCCTTGAGTTGCGGATTCGTTCGGATGCGTCGACCGCGGGGCAAGCCATAAAGGATATTCCGTTATCCGCGGCGGGGATTTCGATTTTAGCGGTCAGCCGGGGCGGGCGCGTCTACTATGAGCCTGATCCGAATTTTAGAATTTTTCCAGCCGACCGCCTTCTTCTGATGGGTTCGCCGGGAGGATTAAAAGACGCGGAAGGCATTCTTAATCAAATTGAAATGCAAAAGGAGGCAGGAGACGCCGATCGTTTTGAAATAGCGGAGATCAAAGTATCGACCGATTCGAATATTTCAGGACAAACATTGGCGGATCTTCGCTTTCGTCAAAAATACGGGGCGACTCTGGTCGGCATCCGGCGCGGCGAAGACCAGATCACGGCGATCAGTTCAGAGGAACGCTTGATGGGGGGAGATTGTCTGATAATTATCGGAAAAGCCAGCGCTGTCAAGGATTTAAAAGAGCAGGCGCCGCTCTAGCGTTCCTAATTCTAATAGGGGCCTGTTTTCATATCCAGTGGTCTATTGAGATGGAGTGAAATTACAATGGGTGAGACGCTCGTGTGGTTAGATTTTAATATTCTTTATCTTCTTTATCCTCCCACTTAAAACTCGTCAATAGATAGAAATCGCCGCTGTATTCATGATTAAATTTTTATCTATAAAATAAAAAAAATTGATTGACACATTCATACCTAGTGATATAGAATGGGTTCAATTATTTAGATTTCGATAATTTTCGTCTTAATGGTAATTGTATCGATTTTATCTACTTTGCAAGTTTGAAAATTTATCTACCTTCGCCTTCTCTCCACGAAAATATATTGCACGCCATTCAACTCTGAATTCGCAATAGCCCAGAGGGCGGTTTTACATATTTTTAATTATTGCCCTATATGTAGGATTTTGGCAAAGGAGAGGGATTCATGTTCAAAATCTTTCGTTTAATTCTACCGTTCTGTTTCATGATCTTTTTGGCTCGGTTTTGTGAAGCGCAATGGATCGAGCAAACGATTTCATTGCAACAGGGCTGGAACGCCGTATTCTTGGAAGTTGAACCCTATCCCAAAGACTGCCAGATTCTCTTCCAGGATATGCCCGTTAAAAGCGTTTGGCATTACGATCAACGCTTTTCTTCCGTCCAATTTATTCTGGATCCCTCGGAACTGACGCCCAACGATCCCCAATGGTATTGTTATTTTCCCACCGGCCGTCCGGAGGCGATCGCCACGAATTTATACACCTTGGATGCCGGTAAAGCTTATCTTATCGAAATGGAGCAGCCTTACACATGGAGCGTAAAAGGAAGGCCTCTGTATTATCAACAAGATTGGAATCCGGATTCTTATAATCTCGTCGGCTTTCATGTCGATTCCCAAAATCCACCCTCGTTTGCGACATGGTTTACAACCTCGGCGGCTCATCAGCCTCTCGATATCTGGAGGTTGGATGCGGATGATCAGCGTTGGGTTCAAATGACCGGCGATTCGTCCATTGAAGCTGGCAAAGCCTATTGGGTCATGTGCCGGGGCAATTCTCATTATCAAGGCCCGGTGGAGATCCGTCTCCTCGAGGGAAGGGAATTGCGTTTTGAACGGGATTATGTGGAGCGATTCTTGGAGATCCATACCAACGGCGCGGGCGCAAAGAATATCGTGATCGAGAAGATTCCTTCCGAACCGGTTCCTCTTCCGGCGCCGACCGACGATCCCGTCAACCTGTCGCCTATTGCCGGCGATGTTCCCATGCGATACTACGGAAAACAAATCGCCGGGAGTCAAGAACAGTTTTCTCTATTCGAACTCCCTGCAACCGTAGAGTTTCAGAATGGAGAAGCGTCTCCTCAAGAAGTTCGTTTGACCGTCGATCGATCGCAAATGACTCCGTATTCAGGAGTTGGAGACGCTCTTTATCAAAACCTTTTGGTAATTCGAGACGGCCAGGGTTATAAGAGAATCATTGGAATCAACAGCCGCTCTCGATACATCCCCAAGATATCCGCCGCCGCCAAAGTCCGCACCCGGCAAGTGCAGCCCGATCCCTTTGCGGGGCTTTGGATCGGCGCCGTTTCCGTCAATCAGGTTCAGGAGCCTGCTTTATCCGTAACGACCGAAACTCCCGCACCGTTTCGCTTCCAGATCATCCTTCACGTCGATTCGATGGGAAATGTTCGTTTGTTGAATGAAGTGACGCTTTTATGGAGAGATGGAACCTATAAGCCTGATCCTCAGCCTGACATGCCCAATGCGAAATCCATGGATGAACCCGGCCGGTACATCCTCGTAACACCGACAGCCCCGGTTTCTCTTCTAAACGAACTTTGGGTGGGAGAAGATGTTCATCCTGTGGCTCTGAAAGACGGGCGGCCTTTCACACGGCGAATAAGCACGGCCATGTTTTCGCTTCTGGATGAAAACAAACAGCCCGAAACGCCCTTAATGGATAAATCCGGCAGTTTCGGTCAAGACGGATCTCAGCTGACGATTGAACTTGTTCTGGAAGACTCGGATCCGCTCAATCCCTTCCACCACCGGTATCACCCCTTGCATGCCTACCCTGAAGAAGGAGAACCGCCGACGCCCAACAATGATTGGACGATCAATCGGCTTATTACGCTGGAATTCGACTCCACTCCGCCGCAATTGACCGGATTGGCGGGATGGGGCGACACCCTTTTGGGCGGCGTCTATACAGAAGTATTGGAGGGATTGAAGAAAGAATCCATTACGGTCGTCGGCGAATTCACCCTTCAACAACTCGCCGATATTCCCGAATTGAACGACGGATTAACTCAGTAGTCAATCAAGAAATGTTAATATAGAAAAACCATAGAGGAGATTCCATTATGAAGAAGAATGCGTTTTTGCATGTCGCGCTGATGGCGGTCTTATTTTTGGCTTCTCTGCCGATTGCATCGGCCGATGTTCCGTACTTGATTAACTATCGGGGGCATATTGCTGATAAGCCCGGAACGCAGAACTTTCAGATTACTTTCAAACTATATACTCAAGCGGCAGGCGGTTCGCCGGTTTGGACGGAAGCCCATCCCTCCGTCGACTTGTTCGACGGCAATTTCGCCGTGATTCTGGGACCATTATCGGAAAGCGACCTAGGACTCTTCGGGGGCGATCCTCTCTATTTGGCGGTACAGGTCGAAGGAGAAGACGAACTCGCCCCTCGCCAGCAAATAACGAGCGTCCCCTATGCCTTCAACAGCGCTTTGCTGGATGGCAAGGATCCTTCGAACTACGTTCAATCCAACTCATCGGCCTGGATGCAATCGTTAGGTTTAAATCAAACAGGAAATACAGGCAGCCTTTCCGATTTGCTCGATCTTCGCGTCAATTCGACTACCAGCGGGAAAGGCATGATCATTCAAGGATCGCCTTCCTCCGGGGATATGGGCATTCGCATCTATAACACCGGGACCGGGGGGAGAAAATGGATGATTGACGCTACCAATGACAGCAGTTCGAATTATGGCGGCGACAAACTGGTGTTTTTGCATGTTGAACGAAGCGGCGGCATTATCATTAGACCGGGTGAGGCGTCGGCGAAAACAGTGCAAGATCAACCGGTCAATTCCGAACCGGCGGCTTCTACTCCACCCATCATTATACAACCCCCTCAAATTATTGACGATTTATATCCTACATATACCTACTGGGTGGATATTCTTACCTTAGACGCAGCAAACAACCGCGTCGGCATTTTAAATGAAAATCCCGGTTATACCTTGGACGTCACCGGCAACATTCGAGCCTCCTCGACCATAACTCAGAACAGCGATGTGCATTTGAAAGAGAACATCGATACTCTGGATGATTCGCTGGATAAAGTGCTGAGCCTTCGCGGCGTCCACTATGACTGGAAAACCGAAGAATACAAAGACATGAACTTGCCCGAAGGCCGGCAGGTCGGTCTGATCGCCCAGGAAGTCGAACAAGTCGTTCCCGAAGTCGTATCTACAGATAATGAAGGCTATAAATCCATCGATTATTCAAGGCTTGTGCCTCTTTTAATCGAATCCATCAAAGAACAGCAGCTCCAGATTCAACATCTTCAATCTGAATTAGAACAACTCAAAGGAAGCAACAATTAATTCGTTGCACAAATGGGACTAATGAGCCGGAATGATCTCGTTCCAGATTCCGAGGGTATGAGCATGAATTGGAAATTACGATCGATCCAACGAACTCTTTTTTGGCTTGCTTTGGGTTGGATGACGCTTATTGGTTCGCAGGCTTTCCCCCAAGAATGCCTTCCTCAGCAAGCGGCCGAATTTTTCGCCGCCGGCGGATACTTCATGAATCCCGGCGGGGAAGTGGTCGGCCAAGGCTGGCTGGGATCTCCCATCGGCGGATTGCTGCCCGTCGCGGTGGACGCGGATCATAACGGCAAAAGCGATGTCTGCGAAAATATCATCATCGTCCAGAATGTCGGCGATCCGATCCCCCGACCCAATACGGCGGATGAAACCGATGTTTCCGGCAATAAAATTCCGCCTATAAGCATCCTGAGCGGCGGCGAAAAACAGTTGAATGAACAGACCAAAGTCTATTGGCATCCGAAAGGGGGAGCGGATCATAAAGGAGAATTATACGCGAACGAAACCGGTAATGTGACTATCAAATGGCAGGCGGGCGCCGGCGCCGTCGTGCAGACTTACAATATCGAAGATGATACAGGCTCGGTGAATTTCTTTCTGTCCGAAAAGGTCGGAGAGGTCCAACATGACGGCCCTGTTGTGGATGTTCGCAGCTGGTATGATCCCGCCGATCCTAAGATCGTGAATTTCCGATACAACGCATTTATTCAAAATGCCACGGACGCTTGGGTCGAGTTCATAGGCGAGTTTGCGAATTTTCACGCTCGCAAAACTGGAACCGTGGTTGTGGAGTTCAACGATTCCAATGGAAATCTGCTCAATCAAGAAGTCATCCAAATCCTTGATCCATTATCCGGGTCGGAGAGAGTCTTTAAAAATAATGTTGTGGACGTCGGGCAGAAATTAATGCCGAATATGTCCGATACTATTATCCCCAGCGGCCATGGCTCCTTATGCAAGCCCAATGTCACCAAAGGCATCGATCCCCAATCCAAGCAGAATTCTTATGTCTATCAGCAGAATGAATCCGGCGCGACGATGTGGAACGTCTACGCTACTCGCCCGACTGATGGACAAAAATCCATTGTTTTCTGGTATAAGGTTGGATTGTATGACGTGCGCTGGCCGACCGAGCGGGATTTGTACGAAGCCTTTTGGCCGGCGGCGCCTCAAGTCAATATTCGCGCTTCGGGAGTCCATCCGCGCATCGATGTCAGCTATTACTATGAAGCTGAAATTATGCATCAGCCCACTCCCCACGCCGCCATCGCAAACCGGGAATTCTATACCAACGCGCCTGGAATTTGCACGTTGATGTACTCCACCAAATCTCAGGTGGAAGGGACGGAAGTCTTCTTCGAGGTCGTTCAAACCTTTGATCACATGGATAAGCGCACCAACAAAAACTGGCCGGTGGGCGACCGGGTCATGGATTCGATCCACGATCGTTCCTGTTATGATTCCGGTTTTATCTATGAAGGCACGAATTACGATCCAGAAATCTACCAATTCGCTAAAGGGGTTGAGAGCGCCATCTTCCCGATCAACGCCATCCCCGGCCACGATACCATGGAAATCTGGTGGTATGTAACCTCGCAAAACGTATGCTGGCCGATTAAGCCGGTGCTCTATAACTGTGATTGGCCCGCCGAGCCGGACGATTGCAATATTATCGCCAATGAAAAAGGCGTCGGCCCCTTCAATCC
Source organism: Candidatus Omnitrophota bacterium (assembly GCA_016934335.1). Lineage (GTDB taxonomy): Bacteria > Hinthialibacterota > Hinthialibacteria > Hinthialibacterales > Hinthialibacteraceae > JAFGTC01. Next base: position 59,461 of record JAFGTC010000138.1, on the reverse strand, counting down.
TACCAAATTCCGCGATCCCCTGATTTACGAACTAGGCGACATCGGCGGCGACCCCGCCGCAATCGGCTTCAATCCCAACGAGGAGCGCGCGCGTTGGGTGACCAATCCCGGCGATCCCATCTACGCCTCCCGGGACGATCTCAACGATGTTTATAATTTGTCCGAACCGTATATTATGCTGCGTTATCGGAATGCGTTAGAGCCCAAAAATGTTTTTGACGAATATCCCTGGGAATATGACGTCATCCGAGTCGTTCGAGAAATCAAGCCGTCAGATCCCGCCATTCCTGGATGCCCCTGCCTCGCAGAACCGTGCGAGTTCATTTATTCAACCACGGCGGGCGCCATATTGCGGCCGCCCGCCCCCTTGGTTTACGATCTTCCGTACAGCCCCGAAAATCGCCTCATTCAACCAGTACCTGTCGATCAATACATCTGGGACGACGAAAAGGGCAACCTATGGTATCGTCAGGGGGGGGTGCAGATTACGGCGGAATATTTCGAATTCTGGCGCGGGGGAGACTCGGATCCCTGGCTGGATGATGAAACAGGCAATCCCCAGGATGTCCGGTGGAACGTGAATTGGCCCAATATCCCATCCAGTCTTCAGAATCCTCCCGGATCCAGCAAGGATGTCTATACGACGATGGCGTTTGGCCAAACCCGCGACCGCAGTTCCTTCCGCCGCGCCCAGATTTTATACAACCAGGCGGACGCCGTCTTGATTATGCCCTACAAAAGCAATTCCGTTCCTTTGGATTTCAGCAATTTTCCCGTCGACTATGAGACCTATTTCGCCAAGTTGGATCCTCATATTCAATCGCGATTGTCTTATGATGAAGTGAACGGCCTCTTGAATTTTAAGGGCGACTCTAAACTCAAATTATTGGGGATTATGTCGCTCAACGAGCTCGAACATATCCAGAATGTCTTTAATCAAGGACATCATTCCGCTTTTCGACAAGCCGTCGGAGCGCTTCATCTCGCCACCCAACAGGAAGGTTCGGGCGCGCTGGATTACGTTCTCGAACCGGACAGCCCGGATTGGGGCATCGCGTTGTCCAGCGGCCCCGCCAAAAGGCCCGGGTGGGTGGTTCTCGGTTACAATGGAAAATTAGAGATTACCGATCCGGCGGACGTCGAAGTCTTCTATGTCGGCTGTCCTCCCTACCAAGGTGAAGTCATCGCCATCGCTCCCGAATGTCCCTTTGACGAGAAAATCACCCTCCGCTGGTCGGGCGACTGCGGCGGAGACTGCAAAGATTTCGAATTCTATTGGCAAATCGCCGCCGGCGACAACCCCAACGATTTTGATGACGTCGATCCCTTTGCCGATCCGGATAGCCCTCCCGAATTCAGTCCCTGGGAAGATTATCGAGATCCGGAGCGCAACTATGCGCAGGGATGGACTTTAGGACAAAATGAAATCGTCATTAAAGGTGCGAATGTTCGGACCTTGACGGATAATTGGGTGCGCGTGAAAGTGCGCGTTCCCCTCAACGTCAATCCCTCGCAATTCGCCTGCGCCCCCGGCACGGAAAGCGAATGGACGGATCCACAATTGGCCGAAGGCTGGATCAAACGGGTGAAGCGTGGACTCAATCCCTTCGATCAGCGTGTGAAGGATTTTCGAAAGGCGGAGATCGCCACCTATGTCAGCATGATCGAACAGCTGGGCAAGCCCTACCTTGATCGCGTAGGTTTGACCTGCCGCGCCGACGTCGTCAACGCCTTGGGATTGATCGAACTCTATCAGGCTGTTCTCTATCGCGGAAAAGGATTTACGCTCGATCTGGGACTCAATTACGCGCCCGCTCATCAGGCGCTCATGCTGGTCGCCGGCAATTTGTTCGACTTCCATATGCTTCTCGGCAACGAAGCGTATGGAGACGCTTTGGATTCCACCATCGCCATTGGCGTGGATCAAAACGAAGACGCTTCTTCGATGTTCTGCTTCCAGGATCAACTGCCCTCCAATCAAAATTCTCTTATTTATGAAGAACTCGCTCTTCTGCGCGGGCGGGACGATCGGGGAACGCCCATCAACCGGTTCCCCGTTTACGGTCGCCTCCCTCACAATTTCACTTTGGGCGACGGCCAGGTCGCTTATGTGAATAATTACAATATCGCCGATAAAGATAACGACGGCGACATCGACGCCGAAGACGCCGCCATTATGTTCCCCCAAGGCCATGGCGACGCATGGGGGCATTACCTCACAGGGCTGCGCTTTTATTACGATTTATTGCGCCATCCCAGCTTTGAGTGGCAGGTGAGAGAAGAAGCCGTCCTGGTCAACCAGGTTCCGGTTCAAGTCAGCTACGCTCACGAAAGAAATTTCCTCTCGGGCGCGGCCGCCAAAGCCAAAACAGGCGCGGAGATCGTCAATCTGGTCTACCGCGAACGATACAGCGACGATCCCACCCTGCAATGGCAAGGTTATCAAGATACGGTTCCCGGACGTTATTGGGGCGTTTCGGAATGGGCGCGAAGATCTTATATGGGCGCCTATTTCGATTGGGCGGTTTCTAATTCGCTGCTACGCGCCAACGACGACGATCCCGAACACCAAGGCACTCTCAAGAAAGTCGATCGCACTACGGTTCCCGAACTGAAGATTATCGCTTCGGAAGCCGAAATCATTCAGGAAAAACTCAACGAAGCGGACGCCGGCCTCAATCCGCTGGGCCTGGCCAAAAATGTCGTGCCTTTCGACATCGTTCCCCCTCCCGCTCCACCCGCTATCGGGCAAAGCCACTTTGAACAAATTTACGATCGCGCCTCCGTGGTGTTGAATAACGCCATAACCGTTTTTAACAACGCCAATCGCTCCGCCAACAATCTGCGACGCAACCAAGACGACGAGCAAAAATTCCAGAATTACGTGGAAGAGCGCGAAGCCGATTTCAACAGCCGCCTGATTGAAATTTTCGGTTACCCCTTCCCCGAAGACAAAAATCCATTGACCGGCTACATCTACGGCAATGATTTTGTCGGTCCCGACCTGTTTCACTGGTCTTATATCGATTATCGCGACTTGATCGGCTTGGATCTTCCCGAGGGCGATACAGTCAGCGTGGAATTCGATTATCCGAAAGTGAATCCCAGCACCGGCGTTTTCGAAGTGAGCAAGACGTCCCCCGTGGAATTTAATGTCGTTCCCGGATTTGGTTTGGTCAAACCGCGCAATTTCACCCTCGCCCGAAAAGCGCCGGGTGAAATCCAATTGGCTCAGTCGGATATGTTTTTAGCCTGGTGGAAAATGAAGCAGGCTCTTGAACTCTATGATGTAACCTTGGCCAATATTGAAGATCAGGCCGATATTCTCCGGGCGCGCCTCAATTTAACGCAGCAAGAAATTATTATTTTGAATGAGCATAGTCAAGAAATCCAGGATTTGAATGAAGCCATCGTTGACGCTCGCAACCAACAACTGGGACATCGCTCAGCGGCGCAAATGGCCAAAGATTTTGCCTTGGCCCAATTGGAATCCATCCCCAGAATGTTCATCGCCGGCGTGGCCAGCGGCGGCGACTTGACTTCGATCGCCCGCGGCGCGCTATTGATGGCCGGGACAATTCTGAAAGAGGAACTGCTGGGCAGCGAGAAAGACGCCGAAGTCGTTGAATTGGAGAATGCGGTGGAAAAGGATTTGCAGAACTCCATCACCCAACTCCGGTTGACTACTGCCCAATCTCAATATCAAAATCATGTCGAATTGAAAAAACTCGAACAAATGATGCGCAGTTTAAATGCGCAGCGACTGGAGATCTTTTCCCTCCAGGAATCGATTCGACAGTCTTCAGGACGCTATCTGGCCGCCATTCAACGGGGTATGCGCCTCTTTGACGATCTCCTGCTCTTCCGCCAGCAGACCGCCGAACAAGTTACCGAATCGCGCTACAAAGATATGGCTTTCCGCATCTTTCGCAATGACGCCCTTCAAAAATACACGGCCCAGTTTGATTTAACCTCCCGATACGTCCTCTTGGCGGCCAAGGCGTATGAGTACGAAACCAACCTGCTTTTCAACAACTCCAATTCGGGCGAGCCCTTGCTCTCGCGCATCGTGCGCGAACGAACTCTGGGAAAGGTGAATCAAGGCGTTCCCGAGATGGGGAGCGGCCTCGCCGGCATCATGGCCGAACTTTACAATAATTATCAATCCATGAAATCCATGCTCGGCTTCAATAATCCGACGCTATCCACCAATAAATTCTCGCTTCGGCGCGAATTCTTCCGCATCAAGCCCGATGAGACTGGCGAAGACGCCTGGCGCGAAACTTTGAGGCGAGCGGTTGTGCGCGATCTGCGAACTGACGTACCCGAATTCGAACGTCTCGTATCCTTCGATCCCTACATTGCGCCTGAACCCGCGCTGGTCTTCGATTTTGGAACAACCATACAGTCCGACACAAATTTCTTTGGATGGAAATCCACTTCCGGAGGCGAAAGTTTCTATCCCTCCGATCATTTCTCCATCAAAATCCGATCCGTCGGAATTTGGTTCTCCAATTACAGCGACGCGACGGAAGGGCTGACGACCACGCCTCGAGTCTATTTGGCGCCGGTTGGCTCCGATTTGATGCGCATCCCCTTCTCGGGCGGCGAAACGCGGGAATGGAACGTCGTCGATCAAATCCTGCCCCTGCCCAATTCGCTCAAGGAATCGGAATTCGCTCAGCGTATGAATAACTGGCTTCCCATCAATCAATTGAAAGACGTTCTCTTAAAGCCCAAGACGCGCAAATACGCCTCGATTTCCGCCATGCATGACATGGGCGGCGCCGGATCGCTTGTTCCCAACGCCAACGAATTCACCGGCAACACTTTCCTTGTCGGCCGATCGGTTTGGAACACCCGGTGGGTGCTCATTATTCCGGGAAGATATCTCTTGCCGGGCGATCCGGAAGAAGGCATTCGTCGATTCATTGAAGGCGCCGGCGGTCAAGGCGGCGTAACCGATATTCGCCTGGCGTTTCAAACCTATCAATACGCCTCGGCGGGATAAATGGAAAAAGATGAGAAAGAGCGTGTGCTGATGAAAAGGGCATCGCAGTTGATGCGAAGGAGCGCAATGATGAATGTTGCATACAAAAAAAGTCTTCTTTTATTGGGGGGCTTAAGTTGGCTGGCTTTCTTATCCGCGGCTCATGCGGGAATCCCCGAACCCCCGATGATTGTGTACGGCAATGTCGTCACCGAAGCCGGCGCCCCTGCGCCGTTGGGGAATCTGACATTTCAATTCACCGATTCCCAGGAAAATCTTGTGCTCTCCGTCGAAGCGGATATGGCGTCCGTGAATAATCAAAGCATGTTCATGGCCCGCATTCCCATCGAATCTCAAATTGCCGAAAAAATTCAGAACGCGCTCACTCTGGGCGCCCAGTATCGAATCGCCGCCTCCTATAACGGTTCAATCATCGAATCCCAGGAATTGTCGGCGCAGCGGGGCGCCGTGCTCGGCCCCATTCAATTAAGTTTGGCGGGCGATGTGGGAAATCCGCCCACGCTGGTTTCCATAGAGCCTTCTTCAGCCCAGATCGGCGTGGGCGAATCGGTTAAATTGACCATCGTCGCCGAAGATCTTGACGGCGACGTGCTTACTTTTGACGCTCAGCCCCTTGCATATCTTGGCGTTTTATCGTTCATCCAAACCGGCGTCAAGGCGACTATGGTCGTCGAATATTATGGGACCGAGCAAAACCAGGGCGTCAATCAGATAAAATTTACCGTCTCCGACGGCGCCCAGCAGGATTCCAAAACAGTTACAATCACAGTCGGCGGCGCCTCGCCCTCATTCCTCCCCGATATTGCGTATGAGTTCAACCAGAATTCTTTGGCCGCCAATGGATGGGGCGAGATTCCCGGCGGCTTTATCGAAGCGCCTCCCGCCGCCCATGCGTATTTTGACTTCAGCGTAGATCCCACTTTGATACCTTCCTCGGCGGATCGAAAAGGGCTGGTCGTGAATGCGCAGGCCGGGCAGGTCTCTTTCTTTTATGCGTTGAACGCTTTGCAAACTCCCAATCCTGTCCTGCTTCGCTTGACCGCCCGCGCAAATTCGCCCGATGTTCAAATCGCTCTGGCGGCGTTGAAGGGCAATGCATCCACCGGGGAAGTCGACGGCTCCATCGCCACCCATATTCCCGCGACGTCGGCGAATCTGATCCCCGGCGAGCGGCAGCTTACTTTGATTTATGAACCGGACGGCGCCAGCCTGATTACGCCGGCGTTTCAAGTGGCCGCCGGCGAAAACGCCCCGATGACCACTGTCCTGATCGATCGCTTGGAAGCGTTTGATCTGTCGCCCGCGCGCGTCATCCCCGCCGCCGCCCTCGATTCGATCTCTGATTCCGGCGTTTTATCTCCGCCCGCCGTTCTCCCGAATCTGACGCCCGATTATGTCTATGAATTCGATCAAAATTCCGTCGCCGAATGCGGCTGGCTGGAGATTCTCGGCGGTTTCAACTCTGCGCCGTGGGGCTATGTGCAGCTCATGTCTCTCACGAATGCGGAAATCCCCTCCTCCGCCGATCAGAAAGGGCTTGGATTTTTGACGCGCTCAGGCGAGGTCAACTTCATTTATACCGCTCAGCCGTTCGACACTCAAGGCTATCCTGTTTTATTGCGTGCGGCGGTTCAATCGGATAATCCAAACGCCCAGTGCGCCCTGGTTGCGTTGAAAGGCAATCTCGCCACATTCGAAGGCGTCGACGCCTCCATCGCCACAAATATACCCTATACAATGCAAAATATGGCGGGGCAGGAATCCATCTTACAAATTATATATGAACCGGATTCGGGATCCTGGATTACGCCCGCCGTTCAAGTCGCCGGCATGGGAGATCAGCAGCAGGCAAAAGTGATGATCGACCGTCTGGAAATTTACCGCTTAAACTCGGCGCGGTCTTACCCCGGCGGATTGTTCCAATCGGGGGGACAATAATATCGATTATTGCTTGTCCATAGGCATTTAAGAAATTTGAACATAGACAATCTGACCTCATGTTTGGATTGTCTATGTTTTTTTTCTTCCCAAAATTATATCTATAAAAGGATCTCTTTCTACTGAAGATTCTCCATTTCCAGGCACTTGCTTGGCGATGAAGTTGTGATAGCCTGATTGTTATGTATTTTTTAAGATACTTTGAAGATTCATGATTTGAATAGGATTAGAAATGATTAAACTCGCTCAACGAACCTCCCGCATCGATTCTTCTGGAATTCGCAAAGTCTTCGCTTTAGCCGCCGACCTGAAAGATCCCTGCAATCTTTCGATCGGTCAACCGGATTTCGATATCCCGGATCCTGTAAAAGAAGAAGCGATCAAGGCCATTCGCGATGGGAAAAATGGTTATACGCAGACAGTCGGCTTATCTGAACTCCGCGATAAAATCCATCAACGCTACCTGGTCCGCGGCATCGATCTCGGCGATGTGCTGATTACTTCGGGCGTCTCCGGCGGCATTCTTCTATCCTTCCTGGCGCTTCTCAACGACGGCGACGAAATCATTATTCCCGATCCTTATTTCGTCATGTATAAACACCTTGCGAATTTTCTCGGAGCGCGCGCCGTTTACCTGGACACCTATCCTGATTTTCAGATCGATCCCGGCAAACTTGAGAAATTAATCACTCCTAAAACAAGAGCGATTCTTTTAAATACTCCCTGCAATCCGACGGGAACCGTTTATACGGAAGAAACGGTGAAATCGGTCGTCGCGGCGGCGGAGAAGCACGGACTGACGATTATTTCCGATGAGATATATGAAGATTTTCTTTATGAAGAAAAATTGATCTCTCCCGCCGAGTATTATCCCCATACCCTGATCCTTTCGGGATTTTCCAAATCCACCGCCATGACCGGCTGGCGGTTGGGATATGCCTACGGCCCTAAAGAAATCATCGCCGCCATGATCAACATCCAAATGTATTCCTTTGTATGCGCGCCCAGTTTCGCGCAATACGCCGGCATGGCGGCCTTGGACGTCAGCAAGGAACAATTCTGCAGCGATTACCGCCATAAGCGGGATCTGATCTACGAAGGGCTGCAACCGTATTTCAACGTCGTCAAACCGGCCGGCGCCTTCTATATCTTTCCCGAAGCGCCCAATCAAGACGGCGACGAGTTTGTCAAAGAAGCGATCGCCAATAACTTATTAGTTGTTCCCGGCAGCGTTTTTTCCGAACGGAAAACCCATTTCCGCATCTCCTATGCCGCGGACAATTCAACCATCGAGCGGGGCGTCGAAATTCTCCAGAGAATGGCCAAAAAATACGGGAAATGAAATCCGGCAATCCTGCTTAAACATTTATACATAGAAAAATAGATAGGCGATGTAGCACATATACAATAAAACCATTACGCCGCCTTCCCGCCGGCGCAGTCGGAAGCCCGACAGCAGGAAGGGATATATCAATGATGTGATGACCAGCATCACGATCAGGTCGATCACAGCCGCCGACCAATTGACGGTGATCGGGCAAATGACGGTTGTCACGCCCAGGATGCAAAGAGTATTAAAAATATTTGAACCTACCAGATTACCCAAAACCAGATCGGGTTCGCGCCGGATGGCGGCGACGATGCTGCTGGCGATTTCCGGCAGACTGGTGCCTATCGCCACCAGCGTCAAGCCGATCACCCGTTCCGGCACGCCGAAAAACCGTGCGATGTCCACCGCCCCTTCAATCAGAAAATGAGCTCCCGCTACAAGCAGGCCGACCCCGATGACGATCAAAAGAGAAGCGACGCCCATGCGTGGAGGCGTCTGTTCTAACTCTTTTTCCATGGGGTGATGTTCATGTTCTTCTTTGCTGCGCTTCACTTGATACCACAGGAAGCCGATCAAAAATAAAACCAGCAATGCGCCCTCCCAGCGGTCGAACATGCCGCCCCAACAGATCGGCAGCAAAAAGGCTCCCGAGAGGATCATGATCGGCACTTCGCGCAGAATGAATTTTTTCTGCGCCGTCAAGGGATAAATCATGGCGGTCAATCCCAAAACCAGCCCGATGTTGGCGATGTTGGATCCTACTACGGCGCCCAGAGCCACTTCCGGTTGATTCTTCAGCGCGGCGAGCAGCGCGGCGCATAATTCAGGGCAAGAGGTGGCGAAGGCTACGATAGTCAAGCCGATGACCAGTGGAGAGATCCCCCATGCCCGCGCCATGGAAACGGCGCCGCGCACCAGGCTTTCTCCTCCTAAATACAAAAGCGCTGCGCCGGCCAATACAAGCATGAAACTAATCAGCATAATAATTTTGTCCTATCAATTCACTCAAAATTCGAAGCATGCGAATTTAGAAGTTTATCTTGTTTTCATGCAAAACCATAGAATAGCGATTGCCGCGAATCACTCTATTTGGTCAATCGCGCGAATTTTTTTAGAAAGAACGCAGGCCGCGGTTTAGGGGGCGCTCCAATTTAGCGAGAATAAAAAAAGATCGTAAAAATCGATTCGATTATTTCCATCCAAGTCGTTGACGCCCTCTTGATGCCAATGATCCCTGAGCCATAAAAGATCCCATCGATCGACCATCCCATTTCCATCCATGTCGCCGGGCTGGCTTTGCGCCGTGGTTTGGAACCAAGCGTACTCCGACCACGAACTCCATCTTTCGTCTTCGCTTTGATAGCGAATGCGCCACTGATATTGCCGCTCCAGTTCCAGAAATCCTTCCGGTACGGCGATCTCCGTTGCGGCTTGTTGAAGGCTGTTTTCCCAAACGATCGAGCCTAACGCATAGTCGCGAATTTCGATTTGCGTCGCTCGATGGTTTTTCCCCAGGGGATGAGAATAGGCGGAGCCGATCAACGTGATTTGCGTTTCCGGAAGCAAGGCGCCCGGCGCGGGAGAGGCCGCTTCAGGCTGATCCGGCGCCGGCGGGCTGATTGTATGAACTGTTTGGTTGGTGGCGATCGGTTCGTTGGCGTCGAATACAATTTCCGCCTGGTTGCGTATTTCCGTCCCTGATTCCAAATCAGACGCCGGCCGTATGGAGAATGTCACATGGCCTTCCCCGTCTCCTGTATCCGGATCGTTGGGCGGAAGAAATCCCACGCCTCCGTCCAGAGGAAGCGAATCCGTCTCGGGATCGATCATCGTAAGAGTCCAGCGAGCCCGGCCGGTGAACGTGTTGATTTTGGCTTCTATATCGACGGCGTATTCATCCAACGCAATTTGAGTGTAGAACTCCATCGGGCCGCCGGCGATGGGAATAATCCGCTCTCCAAACGCCGCCTCCTGCAATTGGAAGGAATTCCAATCGAGTTGATCCGTTAAATCGTCGACGATGACGACTTGCTGCGCTGAGGCGGTCGCCGTCGGCATATTCTCAAAGAAGATGGTGTACGTAATCCGATCTACGCCGGTAATCTCTCCTTCCATGCCGCCCGGGCCGTGCTTCTCATTCGGATCGCGCGGAACGACGACCGTCACTTCATTTTGTGCGACCGTCGTGGAAGGCGGTTCGGGGAAGTCTTCTAAGTCTTCAGCGCACTTGCGCCGATATTTCAGGTAATTGGCGTACATTCGATTCATGCGGATTTTATACGCTCCGTAACTGAGAATCGCCGCCTTCTCCACATTGCTTATGGTCTGAAACGTATCGTAAATCGATTGGCCCGTATCGTAGATCTGCTTCACAATATCCTTGATTTTCAAAATGGGATTGACGGCCGCGCCGAATTTGGGATCGATGCCAGCCTGCACTTTGATGGCGTTCTCGCTTCGCTTCAGTTCATATAAATGCTTGCTGACTTCTTGAAGAAACTCGTTAAATCCTATCTTACCTTCGAGCAGCCGGTTGAATGAACTCGTGATGCGGTTGTAGGCGTCCTGCGCCAGTTGATAGGCGGATTGCGCCGTCCCGATATGCCCGACGTTGTCATGCAGTTCTTTGAGAATCCCCGCGCCCTTACCGGTGAACATCAATCCCAAATCCGCAATATGGCCCGCCAAAACCAAAACCTGCGCTACCGATTCCGCCGTTCCGGCGTACGTCGCCAGGCTGCGGTTGAGAACCCATTGATTCCACGCGCGCATGTAGGCGCTTTCCGCTTTTCGATATTCATGATAAACGTTATAGGCCGCTTTGGGACATTCGGGATTTCCAAAAAGCGGATCCACCGCCAGATTGCCCAGCGTGATCCATTGCTGGCGGTCGCCGCCGACATAATCGAGCACCTCATCTGCAAGGGGACTCCGAGGGAAATTGGGCAGTTCGGTTACATATTCGATATATTCTTCGGTATTGGAAAAGATCACGCCTGTGACGCCCGCCGGATCAAGGGCGCTCCTTTCCGCTCCATCCTCTCCCTGCTGCTCCAACTGCGCCGCGATTTTGTGCAAATATTTCAGGGAGGCAATCGCTTGCTCTTCCAAAAACGATCCCGCTAAGGGAGAAAGCGAAAGCATGAATTCACGGATTTGCAGCGATGAACCTTCTTCGATCGTCAACTCGCGCTGAGCGGCGTTTCCTAAAAATGCCATCGAGATTTGATACTCGCCGGGAGCAAGCGGCGGCGTCTGGAAGCGTCCCTGGTAATCGGTATTCCCCGAATAGACGGCGAATCCGTTGTGCGTGATGCTGACTGCGGCGTTGGGCAACGGATGCAAATGCTGCGCGTCGCGAATCGTTCCCTGCAGCGTCATTCCTTCTTGATCCAGCGCCAGGCGGATTGGCTCGCCTTCTTCCGCAATGGCCAGGTTTTCGCTGTGCATGGGATAATTTTCTGCATAGACGGTGAATATGTATGTTCCCGCCGGCAGACGCGCATCCGAAAATTCCCCGTTCTCATTCGCAAAAACAAGGATCCCCGAATCGAGCGGCCGGCTTTGTATAAGGATCATGGCATAGGGGATGGGCGATTGTGAATTCTGTTGGATGACTTGCCCGGAAATCGAAATCGGCGGCGATAAACTGAAATCCATATCGAGATGGGATCCGCTCAAACTCCCTTCCTGACTCTCGCGCCCATGGCCTTCGGCGACGGCCGTCAAAAGAAAAGCGCCGGGCATAACGCCTTCCATCTGATAACGGCCCGACTCATCGCTCGCGACGACCAACGCGTCTAGATTGGGAGTATCGCTGCCGGCGGGAATGTACGTAACAGTTGCGCCGACGATGGGCGCCGCGCTTTCCGACCGGATCACCCCGGACAAGGCTCCCGGATAAGGTTGAATCTCAACATCCGATAGATTGGATGTGAGTTGGATCGTCTTCTGGGGATACGCATAGCGTTCATGAATCGTTTGAATCGTCAACGTCTCCACCGGCAGCGACGCCATGGAAAATTGCCCTTGCTCAACAATCGTGGATAAAACGATTCTCCCGTCTTCGCCATATACGATCAAAACAGCGTCGCCGGAAATCGCTTGTCCCTGAAGATCCAAGATTGATCCGCTGAGGGATGCGCTTTTAGCCATGTTAATTTCAACGCCGCCCGCCGCCCCGTCTTCCTGAATGTCAATGAGCGCCTGCCCTTTCGAGAATCCTTCCGCCAGGGCGTTCATGTAATAAAGTCCCGGCTCCAGAGAGAGAAGATCAAAGGCGCCATCCGCATCGGTCACGACAAAATCGGATAATCCAGTTTGCAGATTCCGCATGAAAACCAGGCAATCCCCAACGCCTTCACCTTCATGCACAACCCGCCCTGTCGCTTGAATGCCTTTTTCCAAAAGAAAATCGTAGGATGGCGATTCATCTTCTGTTAGATCGATCCGCACAGCGTCAGAGACTAAATAGCCTTCCGCCATGCATTGGACGGTGTAATAACCAGGCGCCAACCGTTCAAAAATGAACGCGCCGTCCTGGCCGCTTCGAGCCGTGAAACGCAGGCCATCCTCGCTGACGGCGGTCAATCCTGCGTTCTCGACGCCTATTTGAGATTCTCGATCCAAAACGCGCCCGCCGATCTTCGATTCGCGCCTGAATAGAAAATCAATCTCCCGCAGCATGCGCCCGTTGGAGACCTGCAGCCCTTGATGCCGGACAGTCGTATAACCTTGGCTTTCCGCAGAAACGCTGTACACACCGGCCGGGATTCCATGGAAAAAATACGCTCCGTTTTCATCGGAAACCGTTGAGACCATGTCGCCCGATTCATTGATCGCGCTGACCGCGGCGTACTGTACGGGATTCCGGTCGGGGTAGTCATAAATCGTCCCCTCGACGCCCCCTCCATACGGAACCTGGATTTCCAAACCGGAAAGCGTCTGTCCTTGATCGAGTGTGATGGAATCGGGCGCGGCTTCGATATAGCCTTCGACAGTAATATCGTACGCGCCGGCTGCTAAGCCGGAAATCAGGAAAGAGCCGTCCTGGCCGGTAACCGCTTCCACGATCAATGGATTTTCCGCCGCTCCGGTTTGCTGCGTCAGTATGACGGTTCGCTGCGTTTGAGGAAGGTGATTTTGCTCATCGACGACGCGTCCTTGCACAGCGCCGGTCGGTTGATCGAGCAGCACGTTCAAAACCGCTTCGATCAATCGGCTTGCGTTATATTCGCGAATCCCATTTTCCCACAGAACAACCGCCTGATCCAAAAGCGCTCTTTGATAATCGCCCCAAGATCCGCCGATGGCGCTGTTATACGCAGCAAAATCGGGATGGTTCCAAGCCACCAATTCGTCGAAGTCGGATAAAACGCCGATGGAAAACGTAATCGGATTTAGCGTGGCCGCTTTGAACAATATCGGGATCGTATTTTCTCCTCCCGGGGGGAGCACGCCTGCCGGCCCCTGGTCGGGAGCGCCCAAAATCTGCACGGGCTTTGTCATGAAAGATTCGCTGTCGGATAAGGACATGGGAACGGCCGGATTGCTTGTCACCACAAAGATGGGTGCGCTTAAATCGGCGTCGCCATCGTTGCGATAGTGAAGCAGCGCCGTGTAATCCCGGTTGGGGCGCACCAGATTGGGCAAAAACAATTCCGTAACCAACTTCGCCCCAACGCCCGGCTGCACCTCGAATGCGGCGGGAAAATCGAACTGAACATTGTCGTTCGGCCATTGCACGCTCAGTTGATACAATCCCGGCGATGCGCCAAGAAGATCGAATTCAGCATAGAAAGCGTCGTCGCCTTCGGGCCTATAATTCTGCCGGCTGGTGATTACAGCGCCGGCGGGCGAGGTGAGGCGCACCAGCGTGCTGTCGTCAAAATCCGATCCCATCAGCGCCAGCGTAACCGTTCCTTTATTTCCCGCTTGATTCGGCGTCAATGATGTAACATATTGATCGACCAGCGAAAATTGCATCTCATACGTTTCTTCCCCGGTCGATAACTCTCTCGCAAAAACCAGCACGTAATAGTCGCCCGCCTTTGTATCGGGGATGAGAAGTTCGTGTTGGGGCCGCAATTGGGGGCCGTTCGTCATGTATTCATAGCGCGCCGCGGACGGCTCATAATCGTAGGCGGCGAACAGTTGAAAGCGGCTGTCCGGATTGTTGGCCGTCAATTGACACAGAAGATTTTTATCTTCTTCCATTGCGATGCGATAAAGATGGAGGCCGTACAGCGAAATCGATTTTGTGATCGCGTCGCCGATGGATGCGTCTTCCGCCTCCAATTCTTCGTCGGGAAGCTGCTCCTCCTGCGTGAACCACGGTTCATAAAGCACGTTCGCCGTCACCGAATCGCCCTCGCCCGGCCCTTCGCCGGACGGCCCGCCGGCGTCGCCCCACCAATTGAACGTTGCGTCCACAGCGACGGTCGGCGAGTCGTTTCGAACGCCTGCATCGTTGCCGGCGATGCGGCTGAATTGGATGGAAGGCTGCACGACGGCGTTTGAATCCGCCCAGAAAGCCGTTGCGTTGGCGCGGCAGCGGCTATAGGCGACATACAGCCGCCCGGCGTCGCGAACTCGCATCGCCATTCCATTGAATTCAAAGCGGCATTGATCGACTGCAGCCTGCGCCGCGCCCTGGACGTCCAAAACGGCGCTTGATCTCCCGCCGTTTCGAAAGACGGCGTGGCGGATGGCGCCTTGGGCTTGATCCAAGAATTGAAGCCCGTTGAAAAGTGAACGCGCTTCCGGATTCTCAACAGCCGGCGGCGCGCTGAAGATGACTGGTTGATCGCTCAGGCCGGCGACTCCCAGGATCCCGGAAATGTTCAGACCTGCGTTCCATGCGTTAAACGCCAGCATCGTCCCCGGTCGAATCTGCAGCGAACCTTCCGCTCCGATCGTCAGCAATTGATTCGTCTGGTAATAGGAGCCTTCAAAGGGATGCATGATCCCCGCGCTGTTCAATTCGCCGCCCGAGATTTCCAACGGCCCGCAGTTGATCGCGATGTTGCCTGATTCCGTGGAGGCGGCCGTCAAAAAATTTACCTTGCCGATCTGCGCGTTGTCCGTGAATTGATTGTTGCCGAATCGAATACGTGCGGAGCCTTCCCCTGTCGTCAAGGCGTTTTCATGCTGGAGAAACGCGCTGTCCCGAATTTCCACCTGCGCATCGTCTCGCGCATGAACGCCTGTGCTGTTGCCGTCGAACAGGCAGTTGGCGATGCTCGCTATTGCATCGGAGTTGAAATAAATCCCGTTGGATCCATTGTTCATGAAGGAGCATTGATCGAGTTGAATATCGGAAGACTGAACAAGCATCCCGTGATAGGCGCTCTCCTGCAAATCCACATGGTTCAATGAAAAACTCTCGGCGTCTCGAAAGGCGAGTTGAGCGCCGCTGCCGGCGGAAAAATAATTCGAACCGCCGTATTTCACGCTCAAAAAAGCGATGCTTCCCGACGCACCGGATTCAAACGCCAGCGCTCCCCAATCCCCCTTGGCGGGAATAAACTTACCGGACGTCAATCGAATCGGCGCCGACTCCGTCCCCGCGCAGTGGAAGCGCCCTCGGACGATCAAATCAGCCGCTTGTCTAGTAAATACAATCGTATTCCCGGGCGACAGCGTAATATCGCTTTCCGCCGTCAGCACAACGTCTTCGGAAATCTCATAGGGAATCGAAGGCGGCGTCCAGACGCCCGCTCCCGTCCACTCTCCGCTGCGAATCAAAACGGCGTTTGACCCATTGCCCGCGGCGGATAAATTCTCCAGCCCGGGAAACGAATTGTTCTGAACGACCATCGCGTTATTTCGATTGTTTTGAAAGGAGCAATTCTTAATGTTGGGCGATCCATTTTTTACATGCAAGCCGTTCTTGAAATTATTCTGAAACGTACAGTAAGTCACCGTGGGATTGCATCCATCCATCAAAAGAACCGCATCGCCGGATGCGCTGAAATAATCGGACGCACCATTCTCGAAGAGGCAATACGAAAGCTGCGTTTGCGCATCGTCGGCCGTCTCGGTCAAATACAGTCCTCCAAAAGAGCCCGCTTCCGCGCTGTTCAAACTGGTGAATGTAATAAGGCTGGACGCTGAGCCGACTGCTCGCAGGGAGCCTTGTACGATCAAGTCGGTCGATCGCTCTTGAAATCGAATCACATTCCCGGCGTCAATGATCAGATGAATCGATTCGGCAACCGTGACGTCGGCCTCCAGGTTGTAATCGAGATCGGCCAGATCCCAGCGGCCCGCAGAGGCCAGCGTTCCCCCGCGGATCGTGATGTTGTTGTATTGGCAGCCCTGCGCCTGATTTTGATCAAACAAGGGAAAACTGAGGACGTCCATACGGATGGCGTGATCCTGGCAGTTTTCGATCAGGTTCCGTTCGATTATCGAGGTCGAGCCAAACAATCCGACGCCGTCATGCGCCGATTGCGATATTCGACAGTTCGTAATGGTCGGAAAGGCGTTTTCAATCCGAATATTGGCGTCATAAGCCGCTGAAAAATAGGACGAGCCTCCATACGAAACATGGCAATGTCTCATAACGGACGCGCTGGATCCCGCTCCCAGAAAAGCGATTCCCCCCCAAGCCCCCGCCGCCTCTTGCCGGTTGACCGAAGTGAAGCGAATCGGCTGCGCTTCGCCGCCTTCCGCCAGAAGCGATCCTTTCACAACCAGGTCCGTCGAATTTTTGAGAAATTGAATCTCTGAATCAGGATCGATCGTCAGCGTGACGCCCTCGGGAACCTCCACATCGCCTTCGATCAAATAGGGAATTTCCATATAGTCCCAGCGGCCGCTGCGGCTCAGTTTTCCCTCGCTGATTATAAGGGCGTCATATTCATTGTTGTCTGCGGATATAGAAGCGAGCGTGGGATATGAATTCACGTCCATAATGCCGGCGGCTCGGCTGTTATTCGTAAATTGGATCGAGGTAAGATCGGCGTCCGATGAAATCAGGCTCAATCCATAAGAGCGCGAGAACTCGAATCGGCAATCCGAAAATATCGGCGAGGAATCCTGGCAGCGCGCCATCGAAGTTCCCGTACTGGAAAAATAGTTGCTTCCCCCGTATCGAAACATGCAGTGCATCAGCGTCGATGCGCTCGACGAGGCATTGGCCAGCAAGAGCCCTCCCCAACTCGCATCGGGCGAATCGTTCATCGATGTAAATGTGATTGGGCGGTCGCTCGATCCATTCGCCGTCAGCAAGCCGCTGCAGATTAAATCGACCTGCCGATCGCGAAATTGCACTGTCGCTCCAGCTTCAATAACAAGTCCGTATTCAACAGGGACCGTGACGTCTTCATCCAACAGAAAGGGCAGGGAATTGAACCGCCAGATTCGATCTTTTTGCAGAGTTCCCCCTTCAATCCGAATTCCGTCGTAGCGGTTTTCACTGGCGCTGTTATTGGTTAAAACCGGCGAGCAGTCCACGTTCATCCGGATGGGATCGTAGGTATTTGAAATGAATTCGCAATCCGAAACGGCCGCGTCCGAATTTTCCAACAGGATTCCAAAATAATGACTGGATCGAAAAATGCAATTCTCGATTGTTGGAGAGCAGTTAACGACGCGAAGCATTCCCTTCAAGGAGGAGGAAAAATAATCCGATCCTCCCCGCTCAAAAATCGCATGCTGGATCACGCTCGGCTGCGCCTCATCCGCATTCTGAATCAACACCCCGCCCCAAAAGATGGAATCATCGACGGACAGAAGCCGCACTGGATTTCCTTCATTTCCCTCAATCCGCAGAACGCCGTTGATGATCAGATCGGCGTCCTGGCCGTCGAATTGAATCTGCGTCCCGGCTTCAATCTGCAATTGCATTCCCTGGGCGACCGTCACATCCGAATCCACCAAATACGGCAGGGCGTGATAGCGCCAGATTCGATCTTTTTGCATCGTCCCTCCGCTGATGCGAACTCCGTCAAAGCGGTTGCCGGCGGCGGTGTTATTGACAAGCGACGGAGACGAATCGACGTCCATCAGCATGGGATCATTTGCATGATTGCCGAAATTGCAGTTTGCAATTTCGGCGTCTGAATTCTCCAGCAAAACGCCGTAATGAGGCCCGTTGCGAAATGTGCAGTTCTCTATCTTTGGCGAGCAATTTACAATGCGCACCATTCCTTTTAATGAGGAGGAGAAATAATCCGATCCCCCCGCGTCGAAAATCGCGTGCTGAATTACGCTCTGCTGCGCCGCATCGGGATTCTGCAGCAGAATTCCCCCCCAATCGCCGCTGTCATTATTCGCTTGAAAAAGAACGGGCGCATTCTCGCCGCCCTGCACGCGCAAGACTCCGTTAATGATCAGATCGGCCCAGCGGGAGCTGAATTGAATCGTACACCCGGATTCGATCGTCAGCGTCGCTCCCGCCTCGACGGTAACATCCTCGCGGATGACGATCGTTTGATTCGGCCCCCATGTCGCATCCGTCTGAATCTGGCGATCTGTGATATCGATGGTTTGACTTTGTGAATATTGAATGGCAGCGGCGTTCTCAAAAACGAATAGGCACAAAAAAATTCCTATGGATTTTCTCATTTTTTTATGATGCCGTCCTTACACGTAAGATTTTTTTGTGGTTTTTATTGTGTTGTTCAGAGAATCATCAAATCATATCATGTCGATTTATCATACAAATTTTTTGATCATGAGTCTATTGCTTTTTGAAAGGCTGGTTTTTTGGAAGGCTGGTTTTTTTTTAAGGCTATCGGTAGAGGCGCAGATAGGACGCCTGCGGGAGACGCGTGAGCGCTCCCGCGAATGGAATGAACATTGTTTCAACAAGATTATTGATACTTGATTATTGATAATTGGGATTGTATTTCCCTTGCTCCGCAAATCCGCCCAGTTCCGGCCGCATTGCGTTGAAGCGCGGATAACTGTCGAAAATCTCGCTTCCCGACATGCGCGGATCGTTCTGCCCCGTCAGCGTTCGTTCGAGTTCGCTCCACAATTTTGCTTTGATCTCAGCATGCTTGGGATCGCCGGCCAGGTTGTTGAGGCATGCTGGATCCTGGGTGATGTCGAATAATTCTTCCAGCGGCCGCTTCCCGTAGGCGGCTTCAAAATATTCTGGATATTTTTCTTGATTGTCTATCAAAAAACTTTTCGAAGGGCATCCGTCCACATCATGAAAATTAGGCGGATCGCCCGCCGGCCAGCGCTCCGGTTTGATGTTGCGAATATACAGATATTGCTTTGTGCGGATGGAGCGGCTGGGATAGCTCCAATTATCGAAGCGGGCGTGCGAATGCCGCTCGCGCCCCGAAAAAACGCAGGTGCGCGACTTGTCCACGATCCCCGATTGATCCGATTTCAGAACATTCAGAAAACTGCGGCCTGTCATACACTCCGGCGCCTCCACCCCAGCGGCTTCCAGAAGCGTGGGCGCAAAATCGATGAATGATATAAGATCGTCGACTTTCCGCCCGGCGCGAACGCCCTTCGGCCAGCAAATCGCCAGCGGCATGTGAATGCCGTACTCGTACAATGTGGCCTTGGCGCGGGGAAACGGCATACCGTTATCGCTGGTGACCACAATCAGCGTATTTTCCAACTCGCCGGCTTTTTCAAGATAATCAATCATGCGGTTCAAATGCCGGTCGAACCACTCGCATTCAAACGCATAGTCGAGAATATCGCTGCGTATTTCCGGCGTGTCGGGAAGAAACGGGGGAACAACGGCGTCTTCCAATTTTTTGCCGCTTTTTAATCCGATCCCCTTTTGATACGAACGATGCGGCTCGGTCGCGCCATACCAAAAGCAGAATGGCTTGCCCGCAGGCCGCTGCTTCATGAAATCTTCAAAGTTCGCCGAATAATCCTTATTACTGATCCCTTCGGCCGGGGGCTTCAATTTATGGTTATCGAAGGAGGGTCCGGCCGGATTGCGGGGCCGCCCCGCGTCCTTCCAGTTGCCCGGCCCCCACGGTTTTCCCGTATAGCCGACCCAGTATCCCGCTTCTTCCAAAAGGTCCGGGTATACGGTCAGTTTTTTGGGAAAATAACTGGCGTGCGTTCCCGCTTCTTCGTTCTGCCAGATCGGCCGTCCCGTTAGGATCGACGCACGATTAGGCGAACATTGAGGCGCGGCGCAGAATGTGTTGTTGAAAAGAACTCCCTGGCGCGCCACCCGGTCAAATCCGGGCGTATTCACAAAGGGGCTGCCATAAGCGCTGCAATGCGGCCAGGATTGATCGTCCGCGATGGCGAATAAAATGTTAGGGCGTTCATCGGCGGCGGATGCTCTCTTCAACAAAGCCGGCGCGGCCAAAAATCCCAAGACGGCTTGCGACGTTTTTTGCATAAATTCGCGGCGCGTGGATCGGTTCATATCAAGTTCTCCCAAATCAAATAATCAATCGTTTCGCTTCACTATAGCAAACAATCAGCGCGTGGCGCAATCCAAGTTATTCATCTTCCATCCATTATGGCTGCTCCAGCCTCGATGAAAGCCATTGCATTCAACGCCTTCCTATCGTAGTCTGATAGATGCGAGATGATAACGCGCATGTTATGGGAAAGATGATGATAGGAGAACAGAATCATGACGAGGTTTCATTGTAGTTCGTTTAAAAAGGCCATGCTTTATTGCCTGCCGGCGGTTTGTCTGATCCACGCCGCGCAGTCGGCGGAAATCAGCGGCCCTTCAGACAAATCGATTCAATGGAAAAAGCATGTCCTGAACGCCGAATCCAAGTTTGAAGCCGCGGGCATCGGCGACGTCAACGGCGACGGTAAAATAGACATCATGTGCGGCGACTCCTGGTACGAAGCGCCCAACTGGATAAAGCATCGCGTTTGCGATATCCATGAACAAAATCAATATTACGACGATTTCGCCAACCTGATGCAGGATGTCGACGGCGACGGCGATTTGGACGTCGTCTCGGCAAACTATTTCGGCCAGGAAGTGCTTTGGCGCGAGAATCCCGGCAAGACCGGCATCGATTGGACGGTGCACTCCATCGACAAGCCCGGCAATTCCGAAACCGCCTATTTTTTCGACATGAACGGAGACGGCGTTATGGACATCCTCCCCAACGTCGCTCAGATTTATGTTTGGTACGAAAAGATTCCCAATAAGCCGACTTGGAAGAAGCATGTAGTCGGCAAAGAAGGCGCAGGCCACGGCGGCGGGGTCGGCGACGTCAACGGCGACGGCCTCCTCGATTTCATTGGCCCCAAAGGATGGTACGAAACATCGAAAACGGATGATCAATTCACGTACACTTGGCATCCTGAATTCACCCTCGAACTTCCCAGCGTTCCCATGCTGATCCAGGACGTCAACGGCGACGGACTCAACGACATCATCTACGGCATGGGACACAATTACGGCATCTATTGGCTCGAACAGCAGAAAAACAAGGAGGCGCGGACTTGGACGCCGCACTTGATCGAAAAGACCTGGTCGCAGCCGCACGCCCTCTTTCTCGTCGATCTCGACGGCAATGGAAAATTGGAACTGGTCACGGGAAAACGCTATCATGCGCATAACGGCCACGATCCCGGCGGCAATGATCCTCGCTGCATTTATTATTATAAATATGACAAACAAGCCGATGTCTGGCAGCGTCACGTCGTCGAAGAAAACGGATCCGCCGGATTCGGCCTCATGCCCGAAATCGGCGATGTCGACAACGACGGCGATTTGGATATCGTATGCCCCGGTAAAAGCGGTCTCTATCTCTTTGAACAAGTTCGCTAGGTTAGACCTTGAAAGGAATCTTTAGACGTCAACGAGAAAATTGAGGGGGAGTTATGAAAGAATTATTGGATTTCGCGATTCAGACGGCGGAGCAGGCGGGCAAAATCACGTTGAAATATTTCCAAAGCGGCGTTGAAGTGGAAAGCAAAAAGGACGATTCTCCGGTGACCATCGCGGATCGCGAAACGGAAGACTTCATCCGCTCGGAGATTGAAAAGCGATTCCCCGACGACGCCATTCTGGGCGAGGAATTCGGCGGGCGAGAAGGCAAAACCGGCTTTCGCTGGCTTCTTGATCCCATTGATGGAACCAAAAGTTTCATCTGCGGCGTCCCCCTCTACGGAACCATGATCAGCCTCGAAAAAGAGGGGCGCCCCATCCTGGGCGTCATTCGCTTTCCCCCTCTTCAACAAACCCTCGCCGCCTTGGAAGGAAACGGGTGTACGATCAATGGAAATCCATGCAGAGTTTCCGAAACCAGCGAACTGTCAGAATCGCTGCTCACTATGACTTCCTACGGCGATTTGATGCGCGATTGGGGTGAAGACATCCTCATTCGATTGATCAAAAAAACCGGCCTGCATCGCACCTGGGGCGACTGTTACGGCTATTTAATGGTGGCGACCGGCCAGGCCGATATAAGCCTTGATACCATCGTGCAAATCTGGGATGTAGCCGCCCTGATTCCCATCATTCAGGAAGCCGGCGGCAGAATCACCAACTTGAACAACGATACCTCCATCCACATGAGCAACACCATTGCGACAAATGGGATTCTGCACGATCAGGTATTGAATTTGATCAAACCCAAAGGATAAATTTCCTCGCTGGAAAGAGGGCGTCCGATGTATCTTTGGGCATAAAAAGAGCGGGTCGTTCAGCACATATATCTGTTAACCCAGAATCAGACTATTCAATATCAATGGCAAAAGGATGGTTAATGGCATCATTATGCATTTCATAGCAACCTTTTTTAGTTGATCACGGAGGTCATATCAGGTTCTTTGAAATACGAATAAAGATATTTTCATGTTTTTAGTAATTGATCTCAATCACGCTGAACGGGAGAAAAGTCACATGGATCGTAGAACATTTTGTCAAAAAACCGCCTTAGGCATGGCGGGAATCAGCGTTTTTCATAAAGCATCGACGGCGAATCCCCCATCCACAAAGCGTCCCAACATATTCTTCTTTTTCGCAGACGATTGGGGACGATATGCGAGCGTTTATAAGTCGTTCGGCCCAAACGCGGCCTTCATCACTCCAAATTTTGATCGATTCGCGCGCGAGGGAATTCGCTTCAATAACGCGCATGTGACTTCTCCTTCTTGTACTCCATGCCGTAGTTCGCTGCTGTCGGGTCAATATTTTTATCGAACGGGTCGTGGAGCGATCTTGCAAGGCGCTACATGGGATCTCAACATTCCCAGCTATCCTTTGTTATTGGAAAAAGCGGGTTATCACATCGGATTCACTTATAAAGTTTGGAGTCCAGGAACGCCGCAGGACGCTCCCTACGGAGGGAAGGCTCGCAAGTATGAAACGGCGGGGCGGAAATTCTGCACGTTCTCGCAGAACGCCGATAAAATGGTGAAATCCGGTTTGACGCCCGAGGAAGCCAAAACGGAATTATGCAACGAGGGTATGAAAAATTTTGAATCGTTTCTTGAGGCGCGCAAGCAGGATCAGCCTTTCTGTTATTGGTTCGGTCCAACTAACACTCATCGCAAATGGATCAAAGGCTCCGGAAAAGATTTGTGGGGATTAAATCCCGACGATTTAAAGGGACGCATGCCGTCGTTTCTTCCCGACGTGCAAGAGATTCGGCAAGACATGTGCGATTACTTGGGAGAAGCGCTGGCGCTGGATCGAATGTTAGGTTTGTTCCTTAAAAAGTTGGAAGACATCGGCGAACGGGATAACACTTTGATCGTCGTCAGTGGAGATCACGGCATTCCGGGATTTCCGCGAGGCAAGTGCAATTTGTATAATTTGGGAACCGAAGTCGCTTTGTTCGCACAATGGCCGGGTCAGGCGCCTGGCGGCCGCGTAGTGGATGATTTTGTCAACTTGATGGATTTGGCGCCTACATTCCTTGAAGCGGTCGGTGAACCTATTCCCGAGTGCATGACGGGGCGCAGCATTGTCTCGCTGCTCCGTTCTCGAAAAAACGGACAAATCGATCCGTCGCGAGATTTTGTCATAACCGGCCGCGAGCGCCATGTAGCGAAAGCGCGGGAGGGAAATCTTCCCTATCCCCAACGCTCGATACGCACGAAGGATTTTCTGTATATCCACAATTTCGAACCGGATCGCTGGCCCATGGGAACGCCTACAGGTTTAGATGATCCTGATTCGGCGCCATCGTTTGAGGAATTAGAGAACAACACATTCGCTGCTTTCGGCGACTTGGATGCAAGCCCAACGAAAGCCTGGATGATTAAGAACCGCAAAGACCCTCAATGGCAGAGGCATTGGAAACTGGGTTTTGAAAAGCGTCCGGAAGAAGAACTGTACGATCTACGCAAAGATCCTGATTATATGGGCAATGTAGCAGGCGATCCTTCTTATGAAGACGTGCGGGAAGAGCTTTCAAAACGATTGATGGATGTGTTGAAAAAGACCGCCGATCCGCGCGTTCAAGGCGATGGAAAAACATTTGAACGCCCGCCGTTCATTTCCGAATGATCTCGTTATGCGGTTTGCAGTGATCCGATTAGCGGTTGACGCTCCTGGTTTTGTTTACCTTACTGGCAGCCAGACGCTCATTTCCGATTCTCCACGATTGCCCCATGCATAATAGGGGGTTAAACGGATGGCTTGTCGCCTGAGTTTTGTTTTTAGAACTTCGCGGTATAGATAATTTGACCAGTCCTCTTCTTGAACAACAAATGCTGTTCCGCTGATAAATTGGCGATCAAACCGATGGAATGCTTAAAATATGAATTTATAATAGAAGACTATAGTGAGCCGTAATATGTACACCTGATCTCGAAAAGAAAAGAACAATCAAATTCTGATTACTCAACAGGAGATTACCCAAATGTTATCCCGTCGACAATTTCTCGCGGCATGCGCTGCAGCAGGCGTTTCAGGATTGAGAATCAACCCCAATAGTTTTGCGGCGCAAGGCGTCCGGCGCTATCATTGTTGCCTATCATCAAAGGCGGTTGACGCCAATCCCGAATTGCTCGATATAGTACGCGCTGCAGGAGTCACCGACGTCTGGCAAGCGGCGTTTTTTTATGGGTACTGGTATGAAAATCCCGAAGCCCTGAAGGCGGCGAGGGCGAAGATTGAGAACAAAGGATTGAACTGGCATCTTATCAACTTGCCCTTGGGGCACCCGGGCGATTCGCTGGGCGATAGTATAGGGAACTCGCCGCTCACGCCGCCGGCGAGATGGAAAATGGCGGTAAAGCCGGACGGCTCAAAATATTCCGGCACTTCACTGCACCCGCCGGCCAAGAAGGAAAATGTAGATGCGGTTCAAACTCTTGCCGCCCTGAATCCCGATTGCATTTTTCTGGACGATGATTTTCGTCTGGCAGTGGGGCCGGGGGTTATCGGAGGCTGTTTTTGCGAATGGCATAAAAAACGTTTCCTGAATCACTACGGTTATGAAGATGCGCGCTGGGGGGAACTGCTCGAGGATGTGAAAGCGCGAAACCTTTCCACTATTTTACGGGATTGGGTCGAGTTTACCTGCGATCAACTCACAGATTGCTTTCATGCGATGCAATCCGCCGCCCCGGAAATCGCTATCGGGAATATGGTTATGTATCTTGGCGCGGAAAAAGCAGGAATTCGCCTGCCGGATTATGCGGATGCGCCCTTCCGGGTGGGTGAATTGATGTTTAGTGACGCTTCCTTCAATCGTTTAAAGGGCAAAACCGATGAACTGTTCAGCGTGCTCTTCCATCGGCGCTATGCCAAGCCCGAGCTCGCCTATAGTGAGACGACGGCCTACCCGGCCGATCAGCTTTCCGCAGAGAACATGGCCGCTAAACTGGCGATTTCTACAATCGCGGATGTGCGCAATACGATGTTCATGTCCGGGATGACTCCCATCCCCGTGACGCACTGGGATGCTTTGAGCCCGGCCATGCGCAAACAGGCGGCCTTTCATGAACAGCTCAAAGGTCATAGCCCGCGGGGCGCTTTCAAACATTACTGGGGCGAAGCCTCTCGTTATGTCGGCGATGATAATCCCTTCAGCCTCTTTCTGGCGAGCGGGATTCCTTTTGAAGCGACAGACACAATTTCTCAACAAAATTATACCTTCCTCTCCGATCAAGACGCGCGATACTGCAGCGCACAGGATATTCAATCTGCATCCGGAAGAGTAATCTGTCGCCCAAGCGCCAACGACGTCACAACGGGCGTACGCCCTATGCCGGAATCTCTGGAAACTCTTTGGAAACTGAAAGCGGAATTGACTGCCGGCGGATTAGAAATGCCTTATGTGATCGATGAGAAGCCGGTTGTCTGTGCTTGGTATCCCACTGCACGCAAGGCATTTCTGTGGAACTTAACCAATACGAAAGAAACCATTCAAGTGCGCTATTTAGAGAAGATAATCCCCGTAACGCTGACCGGTCTGGATTCAACGTTGATTGACTTGGATTAGCATTTTTTGTGTTTACCTCTCATCACGCAGGATGGTTTCTCAACTATTTCTGGGTGATAAGGATTGCGTAAAAAAACATGGATATTTTTCAGCGGCGATAACCATTTATTTTCATCACCTTGATTGACGCACCTGCTTCTTCATGGGAGAATCTTTTTACATTAAAACTTAGGAGTAGATTATGCCAATAGCCAAAACCGTCACCCTAATTGCAAGCGTTCTGCTTTTAACTTCCGCCTCTCATAGTGATGATCTCTCTCAACAGATAGTTCAAAATCGCATGGGGAATCTCATCGTTTATGCCGATCCGGGCGCAAACGTTCAAATTGAGCAAGTACGCCATGAGTTCTGGTTTGGGGCGGCGCTTTCGAATTGGATGTTTCAACCGGGGAATACGTCTCTTGATGCGCAAAAATATAAAGAAGTTTTTCTGGAGAACTTCAATTCCGCGGTGACAGAAAATGCCGTGAAATGGTATTCCATGGAACGGAGAAAAGGGCAGGTCGATTATTCAATTGTTGATTCAATGTTAGAGTGGACGGATGAGAATGATATCCCTTTACGCGGCCATAATTTGTTCTGGGGTGTTTCCCAATTCGTACAGCCCTGGCTGAAAGAATTGAGTGACGATGAATTGCGCGAAGCGATCCGTAACCGCGCGATCACCATGGGCAAGCGTTATAAAGGCCGGTTCGTCGAATACGATCTCAATAATGAAATGATCCATGAGAATTTTTATGAAAAACGGCTTGGATCGGGAATCACCAAACAGATGACAGACTGGTTTCGTCAGGAAGATCCCGATACGCCGTTGTATGTCAACGACTACGATATTTTGACAGGAAACCGCTTGGATGATTATGTCCAACACATTCGCGGTTTGCTCAACGCAGACATTCCCATCGGCGGCATCGGCGTTCAAGGGCACTTCCATGGTGAAACATTTGACGCCGATGCGCTCCAAAAATCTCTCGATGTATTGGCTCAATTAAATCTTCCCATCCGCATTACCGAATTCAACATGCCTGGTCAGAAATCTGTTTATTACAAGGAGCGTAGGGCAAAACTCACCGATGAACAGGAGAAGCAGAAAGCAGAAGAACTGGTTAAATATTATCGAATCTGTTTCGCCCACCCGGCGGTTGAAGGAATCTTAATGTGGGGATTTTGGGAAGGAGCTAATTGGATTCCCACTTCTTCGCTGTATCTTCGAGATTGGACGCCTACTCCGGCGGCGCATGCCTACCGGGATCTCGTGTTTAATGAATGGTGGACGAAATATGACGGCAAGACTGATGATGATGGACATTGCCAAGTCAAGGCATTCTATGGGAAATATCGCGTAAAGGTAAATGACAAAGTGAAGTTCGTCAAACTCGAGAAAAAAGATGGCGAAAAGACCGTTTCATTCTTAGAGTAATCACAGATATCCAATCAGTTTCTGTTGGAATATTGGCGCTTCGCATGGGGAATTACCTTTAATCCCGCATAGAATCATTCTTCCAAATAAAGCCTCCAGACTGGATTCAACCTGAAATCGTTCTGGAGGCTCTTATTTTTAGATAATTGCTTATTGATTTCTCATGATTTCGTCATAGGAATATGATAACATCATTACACTTTGGGCCGGCGGCTGTTTTTAATGCGGTTCGGTAAATGTATTGTTGACAAATAGTTTTTCGACCTCTTCGCGTTTGGGAAGCGACGGCTGCGCGCCTCTTCGCGTAACGGAAAGGGCGGCGGCGATTTGAGCGAAAGCAATGGCTTCTCTCGTTTTATATTCTTCCGCCAAAGCGACTGCCAAGGCCCCCGCGAACGCATCGCCCGCCGCAGTGGCGTCTACGGCGGTCACATAATGAGAGGGCAGTTCGAAATCGCCCAGCTCGGCGCTGAGCACGACTCCCTCGTCTCCCAGGGTTATAATGGCGTGGCGGACGCCTCGCTTATGAAATTCCTGAGCCATCTTGGCCGGTTCGTCTTCGCTTCCAAGAAGCATGGTCGCTTCATGTTGATTGGGAAGAATATAATTTAATAGAGGGTAAATCGTTTCGGGCATTCCTTCCGGCGGCGCCGGGGCAGGATCGAGAATGACAACGGCGTCTTTTTCCCGCCCGATTCGAGCGGCGTACATGACCGTTTCAACAGGGATTTCCAACTGCATAAGAACTATGTCGCCGGGAGTTAATACTTCGTGAAGAAATTCAACGTTCTCCGGAGAGACCTTGGCATTGACGCCGGACGCGACGGCGATCATATTTTCTCCCCCTTCGCCGACCAGGATCAGCGCAACGCCGGACGGGCCGCCGGGATCGACGGTAATCCGGCTTACGTCAATATCTTCCCGTTTGTACGCTTCCAAGGATTCCCGGCCGAATGCGTCGTCGCCTACATGGCATACAAATGTAACTTTCCCGCCCAATCGCGCCGCCGCGACGGCTTGATTCGCGCCTTTCCCGCCATTGGCGCGGAAAAATTCTCCGCCCAAAACGGTTTCGCCGGGGCGGGGCAATTTTTTGCATTGCACCACCATGTCGGTGTTGGAACTGCCAATGACATAAATAGTATTCATGTCGTCATCCTAAAAGGGGCGGATTCTATCTCAATTACCTGCGGGCTCGAATCCATGAATGTTTAATGGATTGCGCACCAGCCGTTATTTTTTCTGTAAAGACAAGTAGCGATAATCGATGACGTCGAGCGGCGTATCGATTTTAGGAGGGATGTCTTTCCCATCCAAATGATCTTTCGCGGCGCGGACGCCGTAGGCGCCCATCAACTCGGGATGCTGTTCAATCGTCGATATGATTTTACCGTCGAGAATCGCTTCCTGCACGGCGGTTAAGTTATCGTATGACGTGATGACGATCCGGCCCCCTTTGCCCGCCGCTTCGATGGCGCGAAGCGCTCCCAGCGCCATATTGTCATTGGCGGCGAATAGTCCGCGTATATTGGGATGTGCAGTGAGTATGTTGGTGAAGATGCGGTACGCTGTCTCCGTTTCCCACTCGGCGGTTTGAGACGCAACGACTTGGATTTTAGGTT
Source organism: Candidatus Omnitrophota bacterium (assembly GCA_016934335.1). Taxonomy (GTDB): domain Bacteria; phylum Hinthialibacterota; class Hinthialibacteria; order Hinthialibacterales; family Hinthialibacteraceae; genus JAFGTC01. The sequence continues at coordinate 29,766 of JAFGTC010000138.1, read as the reverse complement.
CGGCGTCGAAAATGCGCCGGGCGCCTTGCTTGCGCAGTTCGGCGTTGATAACGCCGGGGATGCCTTCCAGGATGGCGACTTCGCCTATCCCTCCCATGGCGGCGACCAGATCATGAGCGGCCAGCGAGGCGCCCATGGCGTTGTCGGAGCCCACAAACGGACACTGAAGACCGATCTGTTTGACCGTCGCTTCATCCAGCGGATTATCGATATTGACGACATAGACGCCGCGCTGCTGCGCCTGGAAGAGAATGGGAACCAGCCCGGAGGAACTGGCCGGGGCGATGACGATGGCGTCGACTTTCTGGGTGATGAAATTTTGGACGATGTTGATCTGCTGCGTTACGTCCGTTTCTTTGTTTGTCCCCTGAACGCGTAGATCGATGCCTAACTTTTTCGCCTCCTCTTCAGCGCCGACCTGCATCGTATGGAAAAATGGATTGGACAGCGCTTTCATGACCAAGGCTATTTTATAAGAACGATTTTGCGCGAAGCCGATTCGTTGCGTTAACACGGCGGCTCCGGCTGTCAAACTGAGATCTTTGAGAATTCTACGGCGCTTCATGGCTGTTTCTCCCTCGTTTTGCCGTTCATGCAGAACGGGAAAATCTTCTTCGATAATAATCCAATAATACAGCAAAGATAATCATACTGCCAATGACGATCTGCTTCAGATGGTCGGTGACTCCCATTAAGTCCAGGCCGTTGCGCAATACGCCGATGATCAAAGCGCCGAACAAGGTTCCCAGGACGGTTCCCTTGCCGCCGAACAAACTGGTTCCGCCGATGATGACGGCGGCGATTGCGTCCAGTTCGTATCCCTCGCCTGCATTGGGATCTCCGATGAAAAGGCGCGACGTTTGGAGAATGGCGGCGATGGATACGCATAATCCCGAGGCTACAAACACTTTGAAGCGAGTTTTGCCGACCGAGACACCGCTAAGATAAGATGCTTGAGGATTGCCGCCGACGGATAAAACATGCCGTCCAAAACGCGTACGCGCCAGAATAATCATTCCAATGATCGCGATTGCGAGAGCGATGACTACAGAATATGTAATGCGAATATCCGTCAATTGAGAGGCCCATTCATAGCGGGAAAAATCGATGACCGTCCCCGTATCCAGCGTCATGAATTGAGGGGGCAGACCGGTGATCGGCGCGGCATTCGTGAGATATCGGGCCAATCCGCGATGAATCATCATGAAACCCAGCGTCACAATGAAGCTGGGCACGCCAAATAGAACGACGATCGAACCTACCAATCCGCCGGCGATGACGCCGGGCAGCAAGGCGAGCGTAAGAAAAACGCCCCCGGCGGCTGTCCACCAGACAATGGATTTATAAGGAAAGCCGGGCAGGACGGCAGTGACGGCGTTCGCCGCCTCCATAGGGAGATTGGTCCCCGTAGATGGATCGATTTTCAGCAAAAACGCCGTAATCATTCCGCAAAAAGCCAGCAAAGAACCCACGGATAAATCGATTTCCGCCGCGCTAATGACAAAAGTCATTCCCGTCGCGATGATGATGTTGACTGATGTTTGAATAAAAATGTTGGAAAAATTGGATTGCGTTAGAAAGGTGTCGGATTGAAAACAAAAAAACAAACATAGCAGTAGGAATATTAATCCCATCCCAAAACTGTCAATCATTCGGTTGAATTGCTTCATTATCATACTCATGCATTTGATTTAATTTCCGAATAAAAACGTTACCAAAACAGGAGCCGCCTGTCAAAGCCGGCTGAAAATTTTCGCTATTTTTATGGAATTTAGTATTTTTCTATTCCGCCAACATCGCATAAAATCCAGATTTCAATAAACGCTTTCATCACCCCCATGATAAGTATCAGAAAAGAGAGGATTTTTGACGTCAAAAGCAACATTCAATTACGTCTGGCTCTGCGCTTGAGAATATTCAACACAGTTTGTGAGCATTTTAGATTCATCATTCTGAATTTAAGATATATTAATAGGGAAAGAAACTCTGAATAATTCTATGAGGGAGAAAATGAATCGAATGAATATCGCCTGTAAACGATTTCTGGGTTTTGTTTGTTTATCAGCAGCGTCTATGGTTGTGTTTTGCGATGATTTTGACGTAGTCATTAATGAAATTTTTTATTATCCGGACAGCGATCTGCAGCAAGAGGAATTTATTGAATTGTATAACCGCGGAGACGAACTTGTCTCTTTGGACGGATGGGCGTTTTCAAAGGGCGTATCCTATATATTCCCCGAGAATGCCAGAATCGAGGCGCATGGATATCTTCTTGCGGCTCGCGATGTAGATGTGCTGACAAATCTGGCCCCCGGCAAAACCATTTTTGGAAACTATGAAGGAAGGCTGTCGGACAGCGGCGAAAGGCTGGCTTTATACAATGACGAAGGCGTGATAATCGATGCGGTGGAATATAAGGATGCGCCTCCCTGGCCTACCCGTCCTGACGGCGCCGGATCGAGTTTGGAAAGAATCTCTCCTTACGCCGATTCGTCTAACATCGCCAATTGGGCAAGTGCGAAGGAAAATATCAGTCAGTCGGATTGGTTGATTACGCCCGGCTCTCAAAACAGCGTCTATTCGGAAAATCTGCCGCCTTTCGTTGAAAATGTGAGTTGGAATCCCGCTTCGCCTGAACCCTTCGCCGCCGTGACCGTCCAAGTCCATATCACTGATGAAGACGGCGCGGCTCAAGTTCGGCTGCATTATAAACCGGTTCGCTGCCGGCAAACATCTTTAGGTGAAAAAACGTTGGAAATGCAGCGAGTCTCAGGAGAAGACCAAGACGGCGTCTGGTCGGCGGAGGCTCCCGGTCAACCCGACCGCACGCTGGTGCGCTTTTGGATCGAAATCGTCGATGCCAAGGGCGTCTCTCAGGTCTATCCCGCCGCAACGGAGGCGCGACAGACGTTGACCTATTTTCACTATGCGGATGAGGAGCGATCCACCATTCCAATCGTGTTCTTGTATGATTTCGGCGGACGGGATGATCCCGACGCTCTCCGCAACGATTCCGCTTTCGTGATTCGTTATCCGGATCGCGAAGGATGGGAGGTATACGATTACATCAATACAACGTCCCGAACGCGATTAGGCGATGGGTATGATATTCGTTTCCTCAAGCATTATGAATTGGACGATATGAGCAGCATCAATGTTATTTTTGAACCGAAAACGCGCTATGCGCTGTCCGAATGGCTTTCCTATCAAGTTTATCATTCACTGGGCGTCATCACGGGAAACGTCGATCATTACCGGTTTAATCGTAATGATATAGACTATGGCTATTATCTGATGTTCGAACAGCCTAACAAACATTTTATCGCCCGGAATGGTTTGAATAATGAAGGAAATCTCTACAAACTTCATTGGAGCTACGATCGAAACACTTCTGCGGCGCACATCTCTGAACTGCATGAAAAACGCACCAATCTGTCATCCGGCAAGGAAGATATTATCGAGACCATTCAAACCCTGCATAACTTGGGCGGTTCGGACCAAACCTTGTATATCGAGAGTCATTTTGCCGTCAATCAATTCATCAATTATTATGTCGGATGCCAGATTATTTCGGATTGGGACGGCTATTTCAACAATCATTTCGTCTACCATGACACGGAAGGATCGGACTTATGGTTCGTTTTTCCATGGGATAAAGATAAAACCTGGGGTGATTCGGATGCGTACCGGGATATTTTACCCTACTATGATTTTTATGATTTCCCCATCTTGTTCGGCGCGTATGGAACGCCCAGGTCCGGAACGGGCAGCGGTGCATGGTGGCGCCCTCCCGGCTATTTCAGCGGCCCCATTTTAGCCAACGCTGACTTACAATTGCAATATCTTTACCGGCTGGGGTATGCTGCTCGTCAAGAATTCACAGAAGAGCGATGGATTCCTGTCATTGACGCTCTGGAAGCTAAACTCGAACCGGAAATTCGCCATAAAGCCGAAATTACCGGATCGAATGTTAATTCTCTCCTGAATAATTTTCATACCGAGATAGAATCGTTGCGCAGGCAAGTGATTAATCGACGCCAATTTATTATAGCTGAAGTGGAGAATCTAGTGGGTCCAGTCTCTGTAGGAAATTGGTCCTTGTATTGAATTAAAATGCTGCTTTTTGCGGTGAAAATCAGATGCCATCCATAGCGGCGAATAAAGTATTATTGATGTTGATAAGTAGATATTGAATGATGCAGCAGTCCTTTTTAGCGCTGTTCTTTGCTGTCGAACCGCAAAAATATGCATTTATATCGAAAATCTTTCTTGAAATAGAAAATGATCCATAGACAACTTAGTTTTTGGGTTTTATAATATTGACGTTTAAAATATATCAACATAAAAATCGAGGAAAGGATTTGCACGAAAAAATGGCTGCCAAACCCAGCGAACAAACCATTCTCCAGACTTACTCTCTCAACGAACTCTTGGATTTAATCAAAGAAAAAGCGCGCTTGGACGCCGAAGAGCATATGACCGCCGCCCGCGAGCACCTCACTGCTTTGGCTAAGGCGATGGGCGGCGTTGTGGAAGCAACGTCAAAAAAAGTTGCCGTGAAAACGGGGGCTCGTCGCGGCCGCCCCAGAAAAGTGGACGCCTCCCAAGACGCCTCCCCGAAGAGCGCTCGCCGGGGCGGAAAGAAGATTCCACTAGGACAAATGCTGCAGGATATCCTTGGACCGGAGCCGATGGGGATTGAAGAAATCATGTCCGCTTTGAAGGCGAATGGATATAAAAGTAAATCGAAAGATCCTCGCCGCGTATTGTACCTTGAATTGAAAAAGCAGGTCGAAAACAACAATATCAAGAAGGCGGGCCGCGGCCTGTATTGCGCGAAATAACGGATCGTTCGATTTGTTTTTAGCGGCGTATTCCTATCATTTGCTGATGGATTGAGTATGTCTGCCGGCGTCGGATTGATTTCCTAAATTACTAATTGCCTATTTGTTGAAAATCGTTTATGATGCCAATTAGATTGACAGCAGGCTGCGAAAAAGAAAATAAGACATCGTGACCATTTCGATGGTTTCTGATTTGTTTCTTTTCCCATGTAGGCATAAGTGAATTATGGTCCGAACCGCCAAAGATAAACCCAAAATGACCGGCCGTAAAAAGGCCGCGGTTCTGATGGTCACGCTTGGTCCGGAGATTGCGGCGGATGTCTATCGCTGCTTAAGCGACGAGGAAATCGAACAAATCACCCTCGAAGTGGCGAACATCGGCAACATCCCGCAGGAGCAGACCGCTCAAGTCATTGAAGAATTCTACCATACCGCCATGGCGAAACAGTATATTTCCCATGGCGGCATCTCTACCGCCCGTGAAATCCTGGAAAAAGCCCTGGGGCCGGGTAAGGCGATGGAAATCATCGAACGCCTGCAGGGCATGCTTCAAGGCACTCCCTTCGATTTCCTCAAAAAGGTCGATCCCAATCATCTGCTGAACTTTATTCAGAGTGAACATCCGCAGACCGTGGCTTTGATCCTGGCTCATCTGGAGTACGATCAATCCGCCGTCATCATGTCGGCTCTCCCTCCCGAAACTCAAACCGAAGTAGCGCTGCGCATCGCGACTATGGATCAAACGTCGCCGGAAATCATTTCCGAAGTCGAACGGGTTTTGGAGCGCAAAATCGCGACGGTTCTTTCGCAGGAATTCTCAGTGGCGGGCGGCATCGAGGCGTTGGCGGAACTCTTGAACCGCGTCGACCGGGCGACGGAAAAATCCATCATGGAAACCATTGAAGAAGAGAATCAGGAACTGGCGGTCGAAATCAAGAAATTAATGTTCACCTTCGATGATTTGATTCTCTTGGATGACCGCGCCATTCAACAGGTGCTGCGCGAAGTGGATTTCAAGGAGCTGGCCACCGCGTTGAAGGGCGCCAACGACGAGGTCAAAAACAAGTTGTTCAGCAACGTATCCTCTCGCGCGGCGGACAACATCCGCGAAGATATGGAATTCATGGGGCCGGTTCGGGTCAAGCAAGTCGAAGAAGCGCAGCAGAAAATCGTGGCGATCATACGCCGTCTCGAAGAATCGGGCGAAATCATCATCAATCGCGGCGGCGAGGACAGCATGATTCAATAGCGCCCTTTCCGTTCTTCCTTATTCTTCTGTCTGGGGCTTCTATCATTCATTTCTTGACGTCTCTTCTATTTTTTTCTACTCTGTTTAGGATAAGGCGGATTTGACTTCGCCGAAGTATAAATAAAAAAAAGAGCGTTTTCTTTGAATTTACATCCTTCAACTCCCAATTCGTCGAACGAAGCGCACGCCAGCTCTTCGCTCCATGACCATCTCGACCTATCTATTGTCATCCCCGTCAAGGACGAGCGAGAGACGATCCGTCCTCTGTATGAAAAAATCTGCGAGGTTATGGATTCTCTCGGCGAAAAGTTTGAAATTCTTTTCATCGACGACGGCAGCATTGACGGCTCATTCGATGTCATGCGCGAACTCTTCGAACAAGACAGGCGGGTTCGCGTTTTTCGATTCCATATCAATTATGGCAAGTCCCCGGCTCTGGCGGCGGGCTTCGAACATGCGCGCGGCCGCATTGTTGTGACAATTGACGCTGATTTGCAGGACGATCCCGCCGAAATCCCCCGGCTGCTGGAAAAGTTGGGCGAGGGTTACGATTTGGTCTCCGGGTGGAAAAAAAATCGCCAGGATCCCTTCTCGAAGCGATTGTTCTCCCGGATTTTCAACGCGGTTGTGTCGCGCGCCAGCGGCATTCATCTTCATGACTTCAATTGCGGTCTGAAATGTTATCGGCGCGAAGTGCTGGAACAGGTTCGCGTTTATGGAGAAATGCACCGCTTCCTGCCGGTGATGGCGAAGTGGTACGGATTTAAAATTGGGGAAGTGGTCGTGACTCATTATCCTCGAAAAAGCGGGCGCAGCAAGTATGGAGGCGAACGCATCATCAAAGGCATCCTCGATTTCGGCACGGTCATGTTTTTCACGTACTATGTCCAAAGTCCGGCTCATTTATTCGGCCGGATCGGAATTACCATCGGATTGATAAGTTTTTTTCTATTTTTTATCAGCATCATTACGATGGTATATGGATGGATGAGCATGGGAGGGATCGAGATGGCTGTCAGTCTGGTGGCCGCACTGATCAGCTTCCAATGCATTTGTCTGGGATTGATGGCGGAATTGCTGACGTTTTTTCATCGCCGGGAAGAGCCTTCTTATTTTATTAACGAGCGGTTGGAGCAATGAAAAATACATATTTCCCACTTCATTGGTTTTTCCTCATTGTCGTACTGGTTTTAGTGATGGCGCTTCCATTCGCCGATAAACCGTTTCATATCGATGATGCGTTTGTGTTGAAGATAACCGATAATATTCTCCAGAATCCTTTTGATCCGTTTGCCGGCGATTTCGATTGGTTCGGGCATGAAACGCCGATTTGGAAAACAACCACCAATCCCCCTTTCATCAGCTATTTCCTGGCCCCTTTTGCGGCGCGCTTCGGGTATTCGGAAATTGCGCTGCATTGCGCCATGATGACCTTTCTGCTGCTGATTGCCTGGAGCATGGTCGTGCTTTCTCACCGGTTCGCCGGCGGCTCCATTTATCCGCTGCTTTTCGTTTTGTTCAGCCCGGCGGTCATGGTCTCCGGCAACGTCATGAGAGACATCCCCGCCGCCGGATTGGCCATGGCGGCCGTCGCCTTGTTCATAATGGGAACGGATCGAGAAAAACGATTATTTCTATTCTTGGGATCGATAGCGGCCGGTCTGGCTATAGTTACGAAATATTCGGCTGCCATAGTTGTTCCCGTTCTTCTGATCTATCCATTGTTCAAGCGTAAATTCTGGGTTTGGTTATGGATTGCGCCGGCCCTGCTGGTTTTGTTGGCCTGGTGCATTCAAAATATTGCTCTCTACGACCAAATACATCTTGTCTACCTTACGATGCATCGACCGGGCGACTCCGGGGTCGGTTGGATCGATAAAACCTGCGGCGCGCTGGTGGTTCTGGGCAGCATGATCTACCTACTCCCTGCGATGATTTGGAGCGAAGCGAAGCGCAGACGCTGGATCGTATTCATGGGGTGTCTGCCTGTCGGCCTGGCGCTTTTTTGGGGGATTCAGCGCCGCTTCGATTGGGATGCCGACGGAGAGTACCTTCTCTGGGCGCTGACCGGCGGATTGCTGCTGTATCTTTGCCTGGCGGAAGGAATGCGCCGCGGCGTCCGTTACTGGAAACAAGAGGAGAGTGAATACGCCGGCGACTCGTTGTTTTTATTCGCTTGGCTGTGTGCTCCAATTTTGTTCAGCATCCTTTTTGTTCCCTTCCAGGCGGTGCGCCATCAGATTCTTGCTTTGCCTCCTTTGATGCTGCTGGGCTGGCGCGCGGTATATCGCGCCCATAAGGAGGGATGGCTTCTCAAAGTCTTGGTGGGGGTGTTATTCGCAATGCAGGCGACGGTCGGCTATATGACGGCCGCCGTAGATTATCAACACGCCTCCGCCTATCCCTATTTTGCCAAATACGCCAAAGAAAAATATGCCTCGCCCGATCATCAAACCTGGTTCGTCGGGCATTGGGGATGGAAATATTACGCGGAGCGCGAAGGATTTCGCATGCGCCACGCCGGCGGCGAGCTGCCTGAACCGGGCGACATCGTTTTATGGCCGCTGCGCGTTCATTACGGCGATTGCTGGTCGGATTTGCATGACGGGAGCGCGTTTCGCATTCTCGAAAGCGCTCCCTTGGAAGAAATAGAATTAATGAGCCCGATTCCTCTTCGCGTCCAGAATTTTTATGGAGCTAGTTTTTACGCGCTCACCGGCGAAAACATCCCTTACCGATTCTTTCATGACTACGACTTGGAAACATTGAAAGTCTATCGAGTTAAAAACTATAATCGGCAAGACGTACTAAACGGAGAACGCCGTTCTTCCTGAACCGTTTACTCACCCGTTTCGACGCCCCTTTTTTTTGTGTAGATGAAATACAGATTTCGAAAATAAATCAGGCTGTTAAAAAGATAACTGAGAATAATCCAGCGATCGGCTATATGAAGCGCGTAGGCCAGCATCAGCAGACTGCCTACGATGCTGAGATGCCAAAACGCGACTGGAATCACGCTCTCCTTCCGAATTTCTGAAACGATCCATTGTATGATAAAACGCGATGAAAAGGTCAATAAGCCCAGAATCGCGACGACGTCCCAAATCCCAAATTCGCCCGATATAATTTGACTGAGTTTTGAATCCATGATAGCCATCCTTGGAGAGAAATTGTTGTTCGATAGAAACTATCGTATCATGACTCGTCAGGTTTTCCGTTCAAGGGATTAAGGAAGGATGTTCTAGAGATCGGATGGTATATTTCCTCATTCCCTGTCATCCAGGGGGAGAGAAAATGGGATTGGCAACAGATCGAACTTGTTTGAGTTTGAGAAAACAGCGGCGATTGGATTTTTTGGATCGACGCGCAGTCGTTGTTCATTTTTCCGTATTACCTGTAAGCATGGTTATTTTGGTCGCATTGTCCCTTGCTGTACAAGCGATTGGCGATCACGCTTTTTTTGCTCAAAATGTATTTTTTGAATGGATTGAATATTATTATGAAGTCATGGTAAGAGCGGTTTTTATTGAATATCCCATGAATATTCATAGTGTGGCGCTGAGGTTTTCCGGCTTTGGCGCCTTGTGCGCTTATTTCTTGTTCTGTCATGCTTTGGTATTCGCGTATCGAAGGCGGAAGCGATGGGCTTTGTTTTCGATCGTATTATCTTGTGAGTTCTATATCATCCATTTTTTTCTATGGATGATATGGCGAACCATGCCTTGATTCGATGATCAAGAGGAAATCATGCGTTTCCTTTGTATTCTGTTGTCAAAATAAAAAAACAGGCGGGGAACTTCCAAAATGCCAATCATAGAAAATCCGGCAGGATGCGCTCCTGCCGGATTCTTGATTCCGTAAGTTTTTGCGTCTTACGCATTCTCTTCCTGAACTTGCGCCGGCGGCGCCGGCGGGGATGACATGTTGTATTTATATGCTACTCCAACAAGGAAAAGCGTCTCGAGAAGAAGATACCCGATGATATACTTGCCTCCGCCCGAGCCGAAGCCGTAGCTATGCAATCCTGTGGCGAGAACGAAATTGACGCCGTACCACGTCATGAGGATCAGCCAGAAGCCGATGACTGAGCATACCGCCGTGCCAAAATCGGCGATCCAGTTTGTATGGCGCGCATGCAGGATCGCCATATATCCCAGCAGAGAGATCAGCGCCCAGGTTTCTTTAGGATCCCATCCCCAGAACCGCCCCCATGACTCCGCTGCCCACACGCCGCCAAGAATGGTTCCCGCCGCAAGCAGAACCGTCCCCACCTGCAGAACGCGATACGTAAACAAACTGAACTTGGCCAGAAGATCGCGCCGCTTCGGCAAATAGAAATAGATGCCCAGGTTGATATGCGCCATCCCCATGGCCAAAGCGAAGGCGCTGTAACTCAATGTGATGGTCAATACATGGATGATTAACCAATAGTTGCTTCGCAAAACGGGAACCAGCGGTTCGATGTTGGGATCGAAAGGAAGAATATCGGCCAGCACCAACATTCCTACTCCCAGGATGGAGGCGGATACTCCAAACCATCTTTCCCGGTAAACAAACTCGAATATCAGAGCAAATAGAATAATCCCCCATCCTACGAAGATTACGGATTCGTACATATTGGAGACCGGAGGGCGATGAGACACAAGACTGCGCAGGATCAATCCCCAGGTGTTATAGGCGAAGCCGATCGAAATGACGGCCATGGCGGTCCAGTAGAGTTTTGAATTCGTTTTGAAATACAAGGCAAAAAGAAACAGCAGAAATGACAATAAATAGAAAATCCAGGACCGCAAAAACGGGCGCGTATGGTTGTATGAAATTTCCCGCGCCACGTCGATCATGGGCGGATACAAAGTTGGATTCAATTGAGCCAATTGCTGCTTTAAGGATTCGCCGTAATTATTGAAATTGGCGCCGCTGTTCGCTTTGACCGCCGCCAGTAGATTGGTGAATGCGTCCTGCAGCGATTGTTGGATTTCTTCCGAATAGCCGTGAGCGTGGTTGATCGTCAGCCAGGCGGCCTCTTGATCGTCGCCCTGGGGGGGAACGATAGTCAGCGCTTCGCCGCTTTGCACTTCCTGGAATAGGATTAATTTGTGATACAGCGTCGCGATTTCGTTTTCAAGACGGTTGAGTTTTGCTCCATGTTCGATTTTCTGAGAAACCTGAGGGATTAATTCTTTGAAGCCCGGATTGGATATAATTTGATTATACGAAAGATGCTTGGCCGATGAATCTACGCCCAGAACTTCTTTGAGAGGAAGGTAATCGATGCGGAAAAGCGGCTCCTGAAGCCATTCATCCGAAATCATAAAAGAAAATAGGTAGGCCAAAGGATCTTGTTTGTTGAAATTCCAACGACCGGTGATTTCGCGCATGGCTTCACCGGCGAATGTATCGAGCGGCTTGTGGCGCCCGCCTTCGAGAATGGGAATGTCTCGAACCGCATCAAAATCGATGTTGTTCGGTAATTCAACGGCGCAAACAGGCAGAGACGTTATTATCGCAAAAATCAATAGAAATAAACGGCGCATCACGATGGTCAATCTCCTTCGTTACTCGTTTTTCTCAATAGGAATGGACGGTGTTCGGCGGGTGACGTATATGAGAACCATGCCCATGCAAAGAATGATGGATCCGACATAAATTGTCGAAGTGCCCGGCGCCCAGGCGACGCTGAAGATGGAAACATCGGGCGCGCCGTTTCGGCCTTCTTCGTATCCGGATTGATAAACCAGAAAACGGTTGTAGGCCAAGGGATTGTTCATATAGACAAGTCTTTCTTCTTCAACCTGCTGTTCCGGATCGATCAACTTGACTACGCTTTGGAAGCGGGCCGGCCGGTTGGTGCCGGGGTAGCGAGGCGCTTGAAAATCGATCAATTGAACGGCAAAACCGAGTGGATATTTCTTTTGTCCCAGTTCTACCGCAACGGCTTCTCCTCCAACGGAAAACGAAGAAGGCCGGTTGTAACTGACGTATCGCTCCACGCTTTTTCCATTATATTCAACGCGCACATGAGCGACCGGATTGTTATGCGGGCCCGAGGCGTTCTCGCCGGCGTCGACAATCTCTTCCGTCAGCTGCGCATTGGGAAGCATCTGCTGTACGGAGATATTGACGGCCGGCCAGACGGTTTGGAAGGGCGAACCGATCTCGACCTCTCCGCTGATCCATTTTCCCGACTCGCTGGCGGCGCGGTAATGCAATTTTCCATCCCCGTCCAAAAGAATAACGGCTCGGTTTTCCCGTTTTGAAAAGTTTTCTTTCGGATACTTGAAAAGCGCTGTCAATCCGCTTTTGTTCGGATCGCTTCCATGGAAGGAGCCCAGGTCGGGGAACTCGGAAAACGCTAGATGATCTTCATCGCCGTCCGGGCTGGTCAGCGTGAAGCGAATGGCCGGATTCATAGGGCCGTTTTCTCGATTGATCAGGTCATTGTTTTCCACGGCGGCGCGAGGGAAAAAGTCGCGCAAAATAACTTTGTAAGGTTTGCCTTCCCACTCAAACGCATACGGCTGACTCATAAGATTTTTGACCGGAATCGTCTGAATCGCCTGACCTTCCGAATTCCGAAGCGTCACAACGCCGGCCGGTCCAGCTTCTTCCTGCGAAGAGGGCTGCTCGAGCGCCGTTTGCAGTTCTTCCGCCGTTTGAACCTGACGAAATTCGATGACGGCCATCCCAAGATTCAACTGATTGCGGTTGGACATATTCGCGAAGAGCCATTCTTTCATTTGGCCTTCTGATTGTCCCGGTTGGTGGATGGCGATCTGGACGGCTGGATTGGGTTGGGGATTATGATTGGCGACGCGCTCTATAAATCTCGGATTGAATAAATAGTCGTCGATGTAGCAGACAATGCCTGTATTATCCAATTCATACCGCAACTCTTTACCGGGCGGTATGCCCTTGTTCATAAACCATGGATCGAATTCTTTGCGGGCGTTCAAACGTGGCGCTGCAACAGCGAAAACGGATTCATTGATCTGTATGGAATCGGCCGCTTGCCCTTCTTGAAGCACCAATTGTCCTTCAACCCCAAATTGGCGAGTGATCATGGAGCCGATCAGAATAATAATGATGCCTAAGTGCGTAATGACAAATCCAGCATGGCGCTTATTCCAGGGAAGCCGATTCATGGCGGCGCAAAATACATTGACGCCTAAAAAGAAGAGCAAAAAATCAAACCAGGCCGATTTGTAGATGACTCTCTGAGCGGCCTCCGTGCTGGTGCTGGATTCATAAAAGGTTGCTATGCCAAGCAAGACGGCGAATCCTACCAACAAAATAACGGCCAGTTTTAGCGACGCCAGAAAGCGAAAAATGGAATTAAGAAAATTTGTCACAGATTTTTCCCGATGTATTTTCCGGTGCGATTTTATATGCCTTCGTTTTATAATATGATGGATTGTTGATTTGATGGTAGTATAATCGTTCACCCATGGAAGCCAAGGCAATTATCAAAAATGATGATGTCATGCAATTCTTTTCAAGGGGATATGAAATCGCCCTCTATCTGGACTTATTCTGACGGCGCCGATCGCGGCTTCGGTCTGTTTAAACGCCGCCTCTTTGATCAGTTAAAGAAATCCGGCTGGGAAACGCGCATCGCCGAAGCGCCTCTGCTTGAATCATCCTCCAAATCGATTTTGCGAGAGGATTTGTTACGAACCAAGCCGGCTTGGATTTTTCTAATCAATCAAACGGCTTCTCAACTATGCGATTATCTGCAAATTCCGCAGTCCGACCGGCCGTTGAACGGCAAAAAATGGATCTGGTTTTTGGATGATCCCCATTTTTTCGTCGACAAACCCTTCGAACCGAACGAATACGTTTTTTCCTTCGATGCGGAATATTTGGATTATCTTCGCGGTTTTCAGCCTTCCGCTTGCGGATGGCTGCCCTTGGCTTGCGACGTCGGCGGGGAAGGGAAGCCTGATCCCAGATATTCCTGCGATGTGTGTTTCGTAGGGGGCGTCATCGATCAATCCTCTCGCCGCTCGCAATTGTCACCGGGAATGCGCGCTTATGTCGATCGACTTGTCGATCTGAAATTACAAAACCGATGTAAGACCTTCTATCAATTAGCCGAAGAGCATCCCATCGCGCCTGGCAAACAGATTCAAATTACGCCCCCGGTCGCTCACTATTTATATTGGGAAGCCAACAATCGGCTTCGCATCCAAACGTTGGAATCCTTACAAGATTACAATCTTCGAATATACGGCAACGAGCATTGGCCTCGTCTTTTACAAGGATCGCCGCTGGCCGAATGTTTCTGCGGTCCTATCGATCCTGTGACGGAACTTCCCTCGCTTTTCGCCTCCGCACAAATCAATTTAAACATCCATAGCATTCAGTGCCGTGGAAGCCTGAATCAGAGGGATTTCAATGCTCCCGTTTCGGGGGGATTTCTCCTATCCGATTGGGTTCCGGCGGCGGGGCGCTTTTTCTCGCCGGGCGTTGAAGCGATCTATTGGAGCGGCCAGGACGACCTCCGCCGAAAAATCGATTATTATCTTCACCGACCGGAAGAGCGACAAAGCGTCATACGCCGGGGCCGCCGGCGGATTTCGCAGGATCATACATACGCTCGCCGCATCGAGCAGACGCTGCAGCATCTTCGTGAATGTACATCCTTGGTTTGAAATGTTTATCCAATTCGTAGAGAAAATGGATGCAATGACTTTCCGACTCAAGGGATCTCGAAAACAATCGCTTTCACCGATTCGCTGGCATGCGCATGGATCTTTCCGAACCAGTCGCAGAGGTCATCCGCCGTGTACGACTCAGGGAGAGCGGCTGACAGGGTTTGAATAATCGGCGAATCGGCGGGCTGCGGCGCTTCCGATGCATTCAGATTGATTGGGATGTCTAGTCCACAAGGGAATTCTGGGTTGCGCAGAATTTTGTCAAGATACTCGGGAAGGTTGGAAATCATGGAAATCGGGAGTCGCAGGGACGAGGAAATATCCATATCGTTCAGATAGTGCAAAATTTCCTTCAGCATATGTTCAATGTGCGGTGATTCAATAAATTCTGTATGCAGAAGGAAAAGACGCACAAGCGCAATGTCCGCATACGAGGCCAGGTCCGCCCACCCGTCAATCGCTGAAATCTCTTCTCCGATCCGGTTTTCGGGTTGATCGAGATCAACGGGAATTCGCAGGGCGCCGAATTGCGCCTCTCGAGGGCCGCTTAATAATGGATCAATTTCTTCGATAGGCGGATTGTCGCTTACGCAGCCTTCTTGACCTGCGCGGCGAATAGGCAGTTCCAGAACAATCTTTGGATTAAAGGCTTCCATTACGGCGTCTAACGGAAGAGTCTTCAAAAAGGACTGATCTGTACGGAACTCTGAATTTTGGGAGCGGGATAATACTAGAAGAGGCTGTGTCATGATGTTTTTTCTCTCAATACGATAAGATTCTCGTCTTTGGCGTTTCTCAAGGATGAATCGCGCTGCATGAATGATGCTGTTGCAATTTGGATTTCTCGATCCGTCGTCATTATTAAATCTTAATCTGTTTTTAAGGATTCCAACGATGGCGCAAAACGGAAAATGTGATCCAATTTCGCCGCCTGAACGATAAAGCGGAATTCCTCCGGCGCATTGACGATCGTAATCGTCGCATCCGGCTCGGTTCTGGAGTTTCGCAGCGCTATCAGCGGCGCTAATAGAAACATCGGCGCATGGAAAGAGTCTTCGAGAAGAACCGCTGTAGGATGATTTTTGCTGGATGTCGAACGCAGCCGTTCTTCCAACGTAAATAGATCCTCTTTTTCAATTTGACCAAGGATTCGGATAACGACATATCTTCCGATATTATGTTTTTGGATCTCAATCATTTTCTTGAAAAGGAATGCAGCATAGGCGATGCAACGTTCCGGGCGCTTCTCTGTTTGGTTTTTCAGTGTAATGCAAAATCCAAATTGGGCGATGACTTAATTCACCGCTCTCAAAACTTGCATCTGAGGAGATCGTCGTCACATTGCTGTCAAATAAAGGCGTCCTGGATTTTTTGCATATTGTATTCCTGATTGATCATTGCCTTCAACCCATTCATATAATCCCGATCTGTATAGGGTTTCGATATATAGACTTTTACGGGAGGCTTCAGGGCGGTTCGTATCAACTCGCTTAAGTGAGGAGGGCCAATGACCATGATCGGCGGCAATTTTTCCAGCTCGTACTCTTCAAGTCGATTCAGTTCCAACAGCATGGGGCATTGTTCAATCTCAACATCGACAATGACGAATAGAGGTTTGTTGAATGCAATCAGATTCGCCGCTTCTCTAAAGTTTTGCGTCTTCCAAGAGGGGATGCCCAATCGAATCATCGGTGCAGACAGTCGATTTAATCCCACCGCTCCGCGAGCCAGCAAGACCACTCCATGGGATCCGTTGGCGGCTTCCGCCTCCAATTCTCTTTTGAGCGAACGTTTGGTTTGCAGGGGAGGGGCGTCAATATTCGCCAAACAACCATTTTTGATCCCTATGTTTTTTCCCAAGGATTCCGCCATCGTTGAGCCGGCGATGATCGTAATCATGACTCCGCTTTTATCGCATTGTCGAATAACAGATCGAAGTACTGTCAAAGCCGTGTTATTAAC
The DNA here is from genome assembly GCA_016934335.1 of Candidatus Omnitrophota bacterium. GTDB lineage: Bacteria > Hinthialibacterota > Hinthialibacteria > Hinthialibacterales > Hinthialibacteraceae > JAFGTC01. The sequence goes on along the minus strand of JAFGTC010000138.1, from coordinate 13,057 downwards.
CTGTTTGACTTCGTGGCAGGAAAACAAAATTTCTTGCTGCGGCTTGCCGGATTTGCTGAAGATTCGCTCCAGGAAGACAGCTGATTCAAAATTCAATTCGCCGCTCAAGGTGATAACCGCCCAATCTTCGGCGGAAAGAGTGACTATGAGGCTCCCGCCTCGATACCATCGTTGATAAGACAGCCGTTTGTTTTCGCTGTCATCGAACCGAATGCCGGCTCGAAGCGGCGATTCCTGCCGGACGACGATTCCAGTCCGGCTGAGGGGATGATGAATTATATCCTCCGGAGACAGCTCTTGCCGGGTGATCTCTTCATCGGGAAGCATGAGGATCCAGATCCGCTGACTCATGGCCAGCGGCTTCTCCGTCTCCAGCAATATCCCGGAAGCGCTTTCGTCTTGAATAGTTCCCTCTGCTGCTTCTTCCGATTCGTTGCTGCACCACAAACAACGTTCATAGATGGAGCGGCGTTCTTCGCGCAGCGTATAGGAAAACACAATTATATATCCTTACCGTGATGGCAATGAATCGTCGTTGTCATATAGTACCGAAAAACGAGTCAGATTGCAAACAAACAAAATCGCTTCGGCGCCAAAATACGTTTTCTAATTCCCATCCGGCGGAATCGAGTCTAAAATACAAAGAGAGCGAGTTAACATTCGTGGGATGGCAGAAGGAGGTGGAATCCATGTTTAAATCGATCTTATTGGCCGTCGACGCCTCTCATTACAGCGAAGTTTGTACGCGATACGCTTTAGAGCACGCCAAACTTCTCGGCGCGCGCATTACAGGCTTAAGCGTCCTGGATCGGAAAGAGATCGCTATCGTGTATCCTTATTACTACCCTAGCGCCGATTTCCCTCCCGTTTTTGACGAAACTGTTCTCGAAAATACGCAATTTCTTCGCCGGCAAAAGGAACGCGCCGAAGAAGTTCTGTCTCGCGTAGGAGAAGAGTGCCGCAAAGAAGACATTCCTTTCGACCGGGAGATTCGAGAGGGATTAGTGCCGGAAATCATTTTAGAGGAAGCCCAGTGCTGCGATCTTCTGTATCTTGGACAGCGAGGTGCGGGCGCGCAATACAGCAGCGGACTTTTGGGCTCCAATCTGGAGAGCGTCGTACGCCGATCGAAACTTCCCGTGATCGTTACTCCACATTCCTATCGAACGCTGCAGCGGATTTTAGTTTGTTTCGACGGCAGCGAATACGCCTTGCGGTCGCTGCGTGCGGCGGTTCGGTTGGCGGCCTCCTGCCCCAAGGGGAGTCTGCAACTTCGGCTGTTAATTGTCCATGACGAAGAAAATGTCGCCCGGCAAGTCTCCGAAACTGCTCTGAAATATCTCAACGCCTACCAACTGCCAGACATTCTCATCCATCGAAAAGGCGATCCGGTCGAGCAGATCGTCGCTTGCATCGACGAGGAAAACGTGGATTTAGTGGCTATGGGGGCTTACGGCCACAGCCGAATACGAGAATTAGTGCTGGGCAGCACGACGGAAGCCATTCTCCGCCAGTTGAATCGAGCGGTTCTCTTGCATCATTAAACGCCGGCGGTAGGATTTTAGTCTTCTGTTACTTGGTTTTCCGCGCAAGTACGCCTACCATTACCTTTTAGATTCCGAACCGTTTTAATCAAAGGAATCAGGCGGAATGATCTGAAACGTGCGGTCAAAAACTTCTATGAATCGTTTTTTTTTCGTTTGGATGATATGTTTGAGCCTGGGATCGCTCTCTTCTTCGGCGTTGAGCGACGATTTGATGGATTTGCTACAAGATGGCAACGCCTCTTTCAGCACGGGCGATTATGTCTCCGCTTCGTATTACTATCAGCGAATGATGGAATCCGACCAATGGCCGTCGTTTCCGAATCGGGTCGACGTCCTTCGCAAATTGGCCATGATCGAAGAATCGCAGGCGGAATTTGAACTGGCGGCCCATCATTATCGACAATTGATTGATCTGCTGCCTTCCGCGAACGATCTTCGCGCAATGACTCTCCGCCATTATTACTTGCAGCATTACGCCGAGAACCTCGAACGAATTGGTTTGTACGAAAAAGCCGCTTCGATCTTATGGGAAATAATCCGCCAATCCGATTCCGCCAATCAGCAGAATGTTCTCAGACTGTTGATGGAGAATTACGAGTATCAAACACTTACGGACGAACAAATCGAAAATGTGCGCCATCGAATTATCCCTCAGCATGTTGACGAGTTGGGGTGGGAATTCGCCGATCTTCTCCGGAAACAAGGACGCACGCAGGAAAGTATAGATCTATTTGAGAAATTATGGCCGGAAAATCCTCTTCGCGCTTATGAATATGCCGGCCAACTGCTTGATTTGTATCGTTCCGCCGATCAACTTGAGGCCCTTCTGGGGCGAATCCGCGAAGCGCAGGGATCTGACGGCGAGGCGGCCGGCGCGTATGTTCTTCTCGAAGTCAGTCTTCTCGAAGAAGATGGACGCGGCGAGGAAGCGTTGAATCGTCTGGAAGATTACATCGCCGAAACTGTCGGAATGGACCGAGCCGATTTCGCCGGGGATTTGCTGCTTTCACTTCCAGGGCGGTTGATCGACCGCTGGATCGATTTAACAGTTCGATTTCGAGGCGCTGAGCCGGCTGTTCAAATGCTTGATCACTTATTGAAACAGATCCCAATGGATTTGAATCGGCGCAAAAAACTATCCAATCTCTTAGTAGAGGAAGGCCGTTCACAGGATGCCGTTCGATTATGGCGGCAATGGGCGCATGACCAGTCCAATGCGCCGACGGCGGTTCTGAACGCCGCTCAGGAAATCTTTACTCTGGGCGATGTGGATTCCGCTAAAGCGTTGATCGATCAGTTAAAAGAAACCCTGCCTCCCCCCCTGACGTGGAGGCAGGGACAGGCTTCGCTTCAGTACGGCGATTATTCCGGGGCCGTCGCCGCCTTTCAAATTGCCGTCGCTTCTGGAGGAATCGATCCTTCGATGATTTCTTCCGTGATCTTCCAATACGCGGAAACCCAATCCGACCTTCGTCCTCTTATCTCCAACTTTGTAAATGAGGCTTCCGGCGCATCCTTTAACTCGATCCCGGAATGGATTAAAACCCCCCTTTTCCAAATCGGCGTTCAACCGGCCTATCGAAATCAATTACAGCCTTTAATCGACGCCGATGAACAGGGCGTTTGGAAATATCATTTCGCCGCCGAAGCGATTCGCTTCGGCGATCAGGATTGGGCGGCCTCCCTTTTGGAGGCGATTCCGGAAGATAGTTTTTATCGGACGATAGCCGATCAAATGTACGCCAAAATTCTCCGGCAAAATCCCTCGATAATCGCTCAGCGACAAGCCGCTGATTTAATGCTTCCCTCCATTCAGACCGTTCTTTCCACGACGGAATCCGTCCAGTTGAATTCCGTGAGTCTGCAGCGCTTACTGACCTATGCCGACCTGCGCTTGAACGGCTATCAATCCAATGAGGCGTTAAAGGCGATCCGCGTCATAGAATCCGCGTCTTCGACTCTCGAACATCCTCTCTCCTCGGACGACGCATCTCGGCTTCTCTTTTATCGCGGCCGCGCCTACGCCGAAGCAGCCTCTTTCGGCCCCGCGATTCAATGGTTGGAATCCGTCTGCGTCTCGCCTTACGAGGAAAGCGCTCAACTGCTCCTGGCCCGGATCTATATAGCCCAGCGCGAATCGGAAATCGCTAAAACGCTTCTTGATGAAATCGCCGAGAATCCTCGATATTGGCGGAAATCTAATGATGCTTTAACCTTGTTGGCGGCCCTGGAGCCTCTGGTAGGCGATTCACTGCAGCTTTTCTGCGATGCGATGATGTATGAACTTCAAGGACGCTTCTCTTCCGCCATCCCGGTCTTGCGTCAACTAGCTGTCGAGCATTATGGAAGCGATGTGGAAGAATGGGCGCGCTATTATATCGGTCAATTGAAATATCAATCCGGCGACCTTGACGGCGCTCGAGAAGAATGGCGGCGGCTTCTTGTGGATGTGGATCATCCTGTCATCCAGGGTATGACTCATTTGGATCTTCTAAAATTGAATCCATCCTCCTCCGCCGATATCGCCGATATGACGGAATATCAGGAAATCATGATGGAATTGCCCAATACATTGTTCTCCGATTTGGCCCGTTTACAAATGCAATGGAAATTCGGTAAGGAGCAGCCATAATGAATGCAGAACATGAAGAAAACATCGCATCGCAGAACGAACCGGCTCCCGCGCCGACTCGTTCTGCTCTTCCATCCAAGAATCTTCCTTTTGGAATGGATTGGTGGGAATTAGCCGCCGTTGTTCTCTCGTTTATTTTGATCGCGTTTGTGGCTATACCGGGTTATTTTCGTTATCTGGATAATGTGCGAGGCAAGGAAAGTTCCGCCCGTTTAACCCTGATTGCCAATTGCTTGAAATATCTGGCGGATCAGAATCATACCCAGCCCGGCGAAAAAATCTGCGAATTGTTCGATTTGAATGAAACCCTCGAATTAGCCCAGCGCCACATTTACACCAAAATGAATATCGACGCCGAACGGGCGCTCTTCCTGAAACTAGGCGCCGAACCGGATTGTCCGGGAGGCGGGGATTATGTCGTAAACTTGTACCTGAAGGCAGACGGAAGCATTCCCGAACCGACATGCACTCTTGCGTTCGGATCCAAACGGGATTACTACCTAAAACATGGATTATACATCGCCGATATGTCCAAAGTGGATGGAAACATCGGTTTAAAGCAGCCGTCTTAAGATCGACGGTAAGGGAGTACTTCGATCATGGCGACCATTCTTCTGGCGGATGACGAAGCAAAAATGAGAAAAATTCTCATGCTGGCTTTGATGGAGGAAGGCCACGAAATTCTGGAAGCAAGCGATGCGGAACAAGCGATAGAAATTATTAATAAAACATCCCTAAGTCTTGTCCTCACAGACTTGCGCATGCCCGGCGGCGGGGGGATGGCGGTTCTCAATGCCGTCAAAGGGATGAACCATTATGTGCCGGTTATTATCCTTACGGCCTATGGCACTATTGAAAATGCCGTGGAGGCGCTTAAAAATGGCGCTCATGATTATCTCCTGAAGCCGTGCGATTTGGATGAAATTAAATTGGCCGTTCGCAAATCTCTCCAAATCCAACACTTAGAATTGGAAAATCGCTACTTGCGCGTTGAATTGGATCAGCATTTTGGCCGGCAAAGCGAGATCGTCGCCAAAGCCCCTTCTATGCTGAAAGTCTTTGAATTTAGCCGCCGCGTCGCTCAGGGGGATGGAACCGTCTTGATTCGAGGCGAGAGCGGCGTCGGCAAGGAATTGGTGGCGCGCTCGATTCATCGGCAGAGCTCTCGCTCTGAACGATCCTTCGTTTCCGTCAACTGTTCCGCCGCGCCGCCGGATATTCTCGAACTTGAGCTGTTTGGACGATTGCGAAGCATTCGGGGGGGCGGCGACAGGCCGAACGTGGGGAAATTTGAATTGGCCAATGGAGGAACTCTGTTTCTCGATGAAGTGGGCTACCTGACGCCCAGTTTGCAGGGGAAGGTCTTGCGCACCATCGAAGAGAAAGTCATCGAACCGGTGGGCGATGTGCGCAGCAAAAAAATCGATGTCCGCATCATCGTTTCGACCAATCAGGATTTGGAAGATAAAGTCCGCAAAGGCGAACTTCGCTCCGACTTCTATTTTCGTCTTAATGTTCTGCCGATATCCATCCCGCCTCTGCGAGAGCGGAAGGAAGACATCCCTCTCCTGATACAACATTTTCTCCGTAAAAAAGTACGGGGGCGATCCTCCCTTTCCTTTTCTTCGGAAGACATCGAAGCCTTAATGCGATACCATTGGCCGGGAAATGTGCGCGAATTGCAAAATTTGGTAGAGCGCGCCGTCGTCCTCAATACAACGGATTTGAGTGAACTTCTTCCTTCTCTGCACCCGCCTCTGACTCCCGGCTCTCAGATGGCCTTTCACCATAAAGAATTGTTCACTCTTCCTTACAAAGACGCTAAAAAATTTATTTTGGAGGAATTCGAAAAAGTCTATTTCACTCACATTCTCCGCAAAACGGGTGGCAATGTCTCGCGCGCCGCGCAAGTCATGGAAGTCCACCGTAAAAACTTTTATGTGAAATTATCAGAATTGGGGATCGATCCTAAACAATTTTCTCAGACGGAATCCGAATAAGGCTTCATTCTTCTGCATCCGGGGCCTGAGAGACATCGCTTTTTATTTCATCTATAAGTCCATAGATATCAACCGATTCCTTGTAATCTACCTGTGAAAAATTGGATCTTCTATTTACTTTTGCCGATTTTCATGGAAAATATCTATATTAAAGATATCCAGTTTGATAATATCACAAAGATGATTTTGCACGCATATCGGATTTTCTTTTTGAGTTTCATTCTCGTTTGTTCCGGAATCGCTTCTTGGAGCGCACAGATAATCACGATTGACGCTCTGGGCGCCATGCGCATTTCTATGCCCGGAGACATCCATTATCAACTTGGCGCATCCGTTTCGGGCATCGGCGATTTCAACGGCGATGGATATCAAGACGCGGCGATCGGCGCGCCTCTCTTTGAACCGGCCGATATCGGCAATGAATACGATACCGGCGCCGTGTTCATCCTTTCCGGAATTCAACTGGTTCAAGATAGAGGCGAAATCAATCTCTCGGATAATTCCTTCCAAGGCGTCTCCATCCTTGGCCGATTCGAAACGCAAATCGGTCAAAGCATCGACGGCGCCGGCGATGTCAATGGCGATTCCTACATGGATGTCGCAATAGGATCCGCCAGCCGAAAAGCGGGATATCTTATCTTTGGCAATCCCAATCCCCCTCCATTGATCTCTCTCAATGACTTGCAGCATTACGGAGTGGAAATCGCCCAAACCGGTTATTCCGTCGCCGGGGCGGGAGATTATAACGGCGATGGATACGCCGATGTCGTTTTTGGAAATCCGGAAGCCGAAAAGAAATCCGTGGAGCAGGAAAACCAGGAAAAAGAATATGACGCCTGTCGTTTGACTGTCGTTTTCGGTTCGCAAGATCTCGACGCCTCCATGGATTCCCGCATTCTCGGAAAACAACTGCTCTCGCTCCGCGGCGTGTTGGGCATGAGGCTTGGGGAGTATGTCTGCGGGAACATCGATGTGAACGCCGATGGATATACGGAAATCATCGCTGTCGCTCCCAAAGGCGGAAAAGACTTAAGCGGACGCGCGTACTTGTTTTATGGCCCCTCTACCGTGAATGAAGCGGATTATAAATTCGCTATTGATCATGCCAACAGCTTTGTTCGCCGGGCGGGGGATGTTAATGGGGATGGATTCCCCGAATTGCTTGTTGGATGCGGCAATCAATCCACCTTTATTCTATGGGGGGGAGATCACCTTCAAGGAACCTTGGATCTTCATAAAATCAATTCCGAATGGGGAGTGCTGCTGACCGGCGCTCCCTCGACTTTTGACGTCGGAGATGTCAATGGCGACGGATTTGCGGATGTTGCCGTCGGTCTGCCTTTCGATTCCGTGCGAGACAACCCTCATTCCGGCCGCGTCGTCATCTTGTTTGGAACAGAGCAATGGCCTGAAAACATCGATGTATCCAGGCTATGCAGCGGCGCTTTATCCGCTCTTGATTATTTGGTCATCGAAGGGACTCAGCCGTTCGGCGCTTTCGGCTCATCGATCTCCGCCCTGCGAGATATTCAGAACGACGGATGGGATGACATCATCGTCGGCGCACCCTTCCAAATGCTGCCGGGCGATATAGGGCCGGAAAGTCCGGGAGCGGCTTATGTGATCCAAGGCAAAAGAATCTTCCAAAGTTTACAGACTCGCCGCAGCATCTTTCTTTCCAGTGAAGAAAAAAAGAATGCAGATTCCTTAAAATAATTGAAAGATATTGACTCGGTTCGGATATATCAAATTAGACGTTGAACCTAAGAAAAACTCGATGTAAATCGAAGGATTGTTCGAATCTGTTTCTTATGGAGCCAACGGATGGGGGAGAGCGAATGTACGGTTAAGGTGGTTCAGTGCAGCAGGATATTTCATCCGATCTTGACATTAGCGCTGGATTCCGGCGCGGCGAACGTTGGGCGTTTGAGGCGGCCGCAAAAAAGCACTTTGCTTCAATCGTCCATTTTGTCGCTCATTTGATTCAAGATCGCGACCGAGCGGTTGATTTGACCCAGGAAGCGTTTTTTCTCGCCTGTCGCGCGCATGAAAGGGTCGATCCAAATCGCTCACTGGCCCCCTGGCTTTTTCAAATCGCTCGCAACCTCGCTTACAAAGATTTTAACAAACGGAAAAAACAGCAAAACATCTCTTTGGATCTCCTTATGGAAGAGAGCAATGGAGTTATGAGTAATCCCGATATTACACCGCGCAAAGAATCCATTCGCCGTGAAATGTACGGGCGGATTCAACGCGCATTAGATCGTCTCGCGCCCAAGTATCGAGACATTATCACCTTGCGCATGATTCAAGGATTACCGAGCGAACGGGTCTCCGAATTGCTCAATATTCCGGTTTCGACTGTCAACACCCGCATCCACCGGGCTCTCAAAACCCTTCGGCGTTATGCTCGTCAAGAAGGGATTGAAGAGGAGGAACTGTTCTCATGAAATGCTCCTCCGTCATTCAAGAATTGATCGATTGGGCCATTGATCGACCTGACTCTCGGCTGCCGGAGCGCCTGCAGAATCATCTGAACGATTGCCTGCGCTGCCGATCGGAATGGGAATCAATCCAGGGGTGGACTCAATTGCTTCGCCCGACGGAGGAATCCTGGAAACCGGAGGAAGGCTACTACGAACGTTTAACCGAACAGGCCATGCGTGAAAAACGACGGGCCGTCTTAACCCGAGACATCCGGCGCGACCTGGCGTTAGATGCATCCGGTTGGTTCTCCCTCTTCCAGCGTCCCGCATATCGTTGGGCGCCTACGCTGGCCGTTCTCCTGCTGATTGTTCTTCCATGCGGATGGTGGATTCAATATTCCATCGATGTCATCGGACAATTTGATTATTCCTCCGGACAAGTAATGGCCATGGCGGATAAGCCTCTTGATCCCCGAAAAGGAATGCACATTCGGCGCAGCACCACTGTTCAAACTCCGCAAAATTCAGAAAGCATTGTTCTGTTGGAAAGCGGCGCGGAAATTTGCATCGCTCCTCTTTCACGAGTCACGTTTCTCGATGAGAAGACAGTTCGGCTCGATCATGGGAGAGCCTACTTCGATATTGCCAAACAGGAAAGCGGCTTTCAAGTTCTTTTGCCGCAAGGCGCTGTAAAAGTGCTGGGCACGGCCTTTCATATCTCTGTGGCGCAGGGCCGAAGCGCCGTCATCGTGACTCGCGGAGTGGTTCAGGTTTCCAACGCGAATGCGGCGGAGAAAGTGTTCTCGGGCATGGAATGCAACATCGCTCCCTCGCTGCGGCCTTCCACCCCCAAGCCTTCTACGCGAATTCTCGCTCAAACGCGATGGGTCAATCAAGTTCGCGAAGACCGGAACCAAGAAGAACTCCGCAAATATTATCCCTCGCTGGCCGCCCCGAAGCCGAAGGAGTCGCAGCCATGAACCGAAATGGATTTACTTTGATCGAGTTGCTGATTGTCGTGGCTATCCTCAGCATTCTGGCGTCCATCGCGGTTCCCAACTATCGAGACGCAACGATCAAAAGCCGGGTGACGAAAGTCAAAATGGATTTACGCGCCATCAGCGGCGCTTTGCAAACGTACCGCATTGATCGAAACATCTATCCGCGCAAAGATAATGACATGCTCTTTTTCGTCGATTATTTGCTGCCCGATCTAACAACGCCGGTTGCCTACTTGACTCAGGCGAACGTGAAGGATCCTTTCGGGCCTGTGGCGGAATATCAGGAGCCCATGCCTCCCGAGCGAGTCGAAGACGATTTTTTGAGCGCAGGAAGCATGCCGGTTCTAAAAAATTCCTACAGCTACACGCCCTATATCAATTTTGCGCGAATGCACGGGCTGCAATCTCTTCGCAAAGAGGCGTTCGCCTTGGCCAGCATGGGGCCCGATCAAATGGATTCTTTTATTGTCGATATTCCGTTTCCCGAGTTTTACCGTTATCCCGGCGATTCGATCCACGATTCAATCTATAATCCCAGCAACGGCGTCATAAGCCCCGGCGACATCGGTTATTTTGGCGGCGACATCCCTGTTGTCGGGCTTGTCGGCGGATAAAAATCTCTTGAATCCTTTTTACGCAGTCATGAATTGAAAATGGCGGGGAATACGGCGCGGCCTTATTTTTCCCTGTCCAGAAAGTCTTTCGCCCGCTTCTGCATTTCTCGATAATGAAATAACTTTTCGAACGAATAGAGAGTGCATAAAGCATAATTCATGGTGGATATGCCCGCCTCTTCAACGGCCGCGATCGGATTCAATCCTCCCGCAACGAGGAGGCCGGTTCGTCCTTCCTGCACGGGAAAATCCAAAAGCGGCTGGTTGGGCGTCCCGATCAACAGAATGCCGCCCAATCCCATGATCTTCAGTTTGCGATGAATCAACTCGACATTCGAAACCACTGGCGAAGGCGTCTCGCGGAAACTGGCGCCGATGCGGCCGTTTCCTTGCCGGGCTGTTTCTCGGACGCTTGTTAATTTTCCTTTGATGAATACTTCCAGGGGATCCAGTGATGTTCCCGCATAATCAATTACGTCCGTAAACCGAGTGCATTGTTTTTGGTTGTATTCCAGCACCCCGCCAAAACGAGACGTCATGGGAATCCCATGATTTAACATCACGCCGTTGAGAGTAACGCTGCAGACTGTTCCGATGCCTACTTTTCTCTCAGGAATCGTAAAATGCCCTAAATTTTCTCCCTCGCGGCAAAACGTAAGATGTTCGCCCATGCTTAATCCCGATTCAAAAACAGGCAGCATTTCCTCCACGGCCTGTAAAAGGTCATCTCTCTCAATGGTTGAAACATTGAGAACAATCAGGCCGGTGCGCATAGCGAGATGCAGAGTGGTTTGGCAGGCTAATGAATCAATCTTGACCGAAGTGTAGCCTACTCGATCGAACACTTGAGCGTCTCGAATTTCAACAATCCCTTTGGGGGTGATGCTGCGCCCTCCTTCGCGCCCGCGCATGGCCTTGCCGACCAGGCCCTTATCTTCTAAATATTGCAAATATAAGCGGATGGAGCGGCTGCTGAGTTCGAATCCATGGCTTTTTAATTCATGCGCAATCACGGCGCTGCCGATGGGGTGATTGGCGTCGCGAAGAATGCGCAAAATGGCAATCTTGATTTTGGGATGAATCTCTTTCATGCGAAATTTTCAGGTTATTTTCTTTATAATGGAAATTCTTCCATTAAATGCGATGCAGTAAAGCCTCTCATCAGAAAATTTTCTATGAATGCGTAGATTTTATGGATTGACGGAAAAAGAAAACGCGAAGGTTGGTATAGAATTGGGGAGTTAGGGATTCATCAAATGAGGTGCGGTCGCTCGCAATAAATCTTCCTCGCAATAAATTTTCATAGAGAATCCAACCGTATCTGTTTCTCCGGCGGTTGGATTCTCTTTTTTTCTTAAAGGGGATAATGGAATAATCGCCTGATAATTCCGGTCTATTCTTCCTTGATGTTGTTTTCCAAACGCGCTTCCGCTATACCTGGATGGAGGAAGACGTTGTCATGAATGTGCTGCCAATCGCTCAACAGCGCATTTTTCCCGCTGGCTGTAGGTTCGTGCGAGTAGCAGGAAATTTCATGAATAACGGTTGGCACATTGGCGTCCGGCGGGCAGAAAAATGCGTGCGGAGTCTTGCGCGGAAGAACGAAACGCGGATCGCCCGGCTTCAAGACGACCGTGTTGTCTCGCACAACGTCATAACTTTTCTCTCTCCCCTTCGGCAGAGGCGTATCGGCCGGAAGAGGCGTTCCCGCCGGCAATCGATGCGTATCGATCAGATCGGCGTTTGTTCCATCTTCGTATTCTCCGCCGGGAGCGCGATCGCGGCTGTATAGAACCACCATGGTTCCACCCATAACGATATAATATTCCGTCTTGCGTACATGGTAATGAACGGAACAGAATTGTCCGGGATAGAGAACCATGCATTTATCGCATAAGCCGCCGTACTCGGCGCCGACAAACGCTTTTTTGGGCATGCCTTCCACGGCCGGTTCGTTTACGCTCTGGAAAATCACGAATCGCTCATGCGCTTCGCCCGACCACAAACCTTTATCAAAACCATCATAATCGGCGAAAATTAAGCCGGTGTTGTCATCCACCATGGAATCATCGACCGGATAGCCGCACAATTGCGCTGCTGCGCGGGAATGAGCGATCCACTCATCATATTGTTTTCGTGTGATGTAATCTACCATTTTCATTCTCCTATCCAAATTGGAATAATGCAACATTCATCATACCAAACTTAAATCCGAAAGTAAATCTTGTGATCCCGATCCTCTCGAGATATCTAAAGAATTTTCAATGAGTTCTAAGAAATCCTTTCGATAAATGAATTCTATTTCGATTATTGTCTTGTCTTTGAACGGATCCTCTCTAACGGAAGATGAATCCGCATCACATAAAATGGTCGGGGTGAAGATCCACATATTGACAAAATTATCTTCCATGGGTATATTTCATCCTGTTGAAAGGCCCTATCGTCTAGGGGCTAGGACGCCAGACTCTCATTCTGGAAACAGGGGTTCGATTCCCCTTAGGGCCGTACTTGATTTTACTAGACTTACGATCATTCCCACAAATCTCCTTTTATCTCAAGTCAACAATAAGTCAACATGGGCGGCGGTATTTCCCCGTTATTTTCCTACAGTCCCTTTTTTAAAAATCCTTCCGAATTGTGCATCACCTCGGCGAAAAGTTTTTATATCACAAACCACCGCTCCCGTTGCTGGCTGCATTTCAAGCGCAAGACCCCTATTTTTTTTTCAAATCCCCAACCCTCAGAATTTCGTAACGATTTAGTTTTCTGAAAAAATAAATTACACCGAGCGTTACTTCGGAGGCGGTTTCGAAGTTATAAGTAGTATGGATCGAAAC
>JAFGTC010000137.1 GCA_016934335.1 Candidatus Omnitrophota bacterium | reverse complement strand
TCTTGTTTCTTGGAGATTTCTCCGTTGTCTCCCTATTTGATTTCAATGCCTTTTATAAATGAAATGTTAGTTGTGAACGGGTACATTTATCGATGATCGAATCGATCACGTCCCAATGGAACTCCCCCTCCCGCGGCTCCAGGTAAGCCCATGAAAGGCGTATATAAATGTGATCCATACCTGGAAATTCCAAAATATCGGAATCGTTCTGAATGATGTATTTATTGATATGATTGTCCGGATAGTGGTGATACCAGCCTTTGTGCGGATTCTCCAGAGCGACCCGGTCGTTCCAATGCGGCTTCATATCAATCTCTCTTCCCATAGAAGACGAAAGGGCAAACGCCATACCGCAAGCCGTTATGAGACAAATTCGAAAAAGTGGATAAACATTCATTCTCTATTCTCCCAATAAAAACGCCTGTTTTTAATCGACGGCTTTTTTCATACTCATGAGAAATGATAGGAAATATCCGTCCGACTTTAAACTCCTATACAAATCCATTTCAGCCATGATAGTCTGAGGCTGGTTTTTACACGACAATCATTCATGGGGAATCACCGCGACTCTTCCCCCAAAAGGAGCGGACGCATGAAATTCAAACTCTCAATTTTGATTCTATGTTCCATTATTTTTTTCTCCAGCGAAGCGTTTTGTACAGACGATCCTCTGATAACAACATCGGTTTTGAACCATGGCGCCCTCGCTGATGGAAAGACCGACTGCACAAAAGCCTTCCAGCAAGCCCTCGATTTCACCGCCGGAAAAGGCGGCGGAATCGCCGCCGTCCCCGCCGGGCGGTATCTCTTCAAAGGCAGCCTCGTATTCCCCCCCGGCGTGACGCTGAAGGGAGTGTGGGAATCCATGCATCACGCCGACATCGGCCGCGGCAGTCAACTGTTCGTCATTGGCGGAAAAGGCGAGGAAGAGGGACAGCCGTTTATCACGCTCCAGCAAAGCAGCTGCCTGAAAGGCGTGACCATTTTCTATCCGGAGCAAAACGTCGACGACATCCAGCCCTACCCTTGGACCATCCGCGGACGGGGCATGTTCTGCAGCGTCGTCGACGTCACTCTCGTCAATCCATACCGCGGCATCGACTTCGGCACGGAGTCGAATGAACTGCACGTCATCCGCAACGTGTTCGGCTGCCCGCTGCGCGAGGGGATCTATATCAATCGGACAACCGACATCGGCCGCGTGGAGAATGTTCATTTCAACCCCCATTCCTGGGCGCGCGCCGATTACTCCAACAAACCGATCGAAGGCCAATGGGATAAATTCCTGAAGTACTTGAGCGAAAATCTGGTCGGCTTTCGCATCGGGAAAACCGATTGGGAATACATGGTGAACTGTTTCGTTATTTTCCCCAAAATCGGCTTCCACTTCATTCATACAAAAAACGGCGATCCCAATGTCGTTTTGACGCAGTGCGGATCGGACATCGGCCCTGTAGCCGTGCGCGTGGACGCGTCTCAATCTCACGCCGGTCTGGCGTTCAGCAATTGTCAGATGATGTCCCAAGTGATCGTATCCGAGAGCAATCGCGGACCGGTCAAATTCTCCAACTGCGGATTCTGGGGCATTCCGACCACCGATCATCACGCCCAGATCGGCGGGCGAGGCGCCGTGATTTTCACGTCATGCCATTTCCAAGGCTGGGCGAGGGTTGATCCAAACGCCCCGGCGATCCTGGCGCACGGCGGGACATTGATAGTAAACGGCTGCGAATTCATCGACGATCAGAAGCGGCATATCACCCTGGAGGAAGACGTTCAATCCGCCGCTGTTTTTGGAAGCCATTTCACCGGCGGCGCCAAAATTGAGAATCGCTCCAAAGGCAAAGTCGAAATCGGCATCAATATCGAGTAGCGCCCCGCTATTGATGCAGAACAAACTATTGATGGAGAACGAAGAAGTCCTTCCGGCGGCTGGAGGTGTCTTCATACACTTTTTGCAGGACGGCTTGTTCGACGTCGGTGAGTTCCATATTTCTCCGCTGCATGACGCGCTGCGCCACTTGAATGCACTTTTCAAACCGGTATTCCACCATCCGGTCGGCGCCGCCCCAGGAAAACGAGGGGATGAATTTCGGCGGAAAATTAGAGCCGAAAATATTGCAGCATATTCCAATGACCGTGCCCGTGTTGAACATGGTGTTGATGCCTGATTTGGAATGATCCCCGATGGTCGATCCCACAAACATGCTGCCCGTGTCGACCGGCTCGCCGTTGATGAAGCAGCGCACGATCCCGTAATCGTTTTTCAAATCGCTGTTATTGGTATCGGCGCCCAGATTCACCCACATCCCCAAGTAGGCGTGCCCCAAAAATCCTTCATGCTGCTTGTTGCTGTAAGAATGAATGACGCTCTCCTCCACTTCTCCGCCGACTTTGCACACCTCGCCGATGCTGGTTCCCTCATAAATCTTCGCTGCGATCTTAACGGCCGATTTCTTCCCCACATAACAGGGCCCCTCGATCACCGCCTGCGGATAAATTTTCGCTCCTTCATCGATGAAGACGGGGCCGCCCTCCGCATCGATCACCACGCCGGGCTTGATTGACGCGCCTTCGGCGATGGTGATGCGTTCTTCCGCCAACAGATGCACGCCGTCGTAAATTTTGCCGTCCTTTGCCCCGTTGCATCCCAGCGCCGCCGCATCCATCTCAATCTGCGCCGGATTATGATGAATTAAATCCCAGGGATGGGTGATGATCTCCGCTTCGATTTTATCGACGGGAATCCCCAAAAACGCCGATGTCTTGATAGGATTCGACCAATCGATCGCCGCAAAATTTTCGCCGGACAAGCGAGCGGCGATGATGTCGCCGCTGCACGAATAGATCCGATCTTCGCCCTCCAAAGGAATGGATTTCGCCAATTTCTCCGTCCATAGAACTCGCCCGTTGAGCAGAAGCCCCCGTTCGCCGAAACTTCCGTTGACCTTACTCGTCCCTTTCTGCTGCTTGATCAAAGCGCCGAGATAGTCTCTCGAGTGATAGCCGAATTCCGCCGCTGGATACGCCGCGCGCGCTTTTTCATACAAAAGACGCACTCCGCATCGCAAGTCGTAGCCGGGGCGATTCAACGTTAACGGATGCAACCGGCGATATCCTTCATCCTCAAAAAGTATGGCCATTCCAGACATAATTCTCCCCTTTGTTCTCTTTGGAATCATGCAAGTTTCTTACAAGCGGCGCAGTCGACTCCTTCGCTCCTCCGATCGTCGAACGCTTCCTTGCATTCACAACGCAAGGCAAAGAAGCCCGCCGCTCATTCATACGATGGTTCACATGAATCTTGGATCATGACTATAACGCTGATTGAGACTGCCATTGACGATGTGCGATTTTTTATTCGTCGGCGCAAGATCAAGGGAAGGAAAAAATCGTCTTTGCTCCGTTAAGTCATTTTTCCAAGACTTGTGCGGAAGCGACGATGCATTCAATTTGTCTGGTATTATCCATACCGGATGAATCGAGTGTCAACGGTGAATCCCCAAATAGCCCAAAAGAAAAACCCGGGGCGAATCAGACAAGCCCCGGGCCTTTTTCATTTATTTCAAGGATTCATTACACAACCGGTTCGCGCTTCTTTTCTTCTTCAAAGCAAAATCGGTTGATCGCGTTCAAGAACGCTTTCACGCTGGCGCGGATGACATCCGTGTCAGTGCCTCGCCCGAAGGCTTTTCGATCGTCTTTTTTGAGAACGACATTGGCGGAACCCTGCGCATCGGTGCCCAAGGTGACGGCGCCGACATGATAATCCACCAAAACGACGTCCTCCATATCCGTCAATCTCTTGATGACCGAAAACGCCGCATCCAGAGCTCCGTCGCCGGTTCCGGTGCATTCGATGCTGTCGCCGTTGGTTTGAAGCCGGACGGTCGCGACCGGCTGCTCGTTTTTATCGATTTTGATGAACAATTCCTGCAGAATATACTTCGCCTGATCTTTTTCACGCGACTGTTCATCCACAATAGCCATCAAATCTTCGTCATAGACGGTCTTCTTGGCATCGCACAAATCCTTGAAGGCGTTGAAAGCTTTTTCCAGCGCTTCGCCTTCCAGACTGAATCCCAAATCGCTCATGCGCGTAACAAACGCATGACGGCCCGAATGTTTGCCCAACACCATGGAATGACCCGTCCACCCCACCGATTCGGGACGCATGATTTCATACGTCGTTCGCTCTTTGAGAACGCCGTCCTGATGAATGCCCGCTTCATGCGCAAAGGCGTTCGCCCCCACAATCGCCTTGTTCGGTTGAACTCCAATCCCGGTGAAGCGCGTCAACATGCGGCTGGAGGGATAAATCTGCTCTGTCTTGACGTCCGTATGAAATCCGAAGAAATCGGCGCGGGTTTTAAGGTTCATGACGATTTCTTCCAACGAGGCGTTGCCGGCC
>JAFGTC010000136.1 GCA_016934335.1 Candidatus Omnitrophota bacterium | reverse complement strand
GAAGAAGCGGCCGCGCCGGCGCCTCAACAATAAGCCCGCTTCGCTTCTTTCCATCGCGTCGTAAAGAAATGGCTTTCGGGGCGCACCGTACTTCGGTGCGCCCTTTTTTAATGATTTTACCGATAAAACTTACAAAACATTCCCCTTTCCTCTTGGATCCAGTACAACCATGATATGATATACAAAATTTTTCCATTTAATTCCGATAAATCTAAAAGATGATGACTAAACGACCCATTAGCGTTTCAGCCTTTTTCCCCGCCCATAATGAAGTTGACAACATCGGGCTTCTCACCGAGAAAACCGTCCAAATCCTTTCCGAGCATGTGGACGATTTTGAAGTGCTGATCATCAATGACGGCAGCGCCGATGGAACCCGGGAGCGCGCCGAAGAATTGGCCCGCAAGCACCCTCAGGTACGCGCCGTCCATCACGACGTCAACCGCGGATACGGCGGCGCCGTCAAAACGGGCATCGCCTCCTGCACCAAAGATTGGATTTTCTTTACGGACGGCGACGGTCAATTCGACGTCAACGAAATTCCTCTCCTGCTGGAGCATGTCGGCGAATCGGACGCCGTCGTGGGCTACCGCTTAAACCGCCGCGACCCGCTCCATCGCAAGGCCTTCGCCTTTTGCTGGGGGACGCTCATTCGCTGCTTATTCGGCTTTGCCTACCGGGATTTGGATTGCGCCTTTAAAATCTTCAAACGCCGGTTCTTTGAAGGCGTCGAACTGAAGGCGGAAGGGGCCGTGATCTCGGTCGAATTTTTCTCCATCCTGAAGAAAAATCACGCCCGCGTCACACAGGTCGGCGTCCATCATTATCCACGCACCGCCGGCCAACAATCGGGCGGAAGCCCTAAAGTGGTCCTGCGCGCATTTAAAGAATTGCTATTACTCTACAATCAGCTGAAAGCGTGAGGAGCCCCCCGCGCCCCTCTCTCTTTCACCTGCTTCATCATCTCCATCCTTTGGGAGAACCTGATCCGTGTTATTCGGAGCCGATGATCATAAACGAACCGGACTGTTGGTAATCGCCAGTACATGGTTCCTGTACTGCGGACAATCCTGCGTCTTTCCTCATTTAACCCGATACTACGACCTCGACCTTCATCTGAGCGACTGGCAGATCGGCATAATGATGGCCCTCACCTCTCTGGGCGCCGTTCTCATGCAGCCCTTCTGGGGCGTCTTGTCCGACCGGCTGCTGGGACGCACAAAAACCCTCCGACTGGCGTTGACCTTCAACATCGTCTTTTTAATCCTTTTTACATTCTCCTATCAGATCGGCGGATTCGCGCTGCTTCTGCCCGCAGGCGTCCTCTTCTTCATCTGCTACAGCGCATCCCTCCCCCTCAATTCGGCCATCATTCTTTCCTACCTGGGGAAAAGCCGGCGGCATCTATTCGGGCGAATTCGCGTGGCGGGCAGCATCAGTTTCACCGTCGGCATGTTTCTGCTCTGCCCGACCATGGTCGGCTTATCTCTGAGCTGGGGCCTCTACGGGCGGACGCTGGTCTTCTTGACCGCCTGCGTCCTCTATGTCTTCACTATTTCATGCACCTTCTGGGATGAAAATCATTTCGAAAAACATCAGAAGCCTCAATTCAAAAACTTCATGATGTTTTTCCGCAGCAAAAATCTGGGGATTTTCTACCTTTCCATTTTCTGCGTTTCGATCGGCGCATCGGCGGGCATCCAATACATTGGCCCCTATATCGGACATCGCGGTCTTTCGGAGCGCTTCTTTTCTTCGATCTGGCTGATCGGAGTCGGCGTCGAGATCCTTCTGACCTACAACCTCCATCACTTCGCTCGCCGATTCGGATTAAAACGCACAATCGCCATCGGCTTTGCCGCCGATTTCATCCGCTGGTTCGGGCTCTCTCTCTTGGACGCTCCCGTTTGGATTCTGATCCTGAGCGTCATGCATGGCCCCTCCGTTATAGGCATGTTCTTCGCTTCCGCCATGTACCTGGACGCCAAATGCGAAGAAAGCGTCCGCTCCACCGCTCAGGCGTTGCTGTACTTCTCCTTTGTATCGGGACAAATGACCGGATATATCCTGGCTAGCGCTCTGGTCGATCATTACGGATATCTCCCGCGGGCGGATGCGATACAATCCAGTTTTTTCTGGTTTGGCTTGTTCTCTTTCACCGCCTCCGTTATCGCCGGAACATTTCTCCCTAAAGAGCCTCGCACGCAATAAATCCAATCAAACTAGATGTTTACGGTAATACACCTCATCTCGCCCCAACCTGCATCCGGAACCTCATCCAAAACGGCGCCTTCATGACGCGATCGTAAAAAAAACAGGAAAAAATACTTAAAGTCCTTGACAGAGGAAGGGTTAATTACGTATAGTTGAGGTCAAAATGGGTTTAAGTTGCCACGCCAAGCGTTGCGTGTTATTTCTGAAAGGAGCGAGGTCTAATGCTTAGGCACATGCCTCTATTTTTATTAAGTGTGGGTTTATTCCTTTTCATCGGTGCATGGGCGTCTCCGGTCGTCAATGCTCAAGACATTGAAACTCCCACTGAAACTCCGGTGGAAATTCCAACAGAGACGCCGACCGTGGCGCCAGCCGAGCCTACGGCGACCCCTGTACCTCCAACGCCGATTCCCACAGAAACTCAAATAGAAACGCCGACCGAAACGCCGCTGCCTGTTGAGCCGACTCCGACCGAATCGCCGGTCGAAGAACCGACGCCCACCGAAACGCCGGTCGTCGAACCAACTCCGACCGACACGCCGGCGCCTGAACCGACGCCCACCGAAACGCCTGTCGAAGAACCCACTCCGACGGAGACGCCGGTCGAAGAGCCTACGCCCACTGAAACGCCGGTTGAAGAGCCTACGCCGACCGAGACGCCCACCGAAGCGCCCACTCCGACGCCTACGGTGACTCCGACTCCGGTTCCCGTAATTATAGGCGACGTGAACAACGACGGCCAATTAACGGATGATGACGTCTCCGGCATCCTCGAAATTTACCTCAGCGATCAAACCTTGACCGCCGAGGAACTCGAAATCGCCGACGTCAACGGCGACGGCGTTGTAACGCCGCAAGACGCGCAAGACCTCTGGCTGCAAATCAACCAGGGCGGATAAACGCAGTCCGATCGTAATCTTGGAAACCGGCAGCCGGGAGCCATTGCTTCCGGCTGCTTGCTTTTTACGCTCCGCCTGTTTTCTTTGAAATGAACCGCTATTATCATGAGTATGTACTGTACAATGCCGCAGGCGGATGAATGCCGGGATGAACAGGGATGACAAGAACAAAAAAGTCTTTCATTCAATAGAGCAAATCATTTTTCTGGAGACAGTTCATGAGCATCAAACAGTATTCAACCGTTATCGACGACCACTTCCCGAATTACTTTTTCACCGGCTACACAGACAATCCGGCCGATATCGACCTCCTGGCGGCCACCCAGGCGCAAGTATGCCTCTACAAAAAAGTGACCTGGTCGCTGCCCGGCGATGACGGCCAACCCATCGACAAAGGCCTGCGATACGGCGAGAATCCCGGCCAGGAAGCGGCTCTCTATCAAGCCGTCAACGGCCATCTGGTTTTAGCGGGAATCGATTTTCTCGGCGAAGGCTCGGGACTGGTGGGCAAATTGAACAACGATTGCCTCATCCAATTCGGCAAACATCCCAGCAAAACCAATCTGACCGACGTTGACAGCGGGTTGTCGATCTTAAAATACTTCCACGAATTCCCCTGCGCCGTCATTATCAAACACAACAACCCCAGCGGCGTCGCCATCGGCGATACTCTTCTGGAAGCGTACAACAAAGCCTGGGAAGCCGATCCCATCGCTCCTTTCGGCGGGGTGCTGGTCGTCAACCGGCCGGTCGATAAAGACACGGCCGAAGCCGCCTCGAGCCAATATTACGAAGTCATCTGCGCTCCGGAATACGAAGAAGGCGCCGTCGACATTCTCGCCAGGCGCAAAAACCTGCGCATCATCCGCCTGAAGGACATCCACAAACTCAACGATTACATCGGACGCCGATTCGTCGACTTCAAGTCCTTATCCGACGGCTCCGTCTTCCAGCAATGGTCCTATGTTCCCACGGCGGGCAAAGATCTAAAAGTCATCCGCACCCTCCAGGATTTTATCGACAGCGTCGAAGCGCCCGCCGATATTCCCGAACGCGCCTCGGAAAAAGGACGCATGGTAAAAACGGGAAAAACCGTCTCGATTCAGCGCCAACCCACCGCCCAAGAATTGAAAGATTTATGGTTCGCCTGGATGGTCGAAACCGGCGTTACTTCCAATTCGGTTCTCACCGCCAGGAACGGCGCAACCGTCTCCATCGGCGTGGGCGGTCAGGATCGCGTCCTCATGTGCAAGCAATGCGTGTCCAAAGCCTATATCTCGCGGCAGGCTCTTCTCTCCCTTCAAAAACACGGCATGCAGTTTGATGCCCTGCTCTTGGAAGCGCGCAAAGGCTTTGTTCCCAACAGCGCGATCAGAGCCATTGAACGCGAAGCCGACGGAGGCAACGCGGGACTCGAAGGCGCCGTCGCCGCCTCCGACGCCTTCTTCCCCTTCCGCGACGGCGTCGACGCCCTGCTCGATCAAGGCATAACCGCAATTGTCCAGCCCGGCGGCTCCCTTCGCGATTCGGACGCCGTCCAAGCCTGCAACGAACGCGGCGCCGCCATGGTCTTCACCAACATGCGCTGCTTCAAACACTGAAGCCCCGCGTCGGCACCAACAACGATCATCCCCAACTCCCCCTCACCCCATCCCGGCGAGGGGGAGCGTTTTTTTTCTGCCGAATCAGTTGCTCATTATTTCTTCCCCGGCCAACTCCACTCGACTAAATCATCGCTCCAGGCGACGCCCAGACTGGCGCACCCATGGGCGGGCTGCTTGGCCAACCCTTCCTTCGTACTCCCGTGGAAAAACATAATGCATTTGCCCGCCGCCGGATCGGCGCGAAGATCGATGACCGTGGCCGCGGTAAGCCGCCCCTGCGCCCAGGGCCAATCCTCCTGCCCCAGCGTAAGCGTCTGTAGATCATCCCCCCAATCGGACAAATTCTTCGAGCGCTTGACCCCAATCCCATTGCGGGGCGAATGAAACATCACATACTCGCCCCGGTCTCGAATCACCGTCACATTCTCGCCGGCGTCGCGGCGCCCGACGTACGTCCATTCTTTCAAATCATGCGACTTCGAAAGGCTGACCCCGTTTTGTTTATAAAAACACCACCATGTCCCGGGATGCAGGATGTCTTCGATCAAATAAGGATCGATCATTCGCCCCATGTCTTCATTCGCGGCCGCCGGCCCTTTCACCATGAGCGGCTCCGGCTCGGACCAGTTCTCTAAATCGGCGCTGCGCATGATCCAGATCCGCGAAGTGGAATCGCCGAAGCGCTCCCGGTTGGGCGTCGGATACGTCTGCAGGCAAAGAATCCATCGATCGCCCCAACGGATCACATTGCCGGGGCTGGAATAATTCAAACGCCGGTCTCGCGGAGTGAATATCCGCGGGTAGGTCCAATGAACCAGATCCCGGCTTTTACTATAGGCCGTCATATTGTAATACCCGCCGTCCTCCGCATTTTCAGAAAGGGTGAAATAGAGATAAAACGTTCCCTCATGCCGCGTCACGGCGGGATCCCGGTACGCGAATTTATGATCGCCCTCAAAAAGAATCGGCGATGAAATCTGCGAAAAATCAATCTCCGCCTCTCCATAAATTCCGATGACTGGAAGAATCATGGCAACCGCCAAGAAAATCTTTCTCATGAAAATCTCTCCCGGACAATGAATTGTCTCCATTCCTATTCTTCGCCAACTCAAACGGGCCGTGCGCGCCTCCCCCACCCGCGCCGCCTCCCTCCCGCCCGAGATGCAAAAAATGATTGTTTTATTGACTTTATTATTCTTTGAATATAACTTAAAGATGGGATGTTTTTTACGATTGATTTTTGACATTGTTTTATTTGAACAGGGATAAGCCAATTTGCATAACTCGATGACGGCGGACTTTGATGGCGTGATGGAGCCTACGCCCATCCCCATCATCGCCGAACCGGACGCCGGCGATTAACGGCCTGCGGGCGCCTTGTCGATATAAGGGGATATCTTCATGTATATTTATCTTCCAATCGCAGAAATGAGCATCAATGTTTTTCTAGTGGTGGGAATCGGGGGCGCCGTCGGATTCTTATCGGGATTATTCGGCGTGGGGGGAGGATTTCTCCTGACCCCTCTCATGATGATGATCGGAATTCCCCCGGCGGTCGCCGCGGCAAGCGACTCCAACCAGATCGTCGCCGCCGCCGCTTCGGGAGCGACCGCTCACTACCGGATGGGAAACGTGGACATCAAATTGGGTCTCGTCATTTTAGCGGGAGGCATTTTGGGCGGAACTCTCGGCGTCCAAGCGGTCAAAACTCTGCGCGAATTAGGCAATTTCGATTTCGTGATCCGCGCCGTCTATGTCCTCATGCTCGGCACGGTCGGCGGCTTTATGTTCCTCGAAAGCGTCAACAAAATTCGTCGCACCATGGGCCGCACTCCGGCGCCCTCTCCTTCGAACGTCACGGCGCCTCCCCAATCCCCTAAAAAATCGTTTTTCAGCCGCCTTCCCCTGCAGGTGGAATTCAGCAGCCTGGCCGGCACGACGTCCCTTCTATTCCCCCTGGGCGCCGGCGCCGCCGTCGGCTTTCTGGCGGCCATCATGGGCGTAGGCGGCGGCTTCATCATGGTCCCCGTGATGATTTACATCCTGGGAATGCCGACCGTCAAAGCCATTGGAACCGATCTCTTCCAAATCGTCCTGGTATCCGCCAACGTCACCCTCCAACAGGCCATCCGCAATCACACCGTCGACCTCGTTCTCGCCATCACTCTCTTTTGCGGATCCGTCATCGGCGCGCAGTTCGGCGCGCGGGTCAGCCGGCTGCTCAAAGGCGAACAACTGCGCATCTTCTTCTCGGTCATCGTCCTGGCCATGATGTTCAAACTACTCATCGACTTGATCACAGCCCCCGAAAACGTGATCGGCGCCGTGGCCGTCAGCGGCGGACATTAAGGAGGACGACGATGAAAACTCAATCCAATCCACGCCTGGCGCCGAAGCCCTCATCCCTCTTGAAACGCCTCATTGGGCTTTTTCTTCTCTGCCTTCTCGCCCCCTTCATAGCGACCGCGCAAAATGACGCTTTCTTCCCCACTATATTCGAAGAGGACGCCGTCCACATCAACTTGGATTTCAAGGGAGACGAAGTTCGGCTTTTTGGATCGGCCCCTTCGCAAACCGATGGAATCGTGGCCGTGCTGCGCTCCCAGGAAACGCCCCCCATGCACCTATCCCGAAAAAAACGCGTCGTACTTTTTTGGATGACCGTCAAAAAATTTCTGGTCGACAATCTCCCCGGATGCTATCAAATCGCCTCCAGCGATCCCCTTCACCAACTTATAAAAGACGATTCGCAAACGGATTCCCGATTCGGCTATGAAGCGCTACGCAACGATTGGCGCTACGAACTCGAAAGCGGTCAATCCGACCCCGACGACGAAAGCGTCCTGTTCGACGGGCTGATTCAAATGAAAGAAAATCAAGGCCTTTACAAAATCGATGAAAACGGCGCTCGACTCCACGACAACGGATTGTTCCTCTGCCGCTTTTATCTGCCCGCCGCCATCACCACCGGCCAATACATCGTGCAAATCTTCGCCCTGCGCCAGGGACGCATCGTAGGCGCCAGCGAAGCCTCCCTCTCCGTCGAAAAACGAGGATTGGCCTGGGCGTTAACATACACGGCGGCCAATCATTCCGTGCTTTACGCCTTAATCGCTGTTACAATTGCTTTGAGCGCAGGCGTCTTGGTCAGTTTCCTCTTTAAGAGAAAAAGCGCTCATTAAGACAGTGGCAAATTCGATCTCCACCCCCAATCAAGGAGGAGCAAGATCATGGCTATTATTACCATATCCCGTGGATCCCTGAGCGGCGGCGCCAACCTGGCCCAAATGACGGCGGAAGCCTTGAATTGCGAGTGCATCAGCCGCGAACTGCTTCTCGAAAGCGCTTCAGCCGCTTACGGACTGGATCCCAAAGAACTCGCCGACGCCTTGGAAAAACCGCCTTCGCTTTGGGAGCGCATCACCAAAGGCCGGCGGGTCTATTTGAAAATATTGAAGGCGGCCCTCCTGGAGCACGCCTGCTCGGGAGAATTGATCTACCACGGACACGCCGGGCATTTTCTGCTGCAGGATTTAAAGTGCGTTCTCAAGGTCCGCCTTATCGCTCCCATGGAATCGCGCATCCGCGCCGCCATGGAACTGAAGCAGATGAGCCGCGAAGAAGCCGAATCGCATATTCGCTCCATCGACGAGATTCGCACCCGCTGGACGAAATACCTCTACAACGTCGATTGGTGCGACCCCATAAACTTCGACCTGGTTCTCAATCTGGATGTCATGAAAATGAACACCGCCAAAGATCTGATCTGTTTAGCCGTCCAGAAAACCGAATTCAAAATCTGTAAATCCGGCGCCATGATTATCAATAACATCGTCCTCTCCGCTAAAGTCGCCGCTCATTTGGCCATCCATAAAGAAACCGAAACGCTCGACCTCGACATCTCCGCCGACGACGGCGTCGTCCGCCTGAAAGGAGACATCGAATCTCAAAAACTTCAACCCCTGATCATGGACATTGTCAAAAGCGTGCCGGGCGTCAAATCGATCCACGACGAATTGGCCGTCAAAAGCATCTCGCCGATTCCCACGTAATCCTTTTCACTCCCTGACGCATCCAACTGCGCCGGTTTGCTTTGAGCGAAGGAGATCCACACAATGAAGCGGCTTTGGCAATATTTCTTTTCGGGACAGGAATCCGCCCGGCAGCATCTGAAAGAAATTCAATACAAATTCGGACGTTTTCTTGCGCTTCTGGAAAGCAACAACCGCATTCTCCAACGTATGAGCGACATGGAGGAAAAAGCCCAGGGCGATTATCTGTTCGACCGCCAATATATTTTTTCCAATGTCTCCGAGATCCAACTCTGCGTCCAAGACATCATCGAACAAATGATCGCCATTGGCGGCGACGACTATTCGGTTTTATCCGCTTGCTATGATTCGATCAATCGCCGGTTGGAATCGGTGCTCTACGGCTGCCCCGGCGTCAAACAATGCGAGTTCGCCATTCCATTCGACCGGCTCGACCGCGATCAGGTCCCCAAAGTGGGCGGCAAAAACGCCCAAATCGGCGAGATCAAATCCAAACTCGGCCTGCCCGTCCCCGACGGATTCGCCATCACGACATGGGCTTACAAGCGCTTCATCGACAGCAACAATCTCCAAACCCAGATCGCCGCGAAAATCAAGTCGCTCCACCTCCACAATCTCGAAGAATTGGAGCGCATCAGCCGCGACATCCAAGACCTCATCCTCCACAGCTCCATCCCCGACAATCTCAACGAATCGCTTCAATCGCATATCGAACAATTATCGCAGCGGCGCCCCGGCGGAAAATTCGCTCTCCGCTCCAGCGCCATCGGCGAAGACGAACACCTGAGCTTCGCCGGCCAGTACAACACCCTGCTCAACGTCCAAAAACAAATCGCCGAACGCTACCGGGAGATCCTGGCGGGAAAATTCACTCCCAAAGCCATCTACTACTGCGTCAGCCACTCGCTGGAAGAATCCTTGATGCCCATGAGCGTGGGATGCATGATCATGATCGACGCGCGCGCCAGCGGCGTCATCTACACGCACGACCCCGTCCATGCCGACGACGACGCCATCCTCGTTCACACTATTTTCGGCCTGGGAAAATATCTGGTCGACGGCGCCGTCTCGCCCGACGTGTTCCGGCTGGATCGCTCCAACGGGGCCGTTCTCTCCGCGCAGATTGCAGAAAAAACGCATTGTCTCATTCTCCATCCCGAAGAAGGAACGATGGACCAAACGCTTCCCGCCTCCCTCCACAACGCCCCCAGCCTCGCGGACGATCAACTCAAAACCCTCTGGCAATACGCCAAACAGCTCGAAGACCACTATGAATGCCCCCAAGACATCGAATTCGTCATCGATCAAGAGAATCAAATCTATATCGTTCAATCGCGCCCTCTGCGAATCATTTCCGAAAAAAAAGAAGTCAACGAACCGGACGTCCGCGCATGGAAGACTCTCTACACGGGAGGCGACTCCGTCTGCCCCGGCGCGGGCGTCGGCGAGATTTTCCACGCCGCCTCCATCCGCGACCTGGAGCATGTCCCCCAAGGCGCGGTTTTAATCGCTCCTCAACCGTTCCCGGGGCTGATTACCGTCATGGATCGCATCCACGCCATCGTGACCCAAACCGGCGGCGCAGCCAGCCACATGGCGACCCTGGCGCGCGAATATCGAATCCCCACTCTTTCCGGCGTGACCAACGCCTTCCAACTCCCTCCAGGGAAAACAGTCACCGTCGACGCCTCGAAAGGCGTCATCTACGAAGGCGCTCATCCCGAATTGATCGAAGCGCGCAAAATCGAGACCGAAACCTTCAAAGACGCCCCCATCATCAACCTGATCAGGCGCGTCCTCAACGTCCTCGTCCCTCTCAACTTGAAAGATCCCTCCAGCCCGGATTTCACCCCCGATCGATGTCTCACCTTCCATGACATCACTCGCTTCGCTCATCAAAAATCCATGGAAGAAATGTTCTCCAGCGCCAAAAACCTCAAATACAAGGAAAAAATCGGCCTGCGCCTCAAAAGCGACATCCCCCTCCCTCTCTATATCATTTTCATCGATCGCGAATGGGATCCCGACCAATCCAAAGGCAAGATCGACCGCGACGAAATTCACTCGAAGCCCATGCTCGCCTTTTGGAGCGGGATCGAAGAGGAAGGCTGGCCGGCGCCGCCCTCCGGCGAAGGAAAAGTGAGAGGATTCATGTCCGTGATCAGCACAACCATGACAGCCGAAAGCGAAGCCGAATTCGGCGAATCCAGCTTCGCCATTCTCGGGCGCGAATATATGATCGTCAGCCTCTTCTTGGGCTACCACTTCACCACCATCGAAGCCATGAGCGCTCCGGACGCCAGCAAAAATTACATTCGCATTCAATTCAAAGGCGGCGGCTCGACCTCCGACCGCCGCATCCGCCGCATTCAACTCATCGACCGGCTGCTCACCCGGCTCGGATTCGACACCCAGCAAAACGGCGACTTTTTCCTCGGCCAATTAACCTATCAACCGGCCGGTGCGATTCTTGAAAAACTGCGGCTCCTGGGCCGCTTGACCATGATCACCAAACAGTTGGATATGGCGCTGGCGAACGATTCCATCCTGAATTGGTACGCCGACGACTTCAGCAAAAAAATGCGCCTCTGAACGCTCCGACTTCACCCCGAGGCGAGAGAACTATGCGCGAGCGAATCAAAGTCCTTTTCTCATCCATCCTCCATTTTCGCTATCTGATCCTGATCAGTTCGATCGTCTTCGTTCTCGTCATGAGCGCCGCCTTCTACCTGGTCTACCAAAACGCCGAAATCATGCGCCAGCAAATCAACCAGAACTTCAATCAACAACAATTGATCCTCGCCCGCCAGGTCGCCACCCAGATCGACGAAGCCTTGAACGACATCATCAAAGGAATGAACAGCGTCAAACGCCACATGGCCGCCGGCTTGGACGAAAGCGCCCGCCGCGAAGCCCTCTCCTCTTTTTTGGAATGGTCGCGCTCCAAAGGCGTCATCGATGTTCAACTCCTCGACGCCGGCGGCCGCCTCATCGAACAACGCTTTTCTCCTCCCGCCGAAAGCGCGCCTCCCGTCGAATCTCCTCCCCCTTCTCTGCCGATCGAAGGCGATCCCCTGCAAATCAATCAACTCCGCCTCGATCAACGGGATGACGGCCAAATCGGTCTGATCGGAATGTTTCACCTGTCGATTCCGCTCAACGGCTCCCGCTCGGGAACATTGATCGCCCGAGTCAACATCACCCAAACCATCCAAGCCATCACCCAGAATATTCGCTCCGGACGAACCGGATACGCGTGGGTCATCAATCAAGCGGGCGTGTTTCTGTATCACCCCGAACGCGCGTTCATCGGCCGCAACGCCTTCACGGTTCGCGAAGAGCGCATGCCCTATATCAGCTTCTCGCAAATCAATCGCATCATGAAAGATGAAATGCTCGAGGGCCTCGAAGGGACGGGCATGTACGAAAGCGGCTGGCATCGGGGCGTCGAAGGCAAAATGACCAAACTGATCGCCTACACCCCGGTCCGCAGCCTCTACCTGGCTCCGGAAATCCGATGGTCAGTGGCCGTCGCCGCCCCCATCAGCGAAGTCGAAGACGTCGTGCGCACCATCTACCGGCGCCACTTCATCACCGAAGCCATCCTCATCGCAGGCATCTTTGTCTTCGGCCTGCTGAGCGTCGTCTACCAGCGCCAGATCTCCCGCACCTTAAAGCGCAAAGTCAGCGTCCAAGAAGAATATCTCTCCAGCATCCTCCACAATTCCGTCGACGCCATCATCTTCATCGACAACGACAATCGCATCCAAATGTGGAACAAAGGCGCCGAAATCATCTTTGGCTATAACGCCGGCGAAATGCTCGGCCGGAGCTTCCGCCGCCTGATGCCCCCCGAAATCGATGCGGAGGAAGAACTCAACAACATCTACGATCAGGTTCTCAAGAAAGGATTCATCCACCATCGCGCCCAGCGCATCACCAAAGACGGCCGGCGCATCACCGTCGATTTATCCCGCACTCTCATCCGCTCCAAAGACGACAAAATCCTCGGCAGCACCGCCATCATCAAAGACGTCACCGGCAAAATCGAGATGGAGCAGCGCATCTATCACACCGAAAAACTGGCCTCCATCGGCATCCTGGCCGCCGGCGTCGCCCACGAAATCAACAACCCCCTCGCCATCATCCTCGGCTTCACCGATTTGATGCTCGAACGCTTCCCCGAAGACTCCCCGGAATACAACGACCTGAAAATCATCGAAGACAGCGCCAACCACGCCAAAAAAGTCGTCGAAAACATGCTCGGATTCGCCCGGATCTCCGAGGGATTGGACGACTCCGTCGACGTGCCGCACAGCATCGACGCGCTCCTCAAAGTGATTCAGAACACGCTCATGACCCGAAAAATCGAACTCGTCTGCAGCATCCCCCCGTTTCTTCCCCGCGTCCGCGGCGATCCCCGCGAATTCCAACAAGTCCTGTTCAATCTCATCAGCAACTCCATCGCCGCCATGACCGACGAACGGAAAGTCTTGACCATCTCGGCCATGCAGGAGGACGCCTTCGTCCACGTCCGCGTCAGCGACACCGGCGTCGGCATACCGGACAAAATCAAATCGCGCATCTTCGATCCCTTCTTCACCTCCAAAAAAGTGGAGGAAGGCACGGGTTTGGGGCTATCCTTGTGTTATGGCATTGTGAAAAAATATGGAGGTGAACTCCATTTCACCAGCGTCTCCCAAGACGATCATCCCGGCAGACCCAGCGGGACGACTTTCACGGCGTCGTTCCCCATTCTCGAGTCGGAGCGGCGCGACGCCCCCTCTCCGTCTTGATCTCATGAAGGAAATCAAACAATGAATCAGCGCATTCTCGCCGTCGACGATGAAATTCACATGCTGACGCTCTTGGAGCGCATCATCACCGAGAAAACCCCCTACACGGTCGTCACGCTCAACAATCCTTTGGAAGTGGAGCCTCTCCTTAAAAAAACGGAATTCGATCTTCTCATCCTCGACTTCAAAATGCCGGGCATGGACGGCTTTGACATCCTGCGCATGCTCCAGAAAAACAACCGGCCGGAAGAAGTGATCATGATCACCGCCTTCGGATCCGTCGATTCCGCCATCGAAGCCATGTCCCTGGGCGTCTTCGATTACATCACCAAACCCTTCAAAAAAGAACTGATTCTGTTCGCCGTCGAACGCGTCATGCGCTGGCAGCGCATGCGCCGGCGGCTCGAATCCGCCTCGGCCCCTCTTCACATGACTCCGTACGCCGAAGCCGAGCGCGCGTTCAAAATCCAATACATTCATTATTTATACGAACAAACGAATGCAGACAAAGACGAAATGCAAAAACGCTCCGGACTCTCGCACGGCGACATCCAGGATTTTTTACAGATGGATCCATAAATCCGCGATTTCTGCAGCCTCATGGCTCGAAAAATGCAAACCAGATTAATTTGATAAAAAATAAATGCTTGGATAAAAATGGGAAAGGAAAAGTCATGGAAACCAAACTCGCAGAAGATTTAGCGATTCCTCTCAGCGTCTACCCTCATTTGCCATATTGGTTCACGATTCGCCAAGCCATCCTCGAACTTCGAGAAGCGGTCATCGAAATGCACGAGAAACGATCGCTTCCCCGCGAAATTCTGATCTTCGACGAAAAATACAAACTTCTCGGCTCCGCCCGCCGGCGAGATCTTCTTCGCGGCTTGGAGCCCCAGTTTTCCTCCACCGAAAAAACCGGCAAATTATTCGAAGTCATCATGGATCCCAACTTGTTGGAATTCAGCTACGATAAATTATTAGAAAACATGCACCAAAGCGCCGAGAAACCCATCAGCGAGATCATGCGCCCCATCAAAAAAACCATCAACCACGACGATCACATCCTCAAAGTCATCTACGAAATGGTCGAAAACGATCTCAGCTTGATCCCCGTCATGAAAGAAAACAAAGTCATCGGCGTTGTGCGCACCGTCGACATTTTCGACGAAATCTCGGATATGCTGTTCGATTGATTCTCATGAAAAAACACAGCCATTCTCCCGCGAGAACCGGCCTTCCCGCCGATCCCGCAAACCGCATGCCGATGCGAATCGCCTTGCGGCCGTACAGCGCCCTTCTTCACTGATAGGCCCTGTTTCGCCAGCCGCTGCGATACTTTTCGAATTCCGGGTTCTTAGCCAGAACGCGCTGGTAATATCGCCACGCCTGCGCGCGCAATTCGCCGAGCACCAAAAAAGCGGGCGTACTGTTGATGCGCGCCAAAGTTTTCTCTCCCAGGATCCCGTCCTCCGCCAACACGGCGCCGAACAACTGGTTGATCGCGCGCTGCGCCAGCCGGTGCGCCGCGCGAGGCCCCATATTGACGGACAGATCGAAAATCTTCGCCGCCGCATCGTCGTTCTCGATCTCTTCATAGCGATGCCGATCCCACCACAGCCGGCGGTAATAATCGGCCGCCTCCGCTCGGGTCATCCTTTTCACGTCATCGACGTCGATGTCGCCGTCTCCATCGAAATCGCCGAACGCGCCGTCCCCGCCGCTCTCTCTCGCCGCATCGCGCAGGCTGGACAACCCCACGCCAAACTGTGTCGGTTCAGGTTCGCCGGTATAGCCGCCTTCATGCTTCAACAAAAAACCGAGCGCTTTTTCAAACTTGCCCATGATCTTCTACCCCCTGGTAGTTGTATGAGTAAAATGGAATTCACGACCGAACATCCGCGCTCATTCTATCTCAGCCGCCGTCCCCATTTCATCCACCAAACGTCCCCATTTTGTCGCCATTTCATCCCCATTTCGTCCCCACGCGCCGCCGGCGGCGCCGTTCGAGTAAAATCCGCGCATGAATTGAACGAATAAACCGCATCTCTTTATGCGGCTCATGCAGTTCCTGCTGATCCGCGCGCGGCAAAGCGCCTATAAACCTGATTATTTCACATCCGCGGCCCTAGTTCGGATGTGTATTTAGATGGATAATAAGAGTAATAAGGTCAACAAAATCAACCAAGCGCCTGTAGCTCAGTTGGATAGAGCACAGGATTCCGGTTCCTGGTGTCGGGGGTTCAAATCCCTCCAGGCGCGCTTCATTTCATTAGACTTACATCAAATTACTCGAAAACTCCCAATCATTTTGGTAGCACTTTGGTAGCACTTTCGTTCTACCAAAAAAAATCCCACCCTCTGCTGAAAGGCGGGATTTTCCCGTCAACTTTCCCCCAAAAATTATGCAGCAGAATTTTTCCCGTCCACATAACTTTGGCCTCCCAGATACGTCATCACCACCCCGGCCAGGCTGGCGATCTCCGCATCCGACAACTCAATCCCCGTGAAATTCGCCAACACGATCGAAAGCACGGTGATCATGGCCACGGCAAACTTTCTCGAACAAAACCGGTCCACATCATCACCTCCTTCCTATCTCCATTTCCTGCCCCACCGGGCGGGCCCCTCATGCCGGATATCGAGATGCACGCCCCAGGCGTACACTCCGATGCCCCCGTCTCGAAACGGCGCCAGCGTCACGGCGAAGCGCGCGGTTTCTTCCGGCGTCGCGCCTTCCACCCGGATGTCAGCCGCCAGGCCGTACAAGTGCTGGCTGATTTTGCTGCCGCCCACACGCCGGTTATGCTCCGCGCACCGGCAGCCGCTGTTCACATGCACCGGCTTCCCGAAATGATCCCGGATCTTCTGCAGGCTGCTTACCAGCAGCGGCTTGATGTCGCCGAAGCCGCAGCCGCAGCGGCATTCAAATTCCCACAGCGAAAAGTTCCTGCTTAGATCGCCCATTAAATCGCTCGAATGATCCATCCAATAATGTCCGGCCCCAAACGGGCCGCCAGAATAAACAGGATGATCAGCAGCAGCACCCGGTTCTTTTTTTGGTCCTGCTTCAGCTCGCCTAAATCCGATCGCACAAAATTCCCCACGGTGCATCCCTCCGTTTCCAATTTCCGCAGCCGGTTAAAAATCTCGCCCACGTCATGCGTCAAGAAATCGATCGCCACTTTTTTCCCGTTATCATCCGCCATTTTTTCCTCAATAAAAATCGGTGATAATCCCGCCCGTCACCACAATCGTGCTGCCCGATTGGATCGTGCCCGAAACGCCCTGCAGCCCGCCGGCTGAGAATTTCGCTCCGATATCCAAAATCCCGTTGTTGGCGTCCAGCGTCATGGCATTGCCGTTCGTATCCGAATGCCAGGCGAAATAATCGTCCGAATAAAAATCGAACGTATACGGCGATATGGCCATGCGGTACAGAGTGCCATACAACAGATACTTGTCGCCCGCTGCATCCTCCGCAAATTTGAAGACGCCGCTCGAAATCACATCGCGCCCCGCCTGCAAATCCCGCTTGCTCTGCGCGTCGCCCGCATCGCCGAGGATCACAAACAAATCGGGCGACGTATCGCTGTGAAACTTGATGTTGCGGTCGGATGTGATGTCCAGATCGAACGGCGATAATCCGATGCTATACGAATGGCTGTAAAACCGGATCTT
The DNA here is from genome assembly GCA_016934335.1 of Candidatus Omnitrophota bacterium. Classification (GTDB taxonomy): domain Bacteria; phylum Hinthialibacterota; class Hinthialibacteria; order Hinthialibacterales; family Hinthialibacteraceae; genus JAFGTC01. The sequence goes on along the minus strand of JAFGTC010000136.1, from coordinate 5,002 downwards.
ATCCCCCAAGTCATCCGGAAATTCCATCATCGTCGCAGGAACGATCTTCGCGCCCGCAGCGGGCTGCAAAACCAGGTCATGCGCCGATTCGATGTAATCGAGATTCTCATCCGAATGAAGCCGGAAGCCGCCAGGCCCGATAAACAGATAGTCGGCCTTCAACGCCCAACTGATTAAATGCTGCGGGAAAACGCCCAGCACAACGTCGTATTGCGCCGGATAAGTCAGCCTTAAATAAGGGTGATATTCCGGATCCGCATAATCCGACGACCGGAAACAATATTGAACGAAATCCTCTTTCGGCCTCACCACTAGCCCATAGTTCGGCGATCCGCTCATCCAATCCGCCGCCAGACCAGTAATATCCAGGGCAAGCCATGCTCCCGGCGCTCCCTCTGCTTCGCCGCATCCCTCCGCCTGATAATCAACTCCCGCCTGCAGACCGGGCGTCGACCAGGCAGTCCCCGCCAACCGTTCGTTCCAAGTTACTTGCGATTCATCCCATTCAGCCAGCAGCGCATAAGCGCTCAATACGCCGCCGCAGGCATAATTTTCTTGATAGATCATTAACTCCGCTTTCATGGGAATCCGTTTGAGAACGGATAAATCGAATTGAAAAAGCGCCTGCTTGTATAAGTCCGTGGTATAGCCGTGCACATACAATTCCGCCTCCGATCCGAAATTCGCTGCCGCCTGGGATTTATCGATGTACGAATCTTTTTCGATCTCAATCCGCGCCTCGAACGAAACAAAAGGTTCAGTCCTTCCCTCAAACGAGATCGCGTGGACGGAAAAAAACGCTGCAGCGGTGATCAGGGCTGTCCGGTACATAGTGATGCGGCGTAAGTATCGTTCCCTCATTTCCTTGCTCCAATGTATAGTGTGATGTCGGCCAGAGAATCCCGTTGACATACAGCCGGACGCTGGCCGGATCGCAGAAAACCGGCGCTCCGGCGGCGTCCAGAATATTGATGGGCTCATCCCCCTTGCCGGTGAATTCAAACCGCTGCTCCGGCCTGGTCTCCCGGCTGCTCTGCCCCTGCAGCAGAAATCCCGATCCCAAAATCACCGTCCGGCTGCGCGTCGGCGCAGCCGTAATCAATTCGGTCTCGATATAAGGCCGGTTGGTTTCATCAACCGCCTCGGATGAATGAAAATATACCGACGGAGATCCCGACTCCCCCCTCAAGACCATCCCATAATTGGGCAGCGCTCCCGAAATCCATTCCTGCATTAATGCGGTGATATCCCACTTGCGCCACGCTTCCGCCTCCTCAACCAACACGGCGTCTTCCGCCGCCGCCCGGTAATCGGATCCCGCCAGCATGTTCATGCCGTCCCACGGAACATCAGTCAAACGGAAATCGGCGGTCGCCTGCATTTCATCCCATTCGTGCAAAACCGCAAACAGAGAAAATTCCCCTCCATAGATAATCTCTTTGGATTTCACCCATAAATAAGCCGCGCCGAATTCACCGGCTTGCGATAGATCCGCCTGAAACAAACAAGGATCCCAATCCGAACAATAAAGCACCTCAGCATCGCCCACATTACTGGGTTCGGGATCAAAATGCACGTCTCCGGCGATCGGCGTCTGCCGTTTGGATATTTGAAGCATATCCAATCCTCTTCTTAGTTGATCCCCGTAATAATCCCGCCCTCCACCGTGATCGATGTTCCCGCCGGTATGGTTCCGGAATATCCAGCCGTCCCGTTGACCTTGTAGCCTACGGCGCTTTCAACCGCATGCTTCGAGTAGGTCAATGCGCTGGAATTGGAAACCAGAAAAACAGTATTCTCGGCGGGATCCAATAAATGGAAATAGACGCCGTAGCCAGCCTCCAGCCCGATGTGCGCCGCGAGATGATCAAGGCTGTCATAAATCGTCAACGGCCCGTAAACCGTATTGCCGTGATCCGATAGTTTTAACAGCTGATCGACGGACGATTCATATTCATCGGTCAATTCCATGGGGCCGCGCACAAGCACAGTGCTCCAAGACGCCCCGCCCCAAAAAACCGGCGTCCCGTCCGATTTCATGACGCTGTAGCCCGGTTTGGGCGTAATAAATTCCCAAGCATAGTTCTGATAAACCGCAAGGTTGTTATCTCGCCCCTCCCAATCTCCAACCGCTCCAGCCGGAACAATATACAAATCCCCCTCCTCCGGCGTGTACGTGGATGGATCCGTACTAGCCGGGTAAGCAGACAGCATCGGAAAAATCAACGCGTCGATCTTATACATCGCTTCGTTGAAAATAATGTCCGGATTGGCCGCCCCAACCATCATTTCCCGCAGCCCGATGCGCGGCGTTCTCTCCGCAAACACCCACACCGCAAAAACAAACAATGGAATCAAAAAAAACATCTTCTTCATCACTCTCTCCTATACGCTGAACTGCCCTTCCGCTTCAAATCCTCGCCCCACGGCCTCCGAGATCTGATACACTTTCACATGTATCGAATCGGCAGCCGCCCCGTAAACTTCATCCTGCCCGTATTGATGCTCCGTCTCCCCAAGCCCGTTGATAAAATCGAATCCCTCAACCGGCAGATCGAATTGAATCTTCCGCTGCGACGGATAACTCAAAATCTTGATTTCCTGCGTATGCGAAACTTCGCCCTCATACAAAAAATCGATCTCATACTTTTCAGATTCCTCATTCAGCGGCAGAGGAAAGCCGCCCTCCCACGAGGCAGCGCCGCGCGTCCGCCGCATCCACGAAATCCGCCAGCAGCCGTCTTCCCGCCGCTGCGCCTCCAGATAAACAGGCGAAGCAGGCTTCTTTCCGGTGCCGTTGCAGGTAAACGGCGCGGCGGCTGCATCACTGGGCGCGCCCCGCAGCACCGTCAAACAAAACGAAAGTTCCTTTCCCAAAACATTCCGGTCTTCGCTCTTGATCCGGATGACCGCATCGTCCAGCATCACAAACCGCTCGTTCTCCGCATGGCCATCCACATGCCGCTCCGTACAATACCGCCCCCGCAGCAGCTTCGAACACCGCCATACATTCTCCGAAACTTGCTCCGCCTCGCAGAACTGCAAAATCTCATCTCCGTACAAAACCCGGTTCGCCCCCGACAACGCATCCTCTTCGCTGCAAGACGACAGCGAGCCGCTCCACAGATGCACTTCGATCGCATTGACGTTATCCCAGACCGCCGTTCTCGCCCCGCCGGCCGGCGTCGATACAATCCCCGCATTTGCCGCCGCTTTGGCCGTTACAATAACCGCCCACGCCCCGCTCTCCGGATCCTTCACATGCAAATCCGCCCCCCTCCATCGGTCGGCATGCTCTGGATCAGCCGGGCGCGCCGCAAAATAAAATCCAAAATCGTCGTCCTGCATCGATAAAATGGGAATGTCCATCAGATAGCCGCTGACCGCATAGTCCACGATCATGTTGTTCCGCCGCACGTCTTTCACAACGCCCGCCACGTCCAAAAATTCGTCCGTATAAATATGCGGCTCTTCCAACACCGATTGAAACTTGATCACCCGCGGCGCGCCGAAATCCATCGATTTGATCCGCGTAATATGCTCCGATCCCAAAACCTGCAGCGTCCCCACATCCGCCGGATCGAGATGCAGAAAATCATATTTCGTCTGCCAGTTCAAAATCGCCCGCGACGCCCAATACTCCCACAGATTAATCTCCGCCGTCCGCGCCGCCCGGTTGGCGTTCATGGCAATGGTCATGTTCAAGGTCACCGGCTTTTGCGCCCCGCTCACCGACCGTTTGGCGGTCTGCGCCCCATCCAAATAATCCTGCCCGCTGTCCGCATACACCACCTCCACCGACCGCGGCAAATCGTTTTCCTGCTCGTAAGTGATAGTAAGTTTCTCCGGCTTCTTCGATTTACCTGGATCCTCCGCCGCCAAATCCCCGTCCGAAACCGTGAACGCCGGATTCCCGCCGCGCTTCACAAATTTCAACACTCCATCCGAATCCACCGCATCGAAAAATCCATACTGCCGCAGCATCTCGATCATCTCTTTTACCGTTGGACGGTTCGCCGCGCACACCCCATCCACATCATCGGTTAATTGCGACGCATCGATCAAATCCGGATCGATCCCGGCGTCCGCTGCGCACAGTTCTTCCACAATCTCCCGCAGCGCCACCGTCTTTGGATGCGCGATGCTGTTTTCCACTTTATGAATCAATATTTTCCCGGCGCGCGGATAGGAATCGATCCCCCCCAGCAGATACAAACTTTCCTTGAAATTCTCGAATCCGCACGACCTCGAAAAAATCTCTTCCGTCACAATGGGATTCAAAGCAACGGCGTGCACATAAATCGTTCCCGATGGAACAACGTCCCCCAACCCATCGTCCACAACGATCTTGGTGTTCTGCCCAAATGCCAAAACTTCCGTCACGGCGTGCTCAAAAAAATTCGACTCGCCCAACGCCGTCAGCGTATCCCCGGCCTGCACATCGTTTACATGATCGCCCGCAATGATGTAATACCCCGCCGCCGATGAATAAATCACATACTTGCCCTTATGCATCGGCTCCCACCCGATCCCGTCGTCCGACGCCCATAACATAAAATCCTGGCTCTGGCCGCCTCCCTTCGACATCAGCGCGATCAGCCGGTTCCGCCAGACCGACGCCCCCGCGATAAAATAATCCTTCTTTTTGTCTTCGTTCGGCCATGCCGCCATCAAATCCCCATTGAGCACCGTAAACCGCGGAAACGGCATGCCGGTATGAAAATTCAACCTCAAGCAGTCGCGCAGCGGCTCGCCAGCGATTAGGCCTTCAGCCCATCTCACGCCGCCCAACAGATACAACTCGTCCTTGAACACCGCCATCGAGGCTTTCATGCGGTAGCCCGCGCCGCAATCGTCGCTTTCGCCGTCCAGAATCACCGTCAAAAGCTGCCAGTGGTTCCCCTCGTTATAAAACCATAAATCCCGCAGAAGATTGCCTGGTCCCGTCCAGGCCAATTGATGCTCATCGCTCCGCGTGCACCGGCCCCCCATCAAAAAAATG
>JAFGTC010000135.1 GCA_016934335.1 Candidatus Omnitrophota bacterium | reverse complement strand
TAATTTACTTATACTTACTTATAGTTACTTTGCGGGTACCGACTTCGGATCAGGCGGTTAGGGGTTCGAGTCCCTTCCGGCGCGGCTCATTTTATTAGACTTACGATTATCTCACCTAAATCCAAAAAATCCCGCAGCACCCATATAGCACCCAAGACGGCGCGAAAATCTGACATCTTTTTTTACGCCAAAATCCCCTGAAAAATTTTTCAAAAATCCCGATATTTCCCGCTCCGCCGGCTGATCGCAGAGATGCCTTCATTTTTGACATGCAGCCCCGGGGCCATGAACTCGGAAATGGGATGCTGGCTTTCGATGGTCTTTTCCCGAGCGAAGTGTAACTATTCGCAATGCAATGCTTGACGCGATGAGGTCGAACGGTGGACAAAGTTGGATGTTTTTTTCCCGATATACATCACAGATACTTTGAATAGTCAAATTTTGAATTCCATCACTCAAAAAATGATTGATTTCTCGGTTAGATCGTATTTCGCCTTTCTAAAGTCTTTCTTCTAACTTCATATTTTCAAGCATTCAACTGAGTTAACAACTATTATTTGAAAAGTAGGCGCCTTCTTTGCTTTCAGAGTTCAACAGATTTGAGCGAGAGGAGATCCAAAAGCCATGGGCATCGAGGAGACTAGTTTCTGATGATCAGCTAAACCGAGTTCGTTTCGATTTAAGAGCATGTTTAGGATTGAAGAGTTTCTGGGAATCACGCTGGAGCTGAACGAAGCCTTCGAAAAGCACCGCAACAAGAAATATATAATAAAGTTGATGAATTTTATAAAATTTTACAAACCGTAAAGTAGTCTTGAATGCTCATATGCAGTGTGGTATTTTATGCGTAATAATTTTGCATCATTGTAAGGGGAAATAAAAGTAGGTTTATATTTGACTGATTTCCACCCAAGAGCGCGTTTATCTTTTGGGCAAGACAAAAAGCGAGGAGGCAGTTGTTGGCCTTTTTATTACTACATTACTAATACGGAATCATGACAAGCAAAAAATACTGTGCATCTTTGACCGGCAATCCATTCCTTTTTTTTGAAACGAGAGTAACAGCCAAGTTATTGCTTGGAGGAATCGTTAAGAAAGAAATATTGGCGGATATTATTCAATCGAATCTCTTTCAGTATAAAAACACGAAAAGCATTCCAAAACGTTTCAACGCCATTTATAAGAGAATTAGCGCCTTAGATTCATCCCTTTTAGAAACGCTCGCCGATGGCTCGCTTGAAGAGGCGAAGATCATCAATTTACTGGCCGTCGCCCGATCGGATCGACTTTTTCGAGAATTCATCGCAGAGACGATCAATGATCCATTGAATCGGTATAAGAAAAATTTAACTCGTCTTGATTTTGAGCGATTTTTTAAATTCAAGCGGGAAACAATTCCCGAAGTCCAAAAGTGGAGCGATCAAACCATCCAAAGGTTGATCCAAGTCTATATTCAGATGTTGGTTCAATCGGGTTTCCTTGACAATCGAAAGAATAAGACTATTCAGCGATTTTTAACATCCCATGAATTTAAAGAGATATTGGAGAGATCCTTCCATCCGGAATTGGTGAGAATCATCACGGTATGAGGTTGACGTTTCATGAATATTCATAAAAGACTCGACAAGATTTTTCCTGTGATCACAAACCCCGCTTTTCTGACGAACAAAGGGTTGGGTAATGAAATTGGCTTCTATATTTTTGATTATGATCCGAAGGATGAAATCCTGGTTCGCGATCACACCCGGAGCCTGCTCCATAAACTCAACAGTCCATCGGTCCGTATAAAGACCCTTGAAATTGATTTGTATGCTCTCGTTCTTGAAATCCTCGACAAGAAAAATGTCCTCAAAAAAATCTCCCAGGATGAACAAAAAGTCGGTTTTGAAGCCGTCATTAAACGCTTGAAGCCGATTTTGAAGCCGGAGGCGTTCATTGAAATCATCGGAGAACGCATATCGGACGATGTTCGGCTTATTTTTCTGACCGGCGTGGGGAAGTCGTATCCGCTGCTGCGATCCCATACCGTTTTGAATAATCTTCACAGCATCGTGAAAAAACAGCCTTTGTTGATGTTTTTTCCAGGGGAATACGATCACCGCGAATTGAAACTGTTTGGTCTGTTCAAGGATGATAATTACTACCGCGCTTTCAAGCTGATTGAGTAAGGGAGAATCAACATGCAAATCTACGACATATTCGCCAAACCCATCGATCGGGACATCAAGGGCGTCATCACGATCGGCCAGGAGCAGGATGACGAAATTCAGCAGGAACTTTCCGAATATGTGGTCACCCGGGAACTAAACCGCCATTTTCATGATTTCTTTGAATCCTTCACCAAATCGCTGGATTCTCCGACCGATAAAATGGGGGTGTGGATCTCGGGCTTCTTCGGGTCGGGGAAATCTCATTTTTTGAAGATCATTTCCTACCTTTTGGAAAATCGAAAAGTCCATGGCAAGAGCGCCTTGGAGTATTTTAAAAAGAAAATCGAAGATCCTCTTCTCTATAGCGACATGGCGCGTTCGGTCGAGAAGGGCGACCTGGAAGTGATCATTTTCAACATCGATTCGAAGTCGTCATCCGACAGCAAATCGAAGAAGGACGCCATCGTCGATGTGTTTAATAAGGTCTTCAACGAGCGGCAGGGCTTCAGCGGCGAAATTTCCTGGCTGGCGGAGATGGAGTGCACCATGCAGCGGGAAGGCTCGTATGACGCCTTCAAGCAAGCCTATGCCGAAATCGGCGGTCAATCGTGGGAGGAAGGGCGGGACATCTTTTATTATGACCGGGACAACATCGTCGAAGCGCTTTCCAAGGCCGCCGGTCTTTCGAATGAATCGGCGGGCAAATGGTTTGACGACGGCGAAAAGAGTTACAGCCTGAGCATCGAAAAGTTTTGTAAAAATGTCAAGGAATACTGCGACGCCAAGGGGCCGGCTCATAAGATCCTCTTTTTGGTGGATGAAGTCGGCCAATACGTCGGCGACAACAGAGATTTGATGCTCAATCTTCAGACGGTCGCCGAAGATCTGGGCAAGCTGCTGCGCGGCCGGGCCTGGATTGTCGTGACCTCTCAGGAAGCCATCGATACGCTGACCCAGGTCAAGGGGAACGATTTCTCCAAGATTATGGGGCGTTTTGGAACTCGGTTGAATTTATCCTCCGCCAACACGGATGAGGTCATCAAAAAGCGCCTTTTAACCAAAACGAAAACGGCGGAAGAGACGCTGAAAGCGTTTTACGGCGAGAAGAGCGCCATCGTAAAAAATCTCATTTCGTTTTCCTCGAATACGGCGGAAATGAAATCGTATGCGGCGCCGGGAGAGTTTCTCGAACTCTATCCGTTCATTCCCTACCAGTTTAATTTGATGCAAAAAGTATTCGAGCAGATACGCCGGATGGGGGCGACGGGCAAGCATTTGTCGGAGGGCGAGCGGTCGATGCTGAGCGCCTTCCAGGATGCGGCGGTTTCCGTGCGGGGGAGCGAAATCGGTTCGCTGGTTCCGCTGTATTCTTTTTACAATGCGCTGGAGGCGTTTTTGGATTCCAACATCCGGCGGGTTTTTCTGCAGGCTCAGGATAATTCCCGTCTTCAGAAACAGGACATCGAGCTGTTGAAAATCCTCTTCATGATCAAATACGTGAAGGAGGTGCGCCCCAATATTGAAAACCTGACCACGCTTTCGCTCCCTCATGTCGATGCGGACAAAATCGAGTTGAAGAAGCAGATCACTCAATCGCTGCAGCGGCTCAAAAAAGAGACGCTCATCAACCAGAACGGCGATGAATACAACTTCCTGACGCATGAAGAGCAGGATGTAAACCGGGAGATTCAGCAGGTTGAAATCGATGAAACGGAAGTGATCGATTATGCATCCGAAATCCTGTTTGAGGAACTCTATAAAGACAGCAAATTCAAATATACCCGGAACCGCGTCTTCGGCTTCAACAAAAAGGTCGACAACCGCATTCGGGGAGCGCAGACCAACGAAATCACGTTGTGGGTGATTACGCCCAACCATGACTGGTCCGATATGGATCGCCAGATTCTGATGGCGAAGACCATTGAATACAGCGACTGCGTCATTCTGCGGCTTCCTCCGAACGGCGGCTATTTGGATGAAATCCGCACGGTCAAGAAAACCGAGAAATATCTGCGACTCAAAAATTCCATGAGCAATCCAGAATCGCTGCAGAAGATTCTCGGCGACAAGCAGTTTGAGGCCAAAGGGATGAAGAGCCGCATCCTGATGGAGATGGAGGAGGCCGTGAAGGGGGCGGAGATCTTTTTCGGCGGGCGGGATATTCCGTTTACCGGCCGATCCCCCAAGGATGTGATGGAGTTTGCCCTGCAGAATCTGGTGCAGAATATCTATCCCTATTTTGACTACATCACCCATCCCGCCGGCAGCCCGGACGATATTCGAACCATTCTCCACGCGAACGATATTGAAGAAAGCACGTTGTTTGATATAAGCGCCAATCGCCTGGCGCTGGATGAAATCGAACGGTTTATCGCCATGGAAACGCAGATGCATCACAAGATTACTCTCAAGAATCTGCAGAACAAGTTCACGCGGGCGCCTTATGGCTGGAGCGAACTGGATGTCTCCGGATTGGCCTCCCGGATGATCGTCGTCAAGAAAATCATCGCCCGGTGCGGCGGTGAGGTTTTGAGTCGCAAGGATAAGACGCTTCATGAGTATTTCATCAAAGCGCCTTTGGCCGAGAAATTCGTCGTTACGCCGCGGGAAGACGTCAGCGCGCTGCTCAAAGATAATGTGAAGAGGACGGTCAAGGAGCTTACCGGGCAGTCGAGTTATCCCAAGGATGAAGATGAGTTGGCGGAAACGATTCGCGCCTTGTTGGCCGATCGGTTGAAAGAGGCGCAGGCGCTGCAGATGCATTATCAGAAGCGGGATTATCCGGGCCGGGCGGTCGTCGATCAGTGCATTGAGCTGTATGAAGATATTCTGAAGAAAAAAGAGAACAAACCGTTCTTTGAAGCGATCGACGGCGGAAAAGACGATTTGCTCGATCTCCACGATGATTTGGAGCCGGTCAAAGGCTTCTTTAAAAATATGGCGGGAATCTTTGACAAGGCGTCCAAAAGTTTGGATCGTTTCGAACGCAACAAACTCTATCTGAGCGAGGAATCGAAGGGAAAGTTGGAGGAGATTCAATCGATTCTATCCTCAGAGAATCCGTACAACCGCATCAAGGATTTGCCCTCTCTGGTCGATTCCATATCGGAGGATTACACGGGGCAGCTGGAGAAGCTGATCGCCCGGGGGAAGCCGCTGCTGGCGTCGCAGCGGTCGGTGGTCGTCGATGCATTGTTCGGCGATCAGGTGGAGGAATCCAGGCATGGTGAATTCCTCAAGCCTTTCGACGATCTGGCGGCGGAGATGGAGCAATATCAGGACTGCAACCAGGCGGCGGCGGTTGAAAGTCATCTGGAGGCGCTGGTCGATCATGCCTTGAAGAAAATCGAAGAGTTGACGCCGGATGATGATGACGGCGGCGGCGATGATGATGAGCCGCCTGCGCCTGCGGTTCAGAATGTTAATTTGAAATCGTTGGTTTCCGTCTCCAAGATTCTTCATGATCAGGATGAGTTGGAGCAATGGCTCGATGATGTCCGGCGGGAACTGGAAGTGTTTTTGAACGACAAGAAACAAATTCGCCTGTATTAAAACGGAAAACGGTTAAATAATATGATGCAAGAAAGTTTTTTTATCGAAGGAGATACTCCATGCAGAATTATACCCTTATCTATTGGAAGGAAGATCGTTTCTTTCTGGGCAAATTGAAAGAGCATCCCGAAATCATGACGCAGGGAGAAACCCTGGAGGAGTTGGAGGAAAATATCAAAGACGCCTTTCAACTCATGGTTCTGGATGACGTACCCGATGACTATTCGATGAAAGAAATCGCTCTATGAATCGAAAAGAGTTTATCCGGAAATTGAATCAATCAGGCTGCGTACTGCACAGGCATGGAGCGAGACACGATTTATATTTGAATCCCGCCAATGGCAAAAAGCAGCCCGTACCGCGTCATACGGAAATCGACGAGAAATTAGTGAAACATATTCTAAAACATCTTGGTATTCATGAACAAAAAATCGATTGAAAAATTTGCCATTGAAGCGCGGAAACTATTGATTGAACAGACAGCCCAGCGAGCGGCTTATTACGGCGTCACGGCCGGGAAAATCTACGAGGTGGAGCGGGAATCGTCGGACGGCATCGTCATTGACGGCAAGGTGCACAACAAGGAGATTCGGGAGCAGCGGCGCAAACTGGTGAATGAAATCAACGCCAAGGGCTTTGACGCTGTAATGGAGGAGATCGCTTATACCTGGTTCAACCGCTTCATCGCTTTGCGGTTTATGGAGGTCAACGATTATCTGCCGTCCGGCGTTCGGGTGTTTTCGTCGCTCGATCCGGAGAAGAAGCAGCCCGATCTGCTCACCCACGCCTATGAGGTCGACCTGCCGGTTGAGAGGGAGGAAATCTACCGCCTGCAGCAGGATCAAAACGACGAGGAGCTTTACAGGCGCCTGCTCATCGCCCAGTGCAACGCGCTGCACCAGGGCCTGCCGTTTCTTTTTGAGGAAGTGGAAAGTTATTCCGAACTGCTGTTTCCCTCCAACCTCTTGTTCGCCGGTTCAATCGTGCGCCGCATGGTGGAGGAGATCCCCGAAGAAGACTGGCGCGAAGTAGAAATCGTCGGGTGGATGTATCAGTATTATATTTCTGAAAGAAGCGACGAAGTCTTTGCCAAAAAGCGGAATTATACGGCAGAGGATATTCCACCTGTTACGCAAAAATTTACGCCTGCATGGATTGTTAAGTATTTGACGGAAAACAGCCTTGGGCGTTTGTGGCTGGAATCGCATCCCGAATCGAATCTTCAAGAAAAATGGAAATATTTTCTTGAGTCATGCCCACAAGAAGAAACTGTCCATAAATATATTGAAGATCGCATCATTAAGGGAATTAAACCTGAAGACATCAAAATTCTTGATCCCGCTTGTGGTTCAGGTCACATTTTAGTATATGTTTTTGATGTATTATTCCAGATTTATCAATCATTGGGATATCAAGAACGTGAAATTCCCGCAATTATTCTCGAGAATAATATTTATGGCTTCGATATCGATAAGCGTTCTGTGCAATTATCTTGTTTTGCTCTAACAATGAAAGCCAGATCGAAAGATCGGCGGTTTTTTACCCGCAATATAAGCCCCAATGTTTTAACAATTGAATCGAGCAATGAATTATTAAAAGAAAATTTAGAAAATTATTTTGGTCATTGCAAAAGAGAGGAACAGCATTCCATCCAGGAATTCATAACTTTCTTTGAAGACGCGCACATATATGGATTTTCTTTGATTAGACAATCCTTTGATCTTGAGAAAATTCAGTCTTGGATCAAATCGATTACAGATGAATTATATGATTTTGAATTGACTGAACTGCTTAAAGAAAAAATTGCCAATATTGTAGAAATATCGAAATTATTAAATCAAAGGTATGATTGCATAATAACAAATCCTCCTTATCTTGAACCCAGTAAAACAAATACAAGTTTAAAAAGTTACATAAATAATCATTACCCGAAATCAAAAGCGAATATGTGCAATGTTTTTATTGAAAAAGGTCTTTTTTCGCTTAAAGAGCATGGGTATCTCAGCATAATAACAATGCATTCGTGGATGTTTTTATCTTCATCCGAATCTTT
>JAFGTC010000134.1 GCA_016934335.1 Candidatus Omnitrophota bacterium | reverse complement strand
TGCCCGACGGGCGCTTTGCTCACGAACCTCTATCCGAAGGAATCTCACCCGTGCAGGGCGCCGATCGCAACGGGCCGACCTCCGTCATTAAATCCGCCGCCAAAATCGATCATATCCGCACCGGCGGAACTCTGTTGAATCAAAAATTCACGCCCCAACTGCTGGAAGACGAGAACGGCGTTGTCAAATTAGCCCAGTTGATCCGCGCCTACTTCCGCATGGACGGTCACCACATCCAATTCAATGTCGTAACCGCCGACACTCTGCGCCAGGCCCAAAAGACGCCGGATCAATACCGCGATCTCATCGTTCGCGTCGCTGGCTACAGCGATTATTTCGTCGACCTTGGCGAGGAACTGCAGAACGAAATTATCCGCCGCACTGAACATGCGCAAATCTAACGCGCCATCGCGCGACTGATTTGTGAATGAATTGAATTTCTATCCTATTAATGATATGGTTGAACGTCTTTGGAATGTCAATTGGCTGCCCAGTGCATCAAAATGCTCCTGCGTCAATTCGGCTTTCTGCCATCTTATTTTTTGAGGTTAATCTTATGAAAAACGTCTTTAGCATGAGTCTATTCGTTCTGGCGCTGATCCTGTCTGCTCCATTCAACGCGGCGCCTTCGGGGGAGGATGGCTTTGTCGACCTTTTCAACGGCAAGAATTTGGATGGCTGGGAACAGCATGGCGGCGCCGCTGAATATACCGTCGAGGACGGCGTCATCGTTGGATCCTCGGTTCCCAAAACCCCCAATAGCTTCCTTTGCACCAAAAAACATTATTCGGACTTCATCCTGGAACTGGAATTCAAAGTGGATCCGTCGCTGAATTCCGGCATCCAGATTCGCAGCCATGTCTACGATCAGCCGACCGTCGTCAAAGCAAAAAAAGAAGACGGCTCGGAGCGTGAAATCAAGATCCCCGCGGGACGCGTTCACGGCTATCAGGTCGAGATCGATCCCTCCGACCGGGCATGGTCGGCTGGAATCTATGATGAAGGGCGGCGCGGCTGGCTGAATAATCTGGAGGGAGATAAAAACCAGAAAGCCCGGGAAGCCTTCAAACAAGGCGAATGGAACCATGTCCGCATCCAGGCAGTCGGCGACTCCATCAAAACTTGGATCAATGGCGTTCCCGCCGCCGATTTAATAGACGATATGACGCCTTCCGGCTTCATCGCGCTTCAGGTTCACGGCGTCGGCAAAAATCTCGAACGCGTCGGCAAGCAAGTACAGTGGAGAAACATCAAACTGAAAGTGCTTTCTTCCCGATAAGCGTTTTCGCAAGCATGATTCATCAGGTTCATAGACATTTATATGTAGGAGGATGCGATGAGCACCAAGAAAGCAACGCATAAAATGCCGCGACGCCGAATGCTGCAATTCAGCGCCGCCGCCGCAGCGACCATCGCCATGCCGGCGAAATGGGCCGCTTCCAAATCGATTTCCCCCAATGAAAAACTGAATATCGCCTTCATGGGAATCGGCGGCCAGGGCCGCTCCAATCTAAACGCCCTCAAGAATCAAAACATCGTCGCTCTGTGCGACGTCGACGACGACCGCGCGGGCGACGCCTATGAAACGTTTCCTAAAGCGAAAAAGTTTTATGATTATCGCCGCATGTTCGACGAAATGGATAGCCAAATCGACGCCTGCGTCGTCAGCACGCCGGATCATACCCACTTCCATCTCGCTTCCACGGCCTTGAAAATGGGCAAGCACCTCTATTGCGAAAAGCCCATGGCCCACGCCGTCTCCGAAGTCCGCATTCTCACCGAATTGGCCCGCCAAAATAAACTGGCGACTCAGTTGGGCGTCCAACGCCACACCCTCGACAATGTTCACCGGGTGATTGAAATCGTTCAATCGGGCGCCATCGGCGAAGTTCGCGAAGTCTTTTCTCATATGGGCGGCAATCGAGGCATGCCCGACATGCCTACGGCATTCCCTCCCGTCCCCGATGACTTGAAATGGGATTTATGGCTCGGACCCGCCAAAGAACGCCCCTACAGCCCCGCCTACTGTCCCTACAATTGGCGGTTCTGGTGGGACTTCGGCACTGGTGAAACCGGCAATTGGGGATGCCATATTTTAGACATTCCCTATTGGGCGTTGAATCTCGACATCCCCGTGAAAGTGTCGGGTTGGGGGCCGCCGGTCGATCCGCAGCGCTCGCCGAAATCGCTGTTCTCGAAATTCGATTTCCCCGCTCGGGGAAATCGGCCGCCCGTGACGCTCCACTGGTATCATAGCGACAAACCCCATCCCCTTGTCCAGGAACGAAAACTCCCTACTTTCGGCAATACCTTGTTCGTCGGCGCCAAGGGCGTTCTCGCCTGCGACTTCAGCAAGCGCAAACTGTATCCCGAAGATCAATTCGCCGATTTCAACGAACCTGCGAAAAGCATCCCCGATTCGCCCGGATTCCACAACGAATGGATTCAGGCCTGCAAGGGCGGGCAGCCGGCCACCTGCAATTTCGATTACAGCGGCCCGCTGACCGAAACCGTTCTCTTGGCCAACCTCGCCTACCGCATCAACAAAGAGTTCGAGTGGAACGCAAAAACCATGCATGCCGTCGGCTGTCCCGAAGCGGAGCCCCATCTCCGGCCGGAATATCGGGAAGGCTGGAAAATCTAAATCTGAAGAACAACCTTTCTCGAACGCCATAAAATAAGAAGGGATCGATGGAACAAAATCGATCCCTTCTTTCCTATTTAGCTGTCAATCAAAACGTCCCCCGACAAAATCGGGGTAGCGTGGTCATCATAATGGAGTCGTACGATTCGTAATCTTAATACAGATGCCAATTATCCAAAGATGTGTCTTCTTTTTTAACCAGAAGAAGTCCTCCATAGTTGCTGCGCCTGTCGCCTCCCTCCACTTCTTCAGCGTCATCGATATAAACTTCCAATCTTCCACCGTCTTCAACTTCAACTGTTCCTAATGATACTTGGAGAACATTGAATCCGTACAATCCGATAAATTCACCGTCGGCCTGCAAATAGGTTGTTAAATTATCGGGATCAAAACCCGCTTTTATAGGCTGTGGATTGTCTTCGTCATCAGTACCGACTTGACCGACGTCGCCCATGTACATATACACTTCGTACATGCCGCCTTGCGCAATTTCGACAATAGTCTTCAGCATGGGGCAGTCTTCCTCACCCGTTGGCCCCATCCCTGAGTAAATGTACCCGTAAGGGCCCATATTGGGAGAACGAAGCCGCCACAAGCCGTCCGAATTGCTGTCCGTACTTGTAAAAACTTGATCTTCCGTCAACGATTCATCCGCAGCAATCGTCATGTATTGATTCCCTTGGCCGTCTACGCCCCATTCGTAACGGAATTCCGTGCTCACCATGATGTCGGTTATCGGGGGGCCGCCTTCAATGACGTGAAGGGTTACGCCTTCAAAAACAGAAGCCATATATTCAAGGCCGCTTGAAAATTGATAATCGTCGATGGCAATCTGGATGCTCTCGCCCGCCGCCAATTCAATCTCGCCCATCACCGCCGTATACCAAAACATGCTGGAAATAGTGGTTCCATCGATCCAGGGATAAGCGGGGGATGTGCCGCCTGTCGCCCGCACGGCGTCGGGATGGCCCGCTCCGTATTCTTGAACCTCTCCATCATTAAGCGAAGCAAGGATCCAGCCTTGGTCTGGATTGTCATTGGAATCCATGAAATGAAAAATCACTTCATACGTTCCTGCATGTGCTACAGTGATTTCCGTAGTCAATTGCGGCGCGTCTTCTCCCGATCCCGGACCGTGTGAAAGAAGAAGCTCCCGCCCCGCGACCGGATATATCATCCATTTGTTGTCTAAGTTGAAATCGAATGTTTCCCGTTCCGGAGGGGTGAAGGGGCCGCCTTCGCTGATGCGCAGGCCCAAATAAGCCGAACGGGCGCCCTCGCCAACATGATCGTCAATCAATACTTTGAAACTCTCCCCGGCCGCCAGCGTCACGGATCCCAAACTGACTTCCAGAATATTCCATCCATATTCGTCGGTTATCAATTGGCCGTCCGCTTGAAAATAGGTCTTCATCTCCTGCCCTTCGATTCCGGCGTCAATGGGAGTGGGATTGGCTTGGTCATCGGATTCATTAGCTTCGCCGATATCGCCGTATAAAAAATAGACATTATAGGTTCCCCCTGCACCCATGGTAACCGTCGTTTGCAGCATGGGGGCGTCTTCCGTCCCTGCAGGAGCTCGCGACGCTAATACGCCCATATCCGGCATGGCGCCGCCTCGAAGAACCCAAAGGTTGTCATCCACGAGATTGTCCGTCGTGAAGACCGCCTCCGGCGCAAGCGCATCGTCCGCTGCTGTCGTCGTATACGAGTTCCCATCGTCGTCGCTGTACGTTTCGTAAATATACGTCGGGTCGACAATCAATCCCTCTAAAACGAGGTCGGCGTCGCCCCCGAAATTTTCGGGAAAAGGAATGACGCCGTCCGACGGGCTTGTCACGTATACATTGCCATAATCATCTGTTGTCTCCTCGAGAACCGACGAAGAAAAAAACATTGTAATTTCTTGCGCGTGACTGAAGAATGACCCCGCGAATATCAGCGTTATGGTGATGATTGTGTAAAATGGTGTTTTTAAATGGAGCTTCTTGCAAAATGCCTCGAGGAATGAAATCTCACGAGGTGATTTTCTGAATAATTTCTTTATTTTTGAAGATGATTAAT
>JAFGTC010000133.1 GCA_016934335.1 Candidatus Omnitrophota bacterium | reverse complement strand
TACAATACGTGTTACAATGTAACTGGTTTTTTGGGGAAAGTCATGGATAAAATAGGACAATTGGGGAAAGAAAAATTCTTCATGAGAAGATTCAAGAGCGTTAAATAATACCCTTCAAAATAAAGATTTAAAATAAAAAAACCTCGTTTCCGAGGGGTTTTTTCAAGGTCAGGCGTGGAGGGGCTCGAACCCCCGACCTGCTGATTTGGAGTCAGCTGCTCTTCCAATTGAGCTACACGCCTATAACGATCCCAAAATATATCGCCATGGCGGCGTTAGTCAAGCCGCAACTCTCCTTTTATTCGTATAAAACTCAACAAAAACCGGCTGATTATCATCCTCTGGCACTGGTGAGGCTTAATTCTTTTGAGTAATATATTCTATGTACATCAAAAATATGAAATAAATTGGGAAATCTATTCATGACAGAACCTTATCAATTGACCGCCTGGGAAGCGGCGCAGGCTCTTCAAAATCGTTCTCTTTCATCTTCCGAGTTAATTTCTTCCGTTCTTCGGCGCATCGGAGAAGTTGAACCAAAAGTTCATGCTTTTCAGGTGGTTATCGCCGATAAAGCCAAAGAAATGGCGAAAGAGATCGATGATCGCCGCGCCAGAGGCGATTCCCTCCATCCATGGGCGGGCGTTCCGATCGCCGTCAAGGATAATTTTTGTCTGAAAGATGCTCCATGTACTTGTTCTTCTCGAATTCTAGAAAATTTCAATCCTCCTTATCATGCGACCGTCGTCCAGAAAATGTTGGATGCCGGGTTGATTCCCATTGGGAAGACCAATTTGGATGAATTCGCCATGGGATCCTCGACGGAAAATTCCGCTTTCGGCATGACTCGCAATCCTTGGGATCTGGATCGCGTCCCCGGAGGTTCGAGCGGAGGTTCGGCGGCCTCCATCATTGCGGATGAAACGGTTCTTTCGATCGGATCGGATACAGGGGGATCGATTCGGCAGCCGGCCGCTTTCTGTTCGATTACGGGCATGAAGCCGACCTACGGGCGAGTTTCACGCTATGGATTGGTGGCGTTCGCTTCATCATTGGACCAGATCGGTCCAATGACCAAAGACGTCCGCGATGCGGCGGGGCTGTTACAGATTATCGCCGGGCATGATCCTCATGATTCAACCTCCATTGCACAGCCTGTCCCGGATTACCTGACCGAACTAACCGGCGATGTCAGAGGGCTTAAAATTGGAATCCCCAAGGAATACAGCATCGAAGGCATGAATCCGGAAATCGAAAAGAATTGGCGGGAGGCGGCCTTATTCTATGAAGGTCAGGGCGCAGAATGCGTGGAGATTTCTCTTCCCCATACAGAATACGCAATTGCCGTCTATTACATGATCGGCACGGCGGAAGCCTCCAGCAACCTGGCAAGATATGATGGAGTTGTTTATGGGCGTCGTGCGGAGGGCCCTTTCGAAAATATCGTCGATATGTATCGAAAATCGCGCAGTGAGGGCTTCGGGTCGGAAGTGAAGCGCCGCATTATGCTGGGAACTTATGTACTTAGCGCCGGTTATTTCGACGCTTATTACCGGCGCGCTCAGCGAGTGCGCACATTAATAAAGAATGATTTCGAAGCCGCCTTCAAGACTGTGGACGTCGTTCTTTGCCCAGCCACTCCTTCGCCTCCCTTCAAAGCGGGTGAAAAAACCGACGATCCTTTAGAGATGTATTTATCAGACGTATTCACCGCCCCCCTCAATCTAGCGGGATTGCCCGGCATTGTCATTCCAGGCGGCTTCAGTTCAGAAGGACTGCCGATCGGCATTCAACTCATCGGTCCTGCGCTCAGTGAAAGCCGATTGTTCAATGTTGCTCACCGCTTTCAGATGGAAACCGACATTCACAAAAGAAGACCAACCCTGTAGCAATTTTCCATGCCAAGAATTGAGCAATGTGAATAATTGCGGCGCACAATAAGAGAATGATGACGAAGCCTTTCACTATTTTGTTTCTATGCACGGGCAACAGCTGTCGCAGTCCGATGGCGCAGGCGATTTTGCATCGACGCGCCGAAGAGATGAACTTGACGAATCTGGAAACGATCTCGGCGGGATCGTTCGCCTTGGAAGGGAATCCCGCTTCACCCGAGGCGAACATCGCCGTAGAAAAATACGGCGCTTCTCTCGACGGCTTTCGTACGCAGATTTTTACAGATGCATTAGCGGAAAAGGCGCATTTGATTCTCGCCATGGAGCGGGCGCATCTCGATTTCATCGAGGAGCATTATCCCTATGCAGCCGATAAAGTAAGAGTGCTGGGGCAGTATTTATATCCTCAGGGTCCGGTGGAAATCCCCGATCCGGTCGGCGGGCCGCAGAAGTATTTTGATGCAATCGCCCGCCAGATCAACCAATGCTTGGATCGTCTGTTGGATGAATGGGATCCAACCGTGGAACGCTATTATTCGCCCGGAAAAAAAGTGATAGCCGTCGGCGTCGATCATCGAGCGTTTTCGATCAAATCATGGTTGATTGAAACTCTCGAAGATATGGGCGCTCGAGTGATCGACTGCGGAACAATGTCGCCGGAATCGTGCGATCATCCTGATTTTGCTTTCAAGGCGTGCGAATTGGTGACGTGGAGACGAGCGGATCGCGCGATTTTAATGTGCGCCACCGGCCATGGCATGCTCCTGTCGGCGAATAAAGTGCGAGGGATTCGATGCATCATGCCCCTCAATGAAGAACATGCCATTCTTTCACGAAAGCATAACAATACCAATGCGTTGGCGTTTGGAGCGGATTTTTATTCAAAAGAGCAGATACAATCCATTCTTCCGTCTTGGTTGAATACGGAATTTTTGGGAGGGAAGTATCATCGCCGCATCCGGAAAATTGCAGATTACGAAAATCGGCGCCGGTCAGTTTGATTCTCCATTCTTGGCCGCAGGGGCGCTTTCCCCTATGATATGATGATGCGCGCCGGCAAAAAGCAGACAGGTTTAGATGCCGGAGCAAAAGAAACCCGGATGTTTGAGCCGAATCAGCAAGACCATGCGGATGAATTTTTTACAACAAATACAATCAATAGAGTATAGAATCATAGACCAAAGGAGTTGTTATTGTGTTGGACAATGTTCGCAAGGTTGATCCCGAAATTTATAGCGCAATCCAGAAAGAAGTGGGCCGCCAACATCAAAAGTTGGAATTGATTGCATCGGAGAATTTTGTATCGGAAGCGGTTTTGGAGGCGATGGGGACGCCATTGACCAACAAATACGCGGAAGGCTATCCCGGAAAACGATATTACGGCGGATGCGAATTTGTCGACATTGCCGAACAATTGGCCATCGATCGCGCCCAAAAACTTTTCGGCGCCGATCATGCGAATGTCCAGCCCCATTCCGGCTCTCAGGCGAACATGGCTTCTTACATGGCATTGATCGAGACGGGATCGAAGATCATGGGAATGGATTTGTCGCAGGGCGGTCATTTGACGCACGGCAGCCCCGTGAATTTCTCCGGACATCTCTATGAAGTTCATTCTTACGGCGTAAATCGGGAGACCGAAGCCATCGATCCGGACGAATTTCGCAAAAAAGTCGAAGAAGTGAAGCCGGCGCTGGTGATTCTGGGAGCTTCCGCGTATCCTCGCGCCATCGATTTCAAAACGCTCGGCGAGATTATTCACAGCGTCGGCGCCAAGGCGTTGGCGGATATTGCGCATATTGCCGGATTAGTCGCCGTAGGCGAACATCCGGATCCCATTCCTCACATGGACATCGTGACATCGACGACTCACAAGACGCTTCGGGGGCCTCGAGGCGGATTGATCCTTTGTAAAGAAGAATATGCAAAAGCCGTCAACAAAAATATCTTCCCCGGCTGCCAGGGCGGCCCGTTGATGCACATGATCGCCGCCAAAGCGGTTTCGTTCCAAGAAGCCATGCAGCCCGAATTCAAAGTCTATCAAAAACAGATCAAAGACAACGCCAAAGCCATGGAAGAAGCCTTCCGCCAGCGAGACATACGCATGGTTTCGGGCGGAACCGATAATCATCTGATTCTTCTCGATGTGGGACATAACGGGCTGACGGGGAAAGAAACCGAGAAAGCGCTGGATCGGGCGTATATCACCGTCAACAAAAACATGATTCCCTTCGATCAGCAGAAGCCGTTTGTCACCAGCGGCATCCGAATCGGCTCGCCGGCTTTGACCTCGCGGGGAATGAAGCAGGATGAGATGAAACTGGTCGCCAATTTCATAGCGGACGTCGTCGAATCCAAGTTGGACGAAGCGGTGATTGAATCCGTCCAAGCCAAAGTGGCGGAATTGGTGCAGGCATTTCCGCTCTATCCGCGCTGGCAGGAATTGCCGGCCTAGGATGCCGAACACTCTGGTTTGATTTGAAGGAGTATCCGAGTTGAAATGTCCTTATTGCGGCGTTGATAAGCATCATGTCGTAGATTCACGCACCACGTCGGAGGGTGAGATCCGCCGGCGCAGGGAATGTCAGGCATGCAAAAATCGCTTCACCACCTATGAGCGGGTGATGGAAGTTCAACTTCGGATCATCAAACGTGACAAGCGGAGAGAAGACTACGATCGAGAAAAAATCGCAAAAAGCATTCGCATCGCCTGCCAGAAGCGGGCGGTTTCCGAAGGCGTAATTCAAGACATCGCCAAGCGGATCGAACATCGCCTTTTTTCGCGGGGGGAACGAGAAATTCCCAGCGAAATTATCGGCGAGGAAGTCATGAAAGAGTTAATCGCCATCGATCAGGTCGCTTATGTTCGATTCGCTTCCGTCTATCGCCAGTTCAAAGATTTGAATCAGTTTATCGAAGAATTGTCGCGTTTGATGAATAAGAGGTTAAATACTTCTGAATCGATCTTAGCAGAATAATGAGAATGGATGGAATGCTGTTTTTCGGTTTTGAAGCGGGAAGGAATCGTTTTTAAACGTCTTCTATTTATTTTAGTACGCGTTTTCCGGAAAGAATGCAGAATCTCCTTGATGCGAATTTAAAACTTCTTGAAGCCTATGACCGGGGCATGGCGGAACGCCTTCGATTTCATATTCCTGCGGGTCATGTCGAAGTTTTTGCCACGCCGCAAAAGTATGCTACTCTTCGCATCCAAAAAGACAATGAGATTCACTTGATCCACAGCGGTCAGGATCCGATCCGCGAAGCGGAGCGATGGGTTCAAACCGTCGAGATTGATTCGCCATACAATCTCATGGTGTTGGGCTGCGGCCTTTTTTACCATGTGTACCAGCTGGTGAAGCGGCATCAATCCACGCTTCGCCGTCTGATCGTCATCGAACAAGATCTCGATGTAGTCTATCATCTGTTTTCCACGATCAATCTATCCAATTTTTTGCGAACGAAAAACACGTTTTTTCTTGTGAATCCCACTTCGGCGGATGTGCGCTCGTTCATGAATCATCATCTGACTCCCTTTACATTGGATGGACTTTCGATCGTCGAACACTCCGCATCCTGCCGTTTGCATCCGGATCGCTATCGAGACATCCGCCATTGGGTGCAAGAGAGTCTGCAGGGCGGCGAGATGCTTTTGCGGACCAAGACGACGTTGGGCGGACTGATCCAGGAAAACATTATCCGAAACAGCCCGCATCTATTCAATCAACCGCCGGTTTCGGCTTTGAAAGACATGTTTTCCGGCGCACCGGGATTTGTGATTGGAGCGGGGCCGTCGCTGGATCGCAATATTGAGCAATTGGCGAAAGTAGGCGAGAAAGGCGTGATCATTGCGTCGGACACTGTTTTAAAGCCTTTGGGCAAGCATGGAATTCAACCGCATATCGTTGTAACCACTGATCCGACCGACTTGAATGCGGCTCATTTTAACGGAATGGAAGACCTGGGTGAAACCATCCTGGCGTTTTCTCCTTCCGTTAATTATCGAATCCCCCAAAAATTAAACGGCGCCAAAGCGATCATTCCTCTTAAGACATCACGCTTTTTGGGATTATTTTCATCGGTAAGAAACGAAAGACATCCATTATCAACCGGAGTCAACGTCGGGCAGACTTGTTTCAACCTGGCTCGATATATGGGTTGCAGCCCTATCGTGTTGGCGGGATTGGATTTTTCATTCCCCGTTGAAGGCGGTCATACGCATGCGGCCGGCACGGCGCTTCAACGAAAGATTTACGCGACGAATTCTCCGAACGCCATGAAGGTGGAACTTCTCGACAAGGAGCGCTCTTTGGAGGAGTTTGAGCCGATTTATGTGCCCGGCAACACTGTGGAACGCGTGGCAACCAATAAATTCTGGCTCAACTATCTGCGTTCGATGGAACAGGAAATATCGCGAACGAATTCGAACGTATATAACTGCACCGAAGGCGGCGCTCGAATCGAAGGCGCCGAAGTCGCTCCCCTGACCGACGTCATTGATAGCGTCTGTCAAAACGATGTCCAAGCGCGCAGTAATTTGCAATCCCGCTTGGGATTTTATTTTGGCGAGCCGGCCGCTGAAGGAATCGCTATTTTGAAGGAAAGCATCAAGATTCTGCAAACGGCCGTCCACTTCGCCGAAGAGGGACTGCGTGAAACATCCGTTTTGGAAAAGGTGGCGAACAGCCTCTCTCCCAATCCATCCCTTATACGAGAAAAATTGGATGCGATTCAGAAGCGTCATGAGGATTTGGTGCAAAATCAAAAAGTGTACGCCGTTTTAGACGAAGCCGCCGATTCGGTGCTGAACTTCTTTCTCCGACAGGATTGCAGGCCTTCCGGAGACTTGACTTCTCCGGAATATATCAAAACCGCCTTGGATCGCTACAAGCCGTATTTCGAAGGTATGAAACAGTTATGCGAACGCTTCACGATCATATTGCATGAAACGCTGGAAACCATGCAATCAAACGATTTCGATCCTTCTTCACCTCTGTTTTAAGTATTTTCTTTTTTTGCATTTTTGACTCACCAAGGCGCCCTCATAAAAAAAATTCTGTTCGATGAGAATCGCTGCAGGAAATAAAATAGATGGTTCAGATGAAACATGTTGATTGAACGTGAAGATCATTCCAATGTTACAATTTTGAAGATCAACGGCGAAATGAATCGCGATAACGCCGGCGAACTCAGAATGGCGCTGGAGAATTTGCTCGATCGTCATCGAACCAATATAATACTGGATATGGAAGACGCCCCCTTTATCGACAGCGCAT
This sequence comes from Candidatus Omnitrophota bacterium, assembly GCA_016934335.1. Lineage (GTDB taxonomy): Bacteria > Hinthialibacterota > Hinthialibacteria > Hinthialibacterales > Hinthialibacteraceae > JAFGTC01. The sequence continues at coordinate 2,410 of JAFGTC010000133.1, read as the reverse complement.
TCATCATGATGCTCTTGCGAATGAACCGGGAATTCCTGGCTTCCAGCGGGGGCATCAAACTTCTACGCCCGCGCAGCGTCGTGAAACGGTTTTTAAGCATCGGACGAGTGTTGGAACTGTTCGACCTTTATGAAACTCGGGTTGACGCCGTTCGATCCTTCCAAGACCGCGCGCACAAGGAATCGCCAAGCGACGATCCTCAAGCCGTGCTGCGGCAGGCGGGTCGGCGGCAAAGAGCCGCTCTTGTCCACCTGATTGATCTCCTCCAGAAAAAGGGATACATAGACAGCAAAAAGTTTTTCTATGAATTAAATCGCTCTTCGCAGTTGGTTTTCGATATTTTCCGGCAGGAATTGATGGATGATCATCCAAAATCGTAGACATTCAATGTCCACGCCCGAGTTTCACGCGAATTCCTAGCAACGCTATTTATCACATCATAAAGGAAAGAATAAATCATTATGTTGTCAAACATCCTTCGCGTTCGTTTCGCGCCCAGCCCTACAGGCAATCCGCACGTCGGCAACTTTCGCACAGCCCTCTTCAATTATCTCCTGGCGAGGCATCATGGCGGTCAATTTCTTCTGCGCATTGAAGACACCGATCGCGAACGCTCCCGAAAAGAGTACGAAGAGGCCATTTTAGAAAGCCTCCGCTGGATGGGCCTGGAGTGGGATGAAGATCCCGTGTATCAAAGCCGGCGAATCGAGCGCCACAAAGAGGAGGCGGAGCGCTTGTTGGCGAATGGATTCGCTTATCGCTGCCGCTGTACGCCCGAACGCATTGAGGCTCTGCGAAAACACCAGCAGGAAGAGGGCCAAACCGCCCGGTATGACGGATGCTGCCGCGACGCTGATTATCCGGACGATGGAACGCCTTTCTGTGTTCGTTTGAAAAGACCGCTGGAAGGCGTCACCAAGATTCAAGATGCAGTGCGCGGCGAAGTGGTTGTTTCCAACGAAGAGTTGGACGATCTGGTCTTGGTGCGGACGGACGGCACGCCGACCTATAATTTCGCCGTCGTGGTCGACGATCATGATATGAAAATCACCCATGTCATTCGGGGCGACGACCATCTGAACAATACCATCAAGCAGGCCGTCCTCTATCAATCGCTGGGATACGAACTGCCTGTGTTCGCGCATCTGCCCCAAATTTTAGGGCAGGATCGAACGCGCCTTTCCAAGCGCCACGGCGCCACCGGCGTAATGGAGTATCGCGATCAGGGCTATCTGGCCGAAGCGCTGGTCAATTACATGGCTCGTTTGGGGTGGTCGAAAGGCGATCAGGAATTTTTCCAGAAATCCGACTTGATCGAAGCGTTTTCCTTGGATCACGTCAATAAATCGGCCGCCGTCTTCGATCCTCAAAAACTGGAATGGCTCAATGGAGAGCACATTCGCGCCATGGATCCGGACGCGCTGGCGGAGCGGTTCTCCGATTATGGGAAGCGAAAAGGATATTTTGGGGAAAACGCCGATGCATTCTTGGCTGATAAAAACCTGATCCGCAAGATCGTCCAATGCACTCAGATTCGCGCGAAAACTCTTGAAGAAATGTTCCAAAAGGTATCGTTCCTTTTTGAAAAAGGCGATTACCAATTCAATGAGGCCGAAGCGAAAAAAGCGTTCAAGCCTGAGCCCATGACCGCCGTAAAGGACTTCGCCGATTTCATTCATGACCATCAACAAGAAACGTTTACGCATGATGATTGGGAGAAATTTTTCGGCGAGATCATGGAGAAGCGGAGCGTCAAAATGCGCCCGTTGGCGTCCGCCGTCCGCTTAGCGTTAACCGGACTGAAGGTGACGCCTCCCATTTTCGACGTAATCGATTTGTTGGGATTGGAGCGAGTAGAGCGCCATTTGAGATATGCGATTCAATACGCGGAAGCAATGCGAGATGAATGATCGCTAAGTACGAAGCGTCGATACGCGGGGATATTGACAAGAAAAAGAAAGCGCGGGGCGAATTCCAAAGTCCGCTCCGCGCTTCGTTTTGTCCTCATTTGTTGTTATTTCTTGTTCTGCATTTTCCCCCACGAATCGCGTAGAGGGACCGTTCGGTTGAACACCGGTTTATCCGCAGTGCTATCCTTGTCTTTACAGAAATAGCCCAACCGCTCGAACTGGCAGCGAAATCCGGCTTCCACCGATGCCAGGCCGGGCTCTAAATAACAATTCTGTAAAACGGCCAGAGAGTTGGGATTTAGATTGGCTTTCCAATCTTGCCCTTCTTCAACATCCATTGGATTTTCTTTTGAAAAGAGATAATCGTATTGGCGCACTTCGGCGAGGATGGCGTGTTGGGCCGAAACCCAGTGAATGGTTCCCTTCACTTTTCGGCCGTCGGGGGCGTCGCCGCCTCGCGTCGCCGGATCGTAGGTGCAGCGCAGTTCGACGATTTCGCC
>JAFGTC010000018.1 GCA_016934335.1 Candidatus Omnitrophota bacterium | reverse complement strand
CGTGATAACGAATCACGCGTGAATCAAGATAATCCATAAGCATTCTAAAAAATAGAAGGAGCATTTTCCGATGGCTAGCGAAAAAATTGAAAAAATTCTTGAAGAGATTGGCAGCCTTACTCTTTTGGAAGCCAAAGAGTTGGCGGATGAGTTCGAAGAAAAGTTTGGCGTGACGGCCGCCGCCCCGATGGCCGGCATGATGATGGCTATGCCAGGCGACGGCGGCGCTGCGGCGGTGGAAGAGAAGACTGAATTCGACGTCGTTCTAGCGAGCGCCGGCGCCCAGAAGATCAAAGTTATTAAAGTCGTGCGTGAAATCACCGGCCTGGGCCTCAAGGAAGCCAAAGATCTGGTCGACAACGCCCCCAAACCGGTTAAAGAAGGCGTCAGCAAAGAAGAAGCCGAGACAGTCAAAGGCAAACTCGAAGAAGTCGGCGCTGTTATCGAAGTCAAGTAAAACAGTTTCTTCCTTTTCATACGCAATCGAACGGGGTAAGGCAGGTTCTTTCACTTGCCTTGCCCCTTTTCGCTATAAAACAAAAAAAATCAGCAGGAATGAATTCATTATAAATTACATTCTAAACCGGCCTTACCGTCCTTTCCATCCAATATTTTTTGCGCATTCAACGCATCGTCAATCAGCGGAATAAGCCGCTCCCTATTGATTTTTTTCACTTCCCGGATTTTTTACGCTTAACCGGCAATAATGATTCTCTCGCAGGAAAATCAGCTTCCTCAACAAGAATCGATTCATTTTTGAAATACAACAGATTTTTGAAATACGATTGACATGACGAATTCAATCATGGGATAATCGGTCAATGATGCATCAGCATCCATTTTTGGAGGCTTCTGGGGAGCGGCTATGGATTCAAACTTATCTCCTGAAATCACGCCTTCATCGATCTTTTCCCTAGAGAGAGTGAAATGATGAAAAGCCTGACAATCCAGCGAACATTCTTTTTATTGGTACTTTGCGCGGCAGTCTTTCTGGCGGAATGTGGACAAACCGAACCTTGGCGCACATATCGATATGACAACGCGCGAAGCGGATATACGCCCGAAAATCTGAATTCCGATCTTCATTTGCAATGGAGTTTTCAGCCGGCCCACGCGCCCAAGCCAGCCTGGCCCGCTCCCGCGGCGGAACTTCCCCGCATGCATGAAGATAATGCTTTTCACGCCGTGATCGCCGATCAAACTGTCTTCTTTGGAAGCAGCATCACAGACCGGATCATGGCGATTGATGCGGCAAGCGGAGACGTACGTTGGACCTTCCAAACCGAGGGGCCGGTTCGCTTCGCTCCGACCTATCACCAGGGCCGCATTTTAGCGGGCGCCGACGATGGATGCGTTTATTGTCTAAACGCCGCCGACGGCGCATTGATCTGGAAATACCGCCCCGGCTTGAGTCTGGAAAAGGTCCTTGGCAACGGCCGGATGATTTCCATGTGGCCCATTCGCACGAATGTTCTTGTGGATCGTGAAACCGCATATTTTGCGGCGGGCGTTTTCCCTTACGAAGGTCTTTATGTCTGCGCGTTAGATGTGAAGGACGGACGTCTCATCTGGAAAAACGATACGGTCGGCGACTACGCCCATGAATTGGAGTACGGCGGAATTTCTCCGCATGGATACCTGCTGGCTTCCGACGACATTCTTTTCGTCCCTTCGGGACGCGCCATGCCCGCCGCCTTCGACCGGAAAGACGGCGAATTTCTCTATTATGCTTCCCCGGGCGCCAAGCGCGGCGGAACGTGGGCGCTGCTCTGCGAAGACAACCTGATCGCCGGAGTGGATTATTCGGGAACTCCTCACAAAGTTAGTTATGAAGCTTCGACCGGCAGCCGAACCGGCGAAGTGATCGCGAGCGCCCCCGGATTGGATATGGTGGTTCATGAAAAACACACTTACGTTCTCGCCAAAGACGGCGTTCTCGCCATCGACCGCCAGGCGCATATCGACGGTCTTCAACGAATCACTCAATTGGATAACGAAAGCAAAGAATCCAGTCAACAATTAAATGATTGGCGAAAACAGCGCAGTTCGTTGAACGTCGAGGAGCGAAAGAATCTTGATCGGCGAATCGATCAACTAACCCAGCGGATCTACCAAATCGAAGAGCAGAAAGATCGATTAAAAAACGCCGGCCTGCTCTGGGATTATCCAGGGAAGGGATTCCAACGCCTGATCGTCGCGGGAAAAACAGCCTATATCGGCGGCGAAGGCCTGGTCGTCGGCGTCGATGCGGAAACAGGGAAAGAAACCTGGCGCGAACGCATAGAAGGAAAAGCGGCTGGAATGGCCGCCGGGGAGGGATTCCTTGTGGTCAGCAGCGATGCGGGGCCGGTGTATTGCTTCTCGGAATCGCCGAAGCAACGGCCGAAAAAAATCGCCGCGGCCATCGAGGACAATTCCTATGACGGCGCTCCCGATTCGGCGCTCTACCGCCAAGCGGTTGAAAAAATCCTCTCCGAATGCCCGGCCCGCAAAGGATACTGCCTGGTGCTCGATTGCGGCGAAGGACAACTGGCGTATGAATTGGCGAAGCGAACCGAATTCCAGATTATCGGCCTGGAAAGCGATCCGCAGAAGCGAAGCGCGGCTCAAAAGAAAATGCTTTCCGCCGGTCTTTTGGGGAAGCGCGTCGTCATTGAACCCTGGGATATCGAGACGCTTCCCGATTATTTCGCCAATCTGATTGTCTCGGATGGAATGCTGATCCATGGAAAAACGGGCGCCAGCGAAGAGCAGCGCTTTCGAGTGCTCCGACCTTGGGGAGGCGTCTCCCTGCTCAGTTTTCATCAGGACGATGTTTTGTCATGGAAAAAAATCGTGCGCGGGGCGCTGGAAGGATCGGGGCAATGGACGCACCAATATAGCGATCCTCAAAACACCGCCTGTTCGGGGGATCCGTATGTCGACAATCCGCTGGGCATTCTTTGGTACGGCGAACCGGGGCCGTCGGGCATGGTGGAGCGCCACGCCCGGGCGCAAAGCCCCGTCGCCATGAATGGGATCGTATATATGGAGGGAGAGGAAATCATAACCGCCGTAGACGCCTACAACGGGACGCTGCTGTGGAAGCGCAGCATTCCCGGCGCCGTGCGAGTCAAAACCAAAGCGGACAGCGGCAATCTTGTCATTACGGAAAACGGACTTTATGTCGCAGCATTCGATAAATGCCATCGCCTGGATCCCGAAACCGGCGAAACCATACGCGTATATACGATGCCGGTCTCTGAGGACGGATCGCCGCGCCGCTGGGGATACCTCTCAGTCATCGGCGGCATCCTATACGGATCGACCGCCGAATCCATGATCGAGGAATACGGAGATATTCTGGACATCTTACTTCTCAACGGACAATGGCGGGATTTGGAAGACATCCCCAATGAGAAAAAAGAGCGCTATCTCTATTACCGCAGCCAATATCCGGATGCCCAGGATTTCATTCTCGCATCCCAGCGCGACGGCGCTCTATACAAAACGATGACGTCATTCGGCCCCGGCGGAGAATTTATGCAAAAGAACGCCGTCACCGAGGGACTCATGACCAGCGACAAGATCTTCGCCGTGGATATCGATACAGGCCGATTTTTATGGATTCATGACGGCAAGGGAATCGCCAACATCTCCATTTCGATCGGGGGCGGAAAAATCTTCTTGGCCGACCATGCAGTCAGCGAACAACAGAAGCAAACAGCGATGGATGAACGGCTCGCCATGAAGCAAGCCGGCATATATAAAGAGCGGGATGGAATCAAGAAAGAATTGGCCGAACGCCGAAAACAAATCAACGACTCCCCCGATATCAATCCCCGCACGCGCAGCATGATTGAATACGTGATCACATCGCTGGAAACCGAAATGTTCCAGGAAGAGCATCCGGAAGGAAAACTTACGTACGACGATGCCGATATCCGCCTGGTCACGGCGCTGGACGCCAAAACAGGCCGGCGGTTGTGGGAAAAGCCAGTGGAATTGACCGGCTGCTGCGGCGACCGCATGGGAAGCGCATTTGCCAAGGGCATGCTGTTCTTCTTCGGCAACCATGGCAACCACGACGCGTGGCGCTTTAGCTACGGCGGGCTTAAATGGCGGCGGATCACAGCGTTGGACGCCGATACGGGCTCTATCGTTTGGTCCCGCCCGCTGAACTATCGTACGCGCCCCGTCATCGTCGGCGATCAAATCATCCTGGAGCCCCAGGCCTGCAATCTGTTTACCGGCGAACTGATTACCCGGAAGCACCCCATCACCGGCGAAGACGTTCCCTGGGAGTTCCTGCGCCCCGGCCACACCTGCGGCATTACCGCCGCTTCGGCAAATGGACTTTTCTATCGCTCCGCCTGTACGGCGTTCTACGATCTCGAAGAAGACGACGGAGTGGTTCTTTTCGGGGGATACCGTCCCGGCTGCGCGATCAGCGTGATTCCCGCCTGCGGCGTTTTGCTCTCGCAGGAAGCGGCGGCGGGCTGTACCTGCTCCTATCCCATCCGCTGCAGCTTCGCCATGATGCGCAAACCCGACCGCGAGAAGCCGTGGACGGTTTACGTGACGCCGGGTGAACTCAAACCGGTGCGTCATCTGGCGGTGAATTTCGGCGCCGCGGCCGATCGAAAAGATGATAGAAATGTCGTGTGGTTCAGTTATCCCAATCCCAAAACCGATCGGTTCAACCATTTCCCCAATTACGGCGTGAAATTCGATTTGGGCGAAACGATCCAAGAAGGATTGGGGTACTATTGCCGCGATTACAAAAACATGGAAAAGACGGATAAGCCATGGCTTTACGCCTCCGGCTGCTTAGGACTGCTTCGCTGCTCGATCCCGCTGCTGGACGAAAGCATGGAGAATCGCCGGTATACGGTTCGGATGGGATTCATGCCTCTCGACGACGATCAAGTCGGACAACGCGTCTTCGATATCAAACTTCAAGATAAGATCGTTGCGGAAAATATCGATCTCAAAAAAATGGCTTCGCCTGAAGAAAACGCCGTCATCCAAGAATTCCGAAATGTTGATGTTTCTCAAGATCTGGTCATCGAATTTGTACCCAAGCATGCCGATGCCCGCCCAGAAAATGCGGCGTTAATCAACTGGATTGAAATTATGGCGAATGACGCCTTCCTGTCTATGAAGCCATGAATCGGCGATTGGCGCTTTATAGAACGATTGAGCCGCCTTTTTCCAACTCACTGCGAAGAAGGCGCGGATCGACCTGCTCGATGCGCTGATCGGCGTTCAAGGCCAGCCAGGCGGCGACGCCGGCCGCTTCGCCGGTTTGGTTCATGTTGACCATAACGCGCACGGCGGAAAAAGCCTCTGTCTCCGCATCCAACATGCGGCCTGCAATGATCACATTTCCATACGGACCCTGGGGGATCAAGGAGCGGAATGGAATCTGGTAGTAGGTTGGATTCACTTCGTTTTTTTCGCGCCAGCGGCCGGATTCCCGCGGAGCGTCGGGCCGGATATAGTCCATTCGCCCGTCAAGATATTTCAGAGTGATGCCGGGCTTATCCTGGTGATGCACGTCGATGCGATAACTTCCATTGGCGACGGCGTCGTCAAACCGCCTGCCATAGAGAACATCGTCATCCTTCAGCTGATATTGGCAGCGGATATGGCGTGTTTCTCGCAGCCCGATATGCGACGGGAGCGCTTGCAAGGTGATATTGCTTTCCGGCGCATACTTTCTCAGGATGTCTTGAATAGCCCGAATCTGCCTCCGCCCTTCCATCTCAGCCGCTGTGAGATCTCCGGCTTCGGCGCAATTCACATCGTAAATGCGCGTTCCGGCCAGCATATAAACATCGGAATCAGGGACGTAACTTCCCCACATAAAGCCTTCGGGCAGATCAAACTCGCTGCGATGCTCGGCGATCAGTTGATTGAGATTGATTCCTTGAAGCGATTTCCAGCGAGCGAAGCGAGCGCAGGCGGTCGGCGGTTGAAGAGCAGCGCGAGCGTACGATGGTACATTCAATCGTGCGCACAAATCGCCGTCTCCGGTGGCGTCGATAAAGAATTTGGCTTTGATCGCGCTTCGGCCTGATTTATTTTCGACAATGACAGCCTTGAGTTCGCCGCCGTCGACGACCGGCTGAGAAAACATTGTATGCAAGTATGGTTTGATCTTCGCTTGCGCTGCTAATTCATCGAGTTCGATTTTCAGTTCTTCCGAGTTGAATTCAAATCCGCGGCTGCCGCTTCGGGGGTATTCTTTGCAGGCGCTGCGTTTTTTTAAGCGCTCCATCATTTCGATGGTCAGCCCGGCTAAGATGTCTTTTTCGAAGGCTTCATCTTTATAACTATGCCACACGTTGACCAGCGAATTCGTCGCCGTCCCGCCGAAACTGTTTTGCTTTTCGATAAGGACCACTTTGGCGCCCAGTCTCGCCGCCCGCACGGCGGCAAAGACGCCGGTGCAGCTTCCGCCCAGGACGCAAATATCGCATTCGTCGCAAACGGGTATGGCTCGCGCAGGTTCGACGATTTCACCCGGCTTGGCAGGAGTTTGAGAAGGCTGAAAGATCTGGACGCCCGCGAGTCCTGCAAGGCTCATAAAAAAACGGCGCTTCATGTTCATCTTCCTTTTTCGGGGAATAAGATGCATCGCGCGATTATCTCATGCACGCATCGAATCGGTCAATGATTCGCAAAAGCGTTTTACGCCATGCATAGTTCATGATTAATAAATGCGCCCATAATCAAAGAAATGCTGAAAAAGACACTATTGAAGCGTGGGAAAATATGAAATAATTCTCCTCAAAACCAAGAAGACGTTAGAGAAATCATGATGAGAAAAAATAAGAAGAAATTTTGGGCATTCACTCTGATCGAACTCTTGATCGTCGTGGCGATCATCGGCATTTTGGCGGCAATAGCCGTACCTAATTTTCTAAACGCCCAGCTGCGAGCCAAAATCGCCAACGCCGTCTCCGATATGCGAAGCATCGACACCGCTTTGGAAATGTACCGGTTGGACAATAACCTTTACCCCCAATGGCTCGATCCAAGCGGAACGGCCGTCAATCCCCTTCCCCGGCGGCTGTATCCGCTCACCACGCCGATCAGTTACATATCGTCCGTTCCGCAGGATCCGTTTATTTACGGCCCTCCCGGGGTTCGTCTCGATGAAAGCCAGAACGAAGCGTATACCACCTATGATTACGTTGAATCATGGAGCACGATCCATTACACATCAACGACGATTTTGCCTCCCTCGCGTCGCTGCGCCGAATGGCGGCTGTCCAGCGCGGGGCCTGACGGCACAAACACCTATGGCAATTATTTTTCGTTCGACGCCTCAAACGGCCTGCGCAGTTTCGGAGATATCGTCCGCGTGGGCCCTAAAACCACCTATCCGTGCAACGACTCCCTCGTGGGAAAATAAACCGCATGGAATCACAAACCGAAAAACGCTGAACATCTTATGAAGTCGCCTTATCGAAACATTCCAAGCAGAGGAATTCATTCATGAGCAGCCGACGCGATTTTTTCAAAAAAACATCCAGTCTGTTCGCCGGCTTCCTTTTTCTGACGAACAGTCGAACGGCTCGTTCTTACGCCGCCAACGCCAAAATCGATATCGCCCTTGTCGGCGTGAGCGGACGAGGGCAATGGTTCGTCAGCACAATGCCGCGATTGGACGCCAATGTCGTCGCCATGTGCGACGTCAACGACCAACGCTCGGCCGAAGCCTTTGCGCGCATACCGTCGGCCCGGAAATTCAACGATTTTCGCAAGATGCTGGATCAAATCGGGAAGCAGCTGGATGGAATCGTCGTCGCTGCGCCCGATCACAACCATGCCGTGATTTCCGGCGCCGCCATCCAAACGGGCAAACATGTCTATTGCGAAAAACCGCTCACACACGATATTTATGAAGCCCGGCGATTACATCAATTAGCCTTGAAACACGGCGTCATCACGCAAATGGGCAATCAAGGAACCGCCAGCAGCGCATTTCGCCAGGCCGTGGAAATCATCCAATCAGGGATGCTGGGGGAGATTCGCGAAGTCCACGCCTGGAATACGGGAGGCGGAGCGGGAGAAACGCCGCTTCCATCCGGCCATGAACCGGTTCCAGACTATCTGAATTGGGACGTCTGGCTTGGGCCGGCGTCCGAACGTCCTTTCCATCCGGAATGGCTGAAATGGCATCGCTGGCGCGACTTCGCAACAGGTCAGTTAGGCAATTGGGCTGTTCATACAACCAACGTCGTCTTCAAAGGCATGCAAGTGGACGCATTGTGGACGCAGCCGAATCAGATCATCCAAGTCCAGGCTGAAACATCAGGCATCCATGCAGCGACGTTTCCCCGCTGGGAAATCATTCAATACGACATCCCCGCAAGAAATCATCTGCCTCCCTTTTCGATGCACTGGTACAACGGGCCGGGACAAGCGCCGGGGCCTCGAGACATGATCGAAAAAAAGATGGGGCGAAAACTGGATTGGGGCGACGCCGGAGAGAAGAAATGGAGCGATCATGCAGGATGCCTGTTGATCGGCGAAAAAGGAATGCTCCATTCCACCGGTCATAATACGACTTTCACTTTGCTGCCCGAAGAGAAATTCCGCGATGTCGAACTTCCACAACCAACGCTGCCTCGCTCCCCGGGTCACGAACAGGAATGGATTCGCGGGTGCCAGGGAGAAGGAAAACCCATGTCAAGTTTCGATTATGGCAGCCGACTGACTGAATTCGTCCTATTGGGCAACATTGCCACGCAATTTGAAGAACCGATTAAATTCAATCCATTCGCGATGAAAATCGCCAATCTGGAGAGAGCCAACGATAAAATTCATGCTCCCTATCGTGCAGGCTGGGAGAGATACATTCAATAAGGAGAAGGCGAAAAATGCCCCGCTTATCAATTGCAATTGCTCTTATCGCTTGCATAGGGACGGTCTTGACGCCCCTTCCCGCCGACGCCCAACTGACCCAGGATCAAATGCAGCGCATCCAAGCGGCCATGCCTGAACAAGCGAGCGCGGCGCCCCGTCAACCAAGAAAACTATTGATCTGGAATACGCCGTTTATGGACGAATCCCCCCATAAAGGATACACCATTCCTCAAAGCGAATACGCCTTCAAAATTATGGGAGACAAAACCGGCGCCTACCAAGCCTCCGTCAGCGACGATCCTGTCATGCTGCTGCCGGACAACCTGAAGCAATTCGACGCTATTTTGCTTAACAATGCGAACGGCCCTTGGATTCGCCCGAAAGAGGAAATTCTGCCTAAACTAAAACAATACGCATCCACGCAGGATGAGGCGGAACAATTTCTGCGCAAAAGTTTCCTCCAGTACATTTCAGACGGCGGCGGGCTTTTCGCCTTTCATCACGCCATCGGCGGCAACAACCAATGGCCGGAATTTAAGGAATTGATCGGGGCCGGCTATTGGGGCCATCCATGGAATGAAGAAGTCGGCGTCAAATTGGATGCGCCCGGCGATCCTCTGCTTGCCGTGTTTCAGGGTAATAATTTCTGGATTGCAGACGAAATTTTCCAATTTAAAGAACCCTACTCGCGCGAAAAAGTCCGCGTCCTTCTATCGTTGGATGTGGCGAATACTAATATGACAGTCCCATGGATTCATCGAAAAGACAGCGATTTTGCCTTGGCATGGGTAAAGCAAGTGGATCAAGGCCGCGTCTTTTACTGCGCCATCGGGCATCGGACGGAAATTTGGTGGAACCAAACCATCCTCAAGTTTTATCTAGACGGTCTGCAGTTTGTCATGAATGATCTGGATTCGCCCACAGATCCCAAATAACAAAAAAATGTCATGAAGAGGTTCAATCATGAAGCAAACAAGACGAACCGCCTTAAAACTTTTGACGGCGTTCGCTTTGTCGAGCGGTTTAACTTTGAGTATGGATTCCTCAGCCATTGAGCAAATCCAAGGCGGCATGAAGATCTCCTGCTCCTCCTTGGCGTTTTCGGATATGGATTGGAAGCAGGCTTTGCGCGAAATTCGAGCGCGGGGATTTTTGTACGCCGACCTCGCCATGTTTGAAGGTTGGACGCACGTCGATCCTTCGAAGTTGGAAAATCCCCACCAGCACGGCGACGAAATCCGCCGCGTTTGCGAGGAAATCGGGATCAGTCCCATCGCCCTGCACGCCAATTTCAATCCTATGCGCGAGAATGGTTTTCCGGGACTCACGACCTTTGATGAGAAAGCCCGTGTGGGAATCGTGCAGCATTTCACTCGGACGGCCGACTGCGCTCAGAGCGCCCAAATCCCATTGGTGAATATTCAGCCGGGTCGGTTCATCGATGATCGATCCAAGCAGGCATGCCTGCTCAACGCCATTCGTTTGTTGCGCCGGCTTCAATCCATCGCAGATGAACGCAAGTTGATTTTGACGTTCGAAAACCATGCCGGATCGATCGCCGAACAGCCTGAGGATGCGCTCCAACTGCTGGAAGGCGTGAAAGGACTGCGGCTGGATTACGATCCCAGCCACGTCGTCTCTAAACAGATTCCCTTAGAAAAAACAATGCCTTTACTGAAATACATAGCGCATATCGGAATCCGCAATGCAACGCCCGACAACTACAATCAACCCATAAAAAACAAAACAATGGATTATGACATCGGCGCATTCTTAAACGCTTTTCGCACAGCCAAAGTGAACGCTTATATTTCCGTCGAGTATTACACGCCGGAAATGCGACCGCACATCGATGCGCTCAAAGAGATCTTAATCCAGCAAGGCGTGCCATTGAAATGATCTCGGCCTCCGTTTATTGGCCGCTCCATTTCTTCAACGGCGTAATCTGCAATTCCTTCTCGACGGATTCAGAACAGGAGCCCGGCGTCATCAAAACGCAAAAGGTCGCTTTGCCGTCTGCAGACGCCGTTTTTTCCAACGCGGCCATGCATGTCCCGCGATTGGGCGAATCCCACTCGTTTCTCGGTTTGGAAATATCGATGATTCGCCATGCCGCTGATTCCTTAGGAGAAAGAATCGTCATACGCAGCGACTTGCCATCCTGCTGCAACTGAAGGGATGGAGAATCGGCGGCGCCGGGTTTGGCGCGAGTGATCATGCCCCAGCGCACTTTGGCGTTGGGCTTCAATCCCGCCAATTCGTCCTGGATCAAGATTTCGTTGGACGGCAATAACGCGACGCCTCGTTGAACGGACGCCGCCTGCCCCTCATACACAGGAGTCAGATCGACAATGCTGTGGGGGAAATCGGGATTGTCGGAAAATTGAACGATCACACCGGCGTTTTCGGCTTTTTGAAGTTGATCGTCGATTACCAGCGTGTTATGTCCGAAGTTCTGCTGCCGGAAAATTTTCCAGCGATCGGAATTCTGCGAACGATCCCACAAACTCATCCCCCGCGATTCGATGCCATGATAGCCTTCCGCGCCCAGATCAAGCGCCCAGCGAACGCCGTCCGCATCCAATACAAACGATCCCGTATCCATCTGCCCGTGATTGGCGGATGGAGAACCGGCTTTCAAGCCGATGAAAACCGCATTGGGATCGGTCCAGGAACTTCGATGAATCGTAATAGGGACATGCCCCAGGCTGGACCAATGCAAAGGCATCCTGATTTCCTGCGCATCGGCTTTTTCTTTCATCCACAACAACGTGAAGGGGAAAAAACGGCCGCCGTATGACGCTCGGTTCGACGCCTTGGCCCGGGCGATCGTATTCGAAAGCAGATCATATTCATGGATCAGCCAATCAGGCCGATTATACCGGGAGGCAAACCAAAAAACGGCCGGTTCAGAGCCTCGGCCCGCTCCTCCATCGGCGTAATTGAAAGTATAGCCGGAGGGGCCCGTTACGAGATCGAGGTATTGCCCGGTTTCGTCGAATCCCGGCGCCTTGCTCAATCCAAAGTCGGAGCCCAAAACGCTCTCCAACACGCCGATCAACAAGACATTGTACGTAGTCCCATACGACCAATAGCCGGGGCCTTCCGGGTAGCTGCCCTTTGGAGCGAAGGCCGCCATCGAGCGGGTGACGTTTTGCAATGCATTGTGCACGGTCTTCGCCGCCAGTTCCGGTTCATGCTCCATCACGGCGAGCGCTCCGGCGGTAAGCCCGCCATGACAAACCTGCCCCCAGTTGTTGCTGGATCGCACCCATCCGTTGTGGCGCGTCTCAAAGGGGAGGATGACGCCTTTCTGCACAATGGCGCTTCGAATGATCGACCGCGAATCTTCTTCGAGTTGGTTGTAGAGCCAATCGTAGCCAATGGCCAGCGCAAACGTCATTTCCGCCACATCCAAAAAATGGCTGGGATTCCAATCCTCGAATTTCGCGGCTTGGATCATTTCCTTTTCACATCGCTGAACGTACTTCAAGTCGCCGGTGAGATGATAGGCCGTCGATAATGCGATGACGCGCTGCACGCATAAGCGGGATTGGCCGAGAAGCCTTCTCCCCTGCAGTTTTCGTTCTATGGGAGAAACGTCCAAAAGGCTGTCGGCTTGATGAACAATCGCATCTTTCAGCGACTGCGTTAATGGATCCGGATCGTTCGTCTGGCGCAAAGCCTCCAGTTCACCCGCGCTGACGAGCAAGCGAGGATGGGTTTTGGGAGCTTGCGCAACGAGTTTCTGCAACTCGTCCAAGGATATCTTTGGAGGATAGGCGTTACGGATTTCGCTCGCCGATGAGTAGCCCGCCATGCACAAAATGCTCAACACGCCTACATGCAACAAACAGGTCCGAAAAATCTCACTATACGACATTCGCTTTTTCATGAACGATTCCTCCTGATTCCAAATAAAATTCGGATGCGGCGGTACAATGCGCGATAGATTTATGTCGGTTTGTTATGGCTAGGCCTTCCAAACTTCCTCGCCGAACGACCATCCTTCGCGGACAGGCTCCTTGATGAACGCATCCAGCATAGGATCGTTGACGATCTTCATGTTCGCCGCATCGTACTCGATGCGTTTATTGAAACGCTGGACTAAGACGCCCAGCAAGGTCATCTCGGTAAGATCGGAAGAGTAATCGAAATTCGATCCCGGCATGGGGCCGTCGCCTTTAATCGCGTTGATCCATTCATCCCATGGGCCGCCATCCACGCGGGGGATGGTTTTCTCCGTAGGATTTTTGGAGAAATCAGTCCAAACGCTCTCCGGAAGAAGTTTCGGATCGTTGGGGCGGCCGCCGGTCATGAGAGAGCATTTGTCGCCGATCATGATCATGCCGCTGCCCGGCAATTTATCCAATCCCCATTCGGGCCGCAAATCCGGCTTCAAACCGCCGTCATGCCAGGAAAGAACAACAGGCGGCTTGCCGCCGCGCGCGGGGAAAGAAAAGCGGATGATGGAGCGATCCGGCGTAAATCCTTCGGGAGACGGGCTGCGTTGAACGGTTTCGACGGCCTCCGGCATTCCCAACTGCAAAGCCCAGAACGGGCCGTCGAGCGTATGGCACGCCCAATCGCCCAGTTCCGCGTTCCCGAAGTCATACCATCCCCGCCAATGACGGGGGAGATAATAATGGCTGTATGGCCTTTCCCGGGCGGGCCCCAGCCATAGATCCCACTGCAAATGCTCCGGAGCGTCCTCCGCTTGGGGCGGGTAATTCTCCGGTTTGGAGAAATAATGCCCTTGAAAATCCGGCCCGTTAAACCAGGCGACCACTTCTTTCACATCCCCGATGACATCCGCCTCAAACCATTCTTTGATGGAGCGGATGCCGTCGGTGGCGTGACCCTGGTTGCCCATCTGGCTGATCACGTTGTAATGATGAGCGGCCTTCTTCAGGGTTCGCACCTGCCAAACATTGTGGGCGAGAGGCTTTTCGACATAGACGTGCTTATGGTTTTGCATGGCGCACATCGCGGCGGCGAAGTGTGTATGATCAGGCGTAGCGACGCAGACGGCGTCGATCTCCTTGTTCATTTTATCCATCATGACGCGGAAATCATGAAAATATTTCGCGTTGGAATATTGTTCCCTCGCTTTGGCCGCGCTCTGATCATTGACGTCGCAGATTGCAACGATGTTCTCATTCGAGCAGCCTTTGAGGCTGGCGCCGCCGCGCCCTCCGGCGCCGATTACGGCGACATTCAATTTATGATTCGCCGATGCGCTCCCTTGAGCGGCGGCGAAACGGGGCCCCGCAAAAATTCCGGCGGCAAAAGCGGCTGTTCCTTTAACGAAATCTCTTCGCGTCTGTTTCGTCATGATTGCCTCCTCTGGCAAATATACGTTCAGGGATGACTGCAGCGACAGGCGCTGCGCTGAAGCGGAAGGATCGGACAGGCTGCGAACAATGAATGCATCGCCGTCAAAAAACAGGCGAGTCATTCTCTCTCCATACCGGATCGCATGGTTTTTTCATCCCATTCATTTACGATGCAAAACATACCTGACTTTATAAACTATGGGTAATATGGGAGAAGATCAAGTGACGGAGAGTTTATAAAACCATCGCCGCCCCATGGAGAGCGGCGATGGCGAAATTGGAGAGAGGCCGCAGCGAAGCGGCCTATGTTATACTACGTTAACCGGCCGCGCCCGCAGCGACTTTTTCCTCCAGCCGCTTTTCAAAGGCCGCAAGATCGGCGTCGCCGACATTGAAATATTTGGCGTCGGGGTGATGGAAAACGATGGCGGACACCGAAGCCTCCGGCTCCATCATATAACCGTCCGTCAAAGCTGCGCCGATGGATTCCTCCACTTTCAACAGTTTGAAGATCGGAGCCTGATCCTCCAATCGCGGACAAGCGGGATATCCCGGGCTGACGCGAATCCCCCGATACTTGGCATGCAGTTTTTCTTTGAGCGTCATATCGGGCGGATCGATAATTCCCCACATGCGCCGGATTTTTTCATGCAGCAATTCAGCGAACGCTTCCGCGCACTCGATGGCGAGCGCCTGCAAAATGTGCGATTTCAGATACTCGCCGTCGCGCTTGCAGCGCTCAGCCAAATCAGTCAGTTCACGCCCCCCGCAAGTCGACACAAACATGGCGAGATTGTCAGAGCGATCCGCCGAAATGAAATCGGCGAGACACAATCGATCGCCGCTCGACTGCCGGGGGAAGGCAAAGCGCTCAATCTCATTCACGCGGGATGGATTGAGGATGAGAATAGCATCGTCCTCGCGACGAACGGGGAAAAACTGAAAGACGGCTCGAGGATTGATAATGTCCTTCTCGATGACCTCCTCCTGGATTCGACGAACGGAGGCCGTCAGAGACAACGCCTTTTCGTCTTGGGCCGCCAAGAGAGCCTCGACGCGTCCCTTCAAACCTAGATGTTTGCCCATCAGCGTCTGCAGGTTGAGATACGGATAAATTTCCTCCAGAGAATAATGAGAAAGAGTGTGATGTTTGAAATCGGGCGGCGAGGGGATGTCGTTGTCCGCCGCAATGATCGCGCTTCGTTGGCGGGGCGCGCGCGATGCTTCGCGCTCCTCTTTTTCATGAGAGAGAACGCTTAATTTCTCCGTCTGCGCCTGCAGCGATTTCTCCAGATCGGGACGCTGCTTTTCATTGGTTAACTGATTGGCCAGATCCAGACCGTTCATGGCGTCTTTCGCGTAAATGACCAAACCCTCGTATTGGGGAGCGATCTTCAGTCGCGTAAACCGGTTGGACAGAGCGGCGCCGCCCACCATGAGAGGCGAGGTAATGCCTGCTTTACGCAGATCGTTTGCTGTGACGACCATCTGCTGAGCGGACTTCACCAGCAGACCGCTCAAACCGATAATGGAGGGGCGATGCTCCCGGCAGGCGCGAATCAACTCTTCGGGGGGAACCTTGATCCCCAAGTTCACGATTTTATACCCGTTGTTGCTGAAGATGATTTCGACAAGATTTTTGCCGATGTCGTGCACATCGCCTTTGACCGTCGCCAAAACCATCACGCCTTTCCGGTTGGCGTCCGATTTCTCCATCAACGGCTCCAGATGAGAGACGGCTGCTTTCATAACCTCGGCGCTTTGCAGCACTTCGGCGACGATCAATTCATTGGCGCCGAACAAGCGCCCCACCTCGTCCATGCCGCCCATCAGCGGACCATTGATAATTTCAAGCGGCGAATGACTTTTCAGCGCTTCGTCGAGGGCTTCAATCAATCCGTCTTTGCTGCCTTCCACGATGCATGACGCCAGACGCTCTTCCACAGAGAGATTGTCTTTCGGCTTTTCTTCCTGAACGACTTTTTTCTCTTTATAAAACGCTGCGAACACGCCGATCGGATCGGCGCCGCGGTTGAACAGCAGATCTTCCGCCATCCGGCGCTCTTCTTCAGGGATGGAAGCATAGCGCTCCATCTTTTGCGGATTGACGATCGCCAAATCCAATCCGGCTTTGGTGCAATGATACAAAAACACAGCGTTCAATACTTCACGCCCGGCCGGAGGAAGACCGAAAGAAACATTGCTGACTCCCAGGACGGTTCGCGCCAGGGGCAGCGCCTCCTTGATCGCTTTCACGCCGAGAATGGTCTGCTCCGCCGAGCCGATGTAATTCTCATCGCCGGTCGCGCACGGAAATACCAGCGGATCAAAAATTATATTGTGCGCCGGATAGCCGTATTTGTTCGTAAGCAAATCATAGGCCCGCCGGGCGATCTCGACTTTTCGCGAAACGGTCAGCGCCATGCCCTGCTTGGGATCGTCATCGATGCAGCCCACTATCAAAGCGGCGCCGTATTGTTTGGCGAGAGGAACTACTTCGGCGAATCGCTTTTCGCCGTCTTCCAGGTTTATGGAATTGATGACGGCCTTACCCTGCGAGTACTGCAGAGCCAGTTCAATGACTTCGGGATCGGTGGAGTCGATCATCAGCGGCGCTTTGATCTTTTTCATCAAAATAGCAAGAAAACGATCCATGTCCGTTTTCTCGTCCCGATCCGGATTGGCCAGGCAAACATCGACGATCTGGGCGCCCGTGCGCACTTGACGGCGTCCGATTTCCGACGCTTCTTCGTACTTTTCCTCCGAGATCAAGCGCTTGAACATGCGGCTGCCGATGACGTTGGTGCGCTCGCCGACAATGACGGGCCGATTGTCGCCGGTGAATTCGAGATAATCGATGCCGGAGACATGCCAGCGCGCCTGCTTCACCGGCCGGCGCGGCGCTTTTCCCTCGGCGGCCCGGACGATGGCGGCGATATGCTCCGGCGTAGTGCCGCAGCAGCCGCCCAGGATATTGACCCAGCCTTCCTGAATGAATTCCTCCAAGGCCGACGCGATCATATCCGGCGTTTCGTTGTATCGGCCTTCTTCATCCGGCAGACCGGCGTTGGGGATGGCGCTGGTATAACATACGGCGATTTCTGATAAAGAACGGATATGATCCGTCATGAATTGGGGGCCGGTTGCGCAGTTCAATCCGATGGCCAGCGGATCGGCGTGTTCGACCGAAGCGTACAGCGCCTCGACCGTCTGACCGGCCAGCATGGTTCCCATCGGCTCGATGGTGCCGCTGATCATGAGGGGGATATCGACGCCGAGTTCCTTTTTGGCGCGCTCGAGGCCCAGAATGCCCGCCTTGATATTGCGGGTGTCCTGGCAGGTTTCCATGAGGATGAGATCGACGCCGCCCTCCAGCAGCGCTTTGGCCTGCGCGTAAAAATTTTCGACCAATTCCATAAACGTCACCCCCCCGGTGACGGATATGCTCTTCGTGGTCGGCCCCATCGAACCGGCGACGAAGCGCGGCTTGTCGCTCGTGGAAAATTCATCGGCGACTTTACGAGCCAACCGGGCGGCTGTTTGATTGATCAGATCGGCTTGATCCTGCAGATGATATTCGGATAACACCAGTCGCGTCCCGCCAAAGGTGTTGGTTTCGAGGACGTCGGCGCCCGCTTCCAAATAAGCGCGATGAACGTCTTCTATTACATCGGGCCGGGTTAAAACTAAATTTTCGTTGCACCCTTCATAATCGAGCCCCCCAAAATCCTCCGCTGTGAGGCGGCGCTTTTGCAGAGACGTACCCATCGCTCCATCAAAAATCACGATTTTTTCCTGCAGCAAATCTTGGAGCGAAACAGCGGACTTAGACATCGAGTTACAATTCCCTTCTTCAAAAAATTTTCGTGAATGTAAGGAATTATACAATCCGCCTCCCGGTTTCCAAAGCAAAAACCCTTCACTCAACAATTGCATGTTCGATTCAACTGCCGGTTGAAGGGCTTAATATGACTTAAAAAAAACATCTGATTGTTATAAAGAATCTGCCATAATATATCGACTCACTTTTTATCAGGATTAGGAACCGGATCAGGCCATGCGGTGACGCCTCCATCCATATAACGGACGTTTGGGAAGCCATTTTGTTTGAGCACGCGATAAGCCTGCGCCGCCGTCATGCCGATCAGGCAGGACGTGATGACCATTTTGTCCTTCGGCAGACGCTCGAGATTCTGCTTGAGAGTAGGCATGGGGATGAAAAGACAATCCTTCATCGAACACAATTGGTCGCGCATCTCCGGCGGACGCACATCCACAAAGACAAAATCGTCATCGCCCAGATCAATTTTCTTTTTGACGTCCATAGGGAGAATGCCTTCGGTGTTTTTATCCAGTTTATTCTGCAATACATTGGCGGCGGTGATTACATTGCCCAAAGCGGGAGCGAAAGGAGGCGCGTAGGCCAGATCCAACTGCATGGCGTCATCGACCGTCCCCTTAAAATACAGAACCGTCGCCAGCGTATCGACGACCTTATCCACCTTGCCCCGCCCCCATACTTCGGCGCCGATCAATCGGCGGGACGATTTCTCCGCCAATAATTTGATTATCACCTTCTGCAGGCCGGCCATATAATGCGGTTTATCATCCATGGCCACGATCGCCGCTTCGTAGTCGATGCCTTCAGCCTTGAGTTCTTTTTCAATCAATCCCGTCCGCGCCACATTCAAATCGAAAACGCGGAAGATCCCGGTTCCCAAAACGCCGGGAAACACGGCGTCTCCGCCTGTGGCATTGATCCCGATGACGCGCCCCTGCTTGTTCGCCGTGGAGCCGAGAGGAACCCAGGTCGGCTTTCCCGTAACCAGTTGTATGCTTTCCGTACAATCGCCGCCGGCGTAAATATCGGGAAAATTGGTTTGCAGACGTTCGTTCACTCGAATTGCGCCCGTAGAGCCCAATTCAATCCCCGCTTCCTTCGCCAACTGCACATTGGGCCGTATGCCGATCGACAAAATCACTAAATCCGCCGGAATCTCCCGCCCGCCTACCATCACGCTCTTCACGCCATATTCTCTCGAGCCTTGAATGGATTCGAGCGACGAGCCCGTGATAATATCAACGCCGTTATGGCGAAGGGCGTTGCGAATATGCGCAGCGACCTCTTCGTCAAACAGCGGCGCCAGCTGCGGCTCCCGCTCCACCACTGTAACTTTGACGTTCTGCGCGACCAGATTTTCGACCATTTCCAGCCCAATATATCCGCCGCCCACAACGACCGCTTCCTTCACTTTGCCGGAATCGAGCATGGAGCGCATGGCTTCGGCGTCGGGAACGGTTCGCACGGCGTAGACGCCCGGTAAATCGAAGCCGGGAAGAGGAGGAATGATGGGCGATGCGCCCGTCGCGATCACCAGCGCGTCATAAGACGCAGTGAACGACTGGTTGGAATTGAGATCGAGGATTTCGACCGTTTTGGCATGGGGATCGATGCGCACCGCTTTATGACTTGTGTGCACGTTAATCCTGGATGCTTGTTGAAACTGCTCGGGCGTTCGCGCCAGCAAAGCATCTTTGGCGGCGATTTCACCGCCGATATAATACGGCTGACCGCAGCCCGCATAAGAAATATATTTTTCATTCGTGTAAATGGTAATCTCAGCATTCGGATCCTGGCGCCGAGCTTTAGCCGCCGCTTTGGTCCCCGCCGCGACGCCTCCAATGACAACGATTCGTTTGTTTTTATTCTCCCTCATAGGATTCTGTCTCCTTTTTGACAGACTGGCTCTCACGCTCCTTGTTCATCTGCGTTTTTTTCATTTGGCATGCGCCGGTCATACAGGTGGGAATTCCCAACGCGGGAAGAATAAAGCGCATCAAAGCATACCAAATTCCAACAGCGAGAACGATGGTCAACAATTCATTCATTTTGATTTCTCTCCTTAATTGACGAGCACGACGGCGCGCCCATTTTTTCTAAAATCACTTCCAAGGGACAAAATTTCGTGAATCCCGATTGAAAAAGATTCAATCCAACAAACGCGGTGAACAACAGCCACCAGGGCGAGTGCAACTGCGACAGCGCCGCGCTGATCAGCACAAACGCGCCGGCGACGATTCGAACAATTCGCTCCGTAGTCATGACGACGACTCCACTTTCTCGTGTTTTCTTGAAAAAAGCAGGTTGTAAATGACGGGGATGACGATCAAAGTAAACGCCGTTGAGGCGAAAATGCCAAAGATAATCGACCACGCCAATCCGCTGAAGATCGGATCGAGCGTAATCACCCAGTTGCCCAGCATGGTCGTTCCGGCGGTGATCAGAATGGGGCGAAATCGAACCGCCCCCGATTCGATCAAGGCGTCCTGCAGCGGCTTCCCTTCCTTCAAGGCGTGATGAATGAAATCGATCAGGATGATGGAGTTGCGCACCACAATGCCGGCCAGAGCAATCATGCCGATCATGGCGGTCGCCGTAAAGAAAACAGGATCTTCATAGCCGCCGACGGGCCGGTTAGTCAGCAGATTCAAAATATAAAATCCCGGCATGATGCCGATGACGGTCAGTGGAATGGCGACCATGATGACCAGCGGCATAAAGAAGGAAGCCGTCTCGATGACCAATAATATGAAGATGCCGATCATCGCCGCTCCGAACGCGATGCCTAAATCGCGAAAAACCCGCACCGTGATTTTCCATTCGCCTTCGCCCGCCCAGTTGATGCGAAATCCTTGGGGCAGGGGATTCTGCTTGAAATAAGACTGCAGTTCGAGAATCGCCTCCGCCGGCGCGCGGCCCGCCATTTCGGCCAGAACGTAAACCACTCGCTCCAGGTTTTTATGATAAATGGAAACATCGATTCGATCTTCGACAAAAACGCCCAACTCGGCGATTTGAATCAAATTTCCGCCGTCGCCTTTGACGGCGAGACGCTTCAAGTCATCCAGACTGGAGCGGTCCGCCCGGGGAAGGCGCAGGCGAATCAGCAGCGGATTTCTCTCGGAAGGCTCGCGAATCATTCCCACATCCATTCCCTTGGATGCAAGCGACAAAGTCTGAGCGATCTGCTGCGAAGTGATTCCATTCAGCGCCGCCTTTTGCCGATCGACTTCGAAAATGTATTTTTTCTGGGGCGCTTCGATGTAATCGTCCACTTCCACCATCGCTTGAACAGACTTCATGCGAGTTTGGACAATTCGAGCCGCTTCGATCAATTCGTCGTAGGTTTTATCCGGCGAACCATAGATTTCCGCCACTACCGTCGAAATGACCGGCGGTCCGGGAGGAACCTCGACGATTTTTGCAATCCCGCCGTGCTTTTTAGCAATGGCGTCGATATCGTCGCGCAGGCGCAGCGCGATGGTGTGGCTTTGCTGCTTCCGATAATCCTTGTCCACAAGATTGACGCGAATATCGGCCTGGTGGCTTCCCCCGCGGAAATAGTAATGGCGCACCATGCCATTGAAATCGATCGGCGACGACGTCCCGACATACGACTGAAAATCAGTCGCTTCCGGAACGCGGCGCAAATAGTCTTCATATTCGCGAATCACGCGATCCGTCTCTTCCAGCGTCGTCCCTTCCGGCATATCCACCAAAATTTGCAATTCGTTTTTGTTGTCGAAGGGAAGCATTTTCAGCGGGACAAAACCGAAGGCCGCCAGCAATCCCGATCCGATCATCAAAACGATGATCAACAGAATCAGGCTGTACGAAAGAAAGCGCGACCGCAGAAACGGCGATACGACCGGCTGATAGATGCGATACACTAGACTCTTTTTCAGATCGAATTCTTCTTCCTCGGCATGCTCGTATTCTTTTTTGAATACGTGATAAGTCATCCAGGGCGTGATCGTAAACGCCACCAACAGCGACATGATCATGGCCAGCGGCACATTGAGCGCCATGGGCGCCATATACGGCCCCATCATGCCGGTGATAAAAAACATGGGAAGAAACGAGACGATGACCGCCAGCGTCGCCAGGATGATCGGCGGCCGCACCTCATCCACCGCATAGAGCACCGAATCGCGGGCGCTGCGTATTTTCATGGTGAAATGGCGGTAAATATTCTCTACATCCACTATGGGATCGTCCACCACCAGGCCAAGCGACAGCGTCAGCGCGAACAAGGTCACCCGGTTGATGGAATAGCCCAGCAGCATGTTAAAGAAAAGCGCCAGACCGAACGTAATCGGGACGGCGAACGCGATGATCAGCCCCTCGCGCCATCCCAGAATATAGGTAATCAGAGCGATGACGGTGATGATCGCCACCACCAGCCCCTCTACCAGTTCGTTGACTTTCTCGTCGGCGGTTTCGCCGTTGTTGCGAGTGACGAGAACATGAATGTTATCGGGAATGACCTGCTCTTTGATGGACTCCAGTTCCTCAAGAACTTCATCCACCACCCAAACCGCATTGGAGCCTTTTTTCTTGGCGACGGCCAAGGTGACGGAGGGAACGCTGTGATCGGTCTGTTCCTGGATATTTTCGCTGGAATGATGGGCGGCGGGGCCGAATCCGATTCGCGTATACGTTTCCCGCTCCGCCGGCCCGTCCATCAACGCCGCGACATCTTTCAAGTAAACCGGCTGCGACCGGAAAACGCCGACAACCAAATCCTGCAACTCGCGCACCGACGAAATCACCGCGCCGCCTTCGATCAGAATCTCTTCATTATTGCGATTTATCGAACCGGCGGGGATGTTGACATTGGCCGCTTTGATTTTTTCCACAATATCGAGAGGCGTCAGCGAATGAGCCTGCAGCCGCTCGCGATCCAATTCGACGCGCAATCGGCGAGGCAGGCCGCCGACAATATAAGTGTTTCCCGTGTTCTTGACGCTTTGCAGGCGGTCGATCACTTCCTCCGACACCCGCCGCAGCGTGTATTCATCCGCCTCTTCGCTGTATAACGTCAAGTTCAGGATGGGGACGTCGTCAATCTCGATGGGCTTGACCACCCATCCCGTTATGATCGCCGGAACATTATCGATGTTCGAGTCGATCTTGTTATACAACTTAACCAGGCTGCGCTCGCGGTCTTCGCCGACGTAAAAGCGAACCGTGACGATCGCCTGCCCGGTGCGCGAAGTTGAATAAACATATTCCACTCCGTCTATCTGCCACAACAACTTCTCCAAGCGCGTGGCGACCAGGCGCTCCACCTCTTCCGCCGAAGCGCCGGGAACATCGATGTATACATCGGCGAACGGGACGACAATCTGCGGCTCCTCTTCCCGGGGAGTGACCAGCAAAGCGGCGCCGCCGGCCAAGAGAGCCAGGATGATCAGGATAATCGAAAGATTCGAATCCAAAAAAATTTCGACAATTTTGCTGAAGGGAGACAGTTTGGCGTTTGTCATCGTTTACGCTCCTTGAGAGACGACCACTTCTTCTCCTTCAGTCAAGCCGGACAAGATCTCAATGTCGCCGTTCCAACGCCGGCCGGTGCGCACCGCCCGCGTAACCAATTGTTGATCTTTCTTGACGGTAATCAGTTCCAACTGCCCCACTTTGCGAACCGCTTTCTGCGGAACAACCAGAAATTTCACAGCATCCAGCGGGATATAGATGCGGCCGAACATGCCGGGGAAAATGCCCTGTTCGCGTGGAATCGCAACTTTGACGATCACCGAACGACTGGCCGGATCGGCCGATGGAACGATCTCCTCCACGGTTCCCGTCATCTGCTTATTGACAGCGTCGATGCTGACTTGAACCGACTGCCCCAGTTTCAGACGCCCCGACAATTGTTCGCGCACGGCCACTTCCACCCGCAGGTTTGTAGGATCATACATCGTCAGCAGCGACTCTCCCGGCGAAGCCAGATCGCCGGGATCGCAATGTTTTTCGATGACGGTTCCGCTCATCGTCGCGTAGATTTTGGCGTACGAAAGCATGACCTCCGCCTCGCGAACCGCCTGCTGCGCCCGATCGACGTTCGCTTTGGCGATCCGCTCGGCGCTGATCGCTTCGTCGAGCGTATTCTGAGTGACATCGTCGGTTTTACGCAGCTGCTCGTACCGCGTTCGATCGCGCATCGTTTTCTCCAGCGTCGCCTGCGCCGCTTCCAAAGCGTTTTCCGCCTGCTGAAGACGCGCGCGAAGATCGCGATCGTCCAAAGTAATCAACAAATCTCCCTTTTTAACTTCATCTCCCGGACGAAAATTGACGGTCAAGATGCCGGCTAAAATTTTACTGGCGACGTTGGTCGTGCTGCGCGATTGAATCGAACCCACCGCATCGGCGGTTTGATCCATCGTACGATATTGAGTCGTAACAGTTTGAACACTCGAAATATCTTCAGACGCTTCCTGCAATAAATCCGGCGCAACGCGGTCCGCATTGAATAATCCCTGCATCCACATCAACAAACCGATTAAAATGGAAAAAGAAACAGCGATAACTACTATGTTCTTTATAAGTTTCATAATCATGAACCTCGGGATGAATATACCCTTGTTTTTCTATTATACCATAGTATCATAGCATAATGGAAAAGCAAGGGAAGATTGAATTTTTTATCAAGGAAGCGAAGATGCGCAGCAATGACGAAATGATGCAAATCGTGGCCCAGCGTTTTAAAGTAATGTCTGAACCTCTCCGTTTGAAAATACTCCAATTGCTGAAGGATCGGGAGAGAAGTGTCGGGGAAATCGCCGATATTTTACATCTCAAGCACGGGACCGCCTCCGCCAACCTGAACGCATTGGCTAAAGCAAGTCTGGTCGCGCCCCGCCGCGAGGGAACGAAAATTTATTACCGCATCACCAACCAGATGGTCTTAAAAATCTGCGAGATCGCCTGCGATTGCATCCACAAAGAGATTGACGCCATGGTTAAAATGCAGGATGGAATGGAAAAATTCTAAAAAGATGATTACCTTCAAAAGAAATTAAAAGGCGCTCAGAGAACAGTTCCAAGCGCCTTTGATAATTCGAGACAATATGTATGAGGTCCGATTTGTGGATAAAGAGAAAGACAGCGGTTTTCTATTTTTCCCGATTCATCCGAAGCAAGGCTCATTCACTCTGGAAGATCCTTGCCTTCTGGACTGCGAGACGAAGTCCCATATCGTGACGCTGCTGATCGATGTAAAGAATTCGCGTTATCTTTTTATCCTCATCGATGGAGACATGCGACGCTGCATCGACCTCTCTGAAGATGCGCCATCATTCGAAACCCGAGAAGATGCGATGCGTTTTCTGCAGTCATGGCGCGATTCTCAAGCGTTCGAAGAAATGGCGGCTGACGAAGAATCCATGGACAAGAAATGGGATTCGCTTTAGTTCCCTTCCCTATCCCCTATCGAGAGTTTTCTCAAAGCGCCTCTTCCGCGCGCTCGCCTGTGCGAATGCGAACCGCATCGGCCAGATTGTAAATAAAGATTTTCCCGTCGCCGACCTGTCCTGTATTCACAGCCGACCGGATCGCATCAACCACTTTTTCGCATTGATCCGATTTCACAATGACTTCCACTTTTATTTTGGGCAGGAAATTGATGGTGTATTCGCGGCCGCGATAGAGTTCATGATGGCCTTTTTGGCGGCCGAATCCGCGAACTTCGGTGACCGTCATTCCTGTGATCCCTATTTCTTCAAGAGCGGCTCGCAATTCTTCCAATTTATGCGGACGAATAATGGCTTCAATTTTATTCATGGATTAATACTCCTCCGTTCTCGAGGCGTCGCTCATGCCCTGCGACAATAAATTATAGGCGACTTCGCCATGCAATACATAATCCAATCCAGATATTTCTTCTTCCCGGCTGACGCGCAGCGAAGTAACGCTGCGTACGATTCCCAGACAAACTAACGTTCCGACAATGGCGATGGCGTAGCCGGCGGCGACGCCGATCACCTGGATGAGAAACTGGCCGGGATTGCCGAAAAACAAGCCGTCCGCGCCGTTGGGATTAATGGACGTGCTGCAGAAGAGACCGGTCGCCAGAGCGCCCCAGGTTCCTCCCAGGCCATGCACGCCGAATACGTCCAGCGAATCGTCATATCCGAATTTGCTTTTAATCTTATACAAACCGATGTAGCAGATAACCGACGCCCCGAAGCCTATGGCCAACGCAGAAGGGACGCTGACAAATCCCGCGCCCGGCGTAATGGCGACCAGCCCGGCGACGGCGCCCGTAGCGGCGCCGAGAACCGTCGGCTTCCCTCGAAAAATCCATTCGAGCATGGCCCACGTCAATCCGGCGGTCGCCGCGGCGGTGTTGGTTGTGGCGAATGCGATGGCGGCGATCCCGTCGGCGGCCAGCGAACTGCCCGCATTGAAGCCGAACCAGCCGAACCAGAGAAGCGCCGCGCCAATGACAGTGAAGGGCAGGTTGTGAGGAGGCTGCCCCATCTTGGGATATCCGACGCGCTT
>JAFGTC010000132.1 GCA_016934335.1 Candidatus Omnitrophota bacterium | reverse complement strand
CGACCATCTCGATAAGACCTTTTCTCAAATGGGCGCCGCTCCGATCGGCTTCCAAAGCCAGGCGCAACTGGTTCATAAAGAGCGGGAGGCTCTGGTTTCGATTGTAAAGTTTCGCGAGGAGGAATTGGGCGAGAGCGACGTCGGTCAAAAGGCCTTGATCGCGGCCGGAGAAGCGGCCGAGCCTGTCCAGCCTCGACTGCCCAGAAAAACGGCGCCTTCGAAGACGGCCGGCAAGAAACCGGCCGGCGAAAAACCAGTCGATAGAAAAGAAGCGGCGCACATGGCGATTATGGAGCGCCTTAAAAAGAAAACCCGCAGCCAAACCAAGCCCGATTAAACAAGGAACTGTTAAACAAGGAAATTGACGATAGGGGATCGTCATCCTTCAGCGCCCGCGAATATCTTGCCGGAGCGCAGTATGCGCATGATGTTCATTTCGGCGCATCAAGAATTCTCCGGCGAATTTCTCCTACCAGATAAAGCGATCCGGTTGCGCAGAGAACGTCTTTGGGAGCGGCGATTTTTTCCGCTTGGGCGAGGGCGCGCGCCGGCGTTTGGATGAAGTACGTTTCCATATTCGTTGTATCGATGCCGGAAAGGCATTCTCGAATCATATCCAAACTAGAGCCGCGCGGCGTGGGCGCCTGCGTGAAAATCATGGCGTCGCCGGAGCGGGCGAGCGATCGAATCATGTCGCTGATTTTTTTGCCTTGCAAAAATCCAAGCAGAAAGACGCGCTTTTTGCGGGGGAATTGTTCGTCGAGGGATAATCGCAGCGAAGCGGCGCCTTTGGCCGTATGGGCGGCGTCGAGCACAAGAATGGAGCGATCTTTCCGGCGGAAAACTTCAAAGCGCCCCGGCCAGATCACCCGGCGGAATCCCCGATCCAGCGCCGTGGGGGAGGGAGGCGGAATGACGCCGTTTTCATGCAGAGCGTCGATCGCCGCCAGGACGGTCGCGGCGTTTTCCATTTGATAATGGCCGAACAGAGGAATGTGGATGCGCCGTTGCCGGAGCGGTTCACTGGTGCGTTCGATGTCAAGTTGACGGTATTTACGCCCGCATCGACTTGCCGAGATCCGGTATTGCTCGTCGACAAAAACAACGGGAGCTCGATGGTTTTTGAGACGCCGGTGAAAATGGGCTGTCAAGTTTTTTTCTTGACGGCCTATGATGACGGGAATGTCGGGCTGCGTGATCCCCAGTTTTTCATCGGCGATGGCTTCGAGAGTGTTTCCCAACTGCTCGGTGTGTTCGAGCGAAATATGCGTGATTACCGATAACTTGGGGCGCATGACATTGGTGGAATCCAGCCGCCCTCCCATACCGGTTTCAACCACGGCGAAATCGACTTGTTCTTCTTGAAAATAGAGAAAAGCCATGGCGGTGAGCAGTTCGAAGAAGGTGACATAGCCTTGGGGCAGGGGCGCTTCCTGCTCGCCGATTTCCTGAAGACGCCGGGTCAGCCGGGAGAAGGCTTGCTTGGAAATCCACTCGCCGTTGATGATGATTCGTTCGCGGATGTCATGGAGATGGGGAGACGAGAACACGCCGACTTTGAATCCCATGCTGCGTAATACCGATGCGGTCATGGCGCAGACCGATCCTTTGCCGTCGCTGCCCGCCGCGTGGATGGAGGGAAAGCCGAATTGCGGATTGCCTAGTTTTTCCAGGAACAGCCGGAACCGATCGAGGTTCAGCGTCTTATTCGAATAGGTCCAGTTCGTTTTCCGTTCGTATGAAACAAACGAATAGAGATAGCGCAGGGCTTGTTTGTAGGTCATGGATGAATGCCTGATCGATTTCGGATTTAAATGATCTCTTCTTGCCGGAGGTATTCGCGCAGTTCGTTTTTGGTGATGGTGTTGTTGCTGGTGATGTATCCTTCAAAATTATCCAGTTTTCTCAATTGAAATTCTTCGATCCGATGAGCGGGCACGACGACGGCCATTTCGTCATCGATCGAAAAAGTGCGCGGCAGCTCATTGTCGGCCAGCAGATCTTCGTCCATTTTTTCGCCCGGTTCGGCGCCGGTGATTTCGATGGAGATGTCCGACGGACGACGCCCGAATTGCGGCGCCAGCTCTTCGATCAGAATTTCGGCCAGATCGCGTATATAGGCCGATTTCATCCGGAGAATATACAATTCTCCCCCGGTCGAGTGGGCGGCCGCCTTGAGCACCAGGCTGACTGCGTTGGGTATCGACATAAAAAATCGGCGCATTTCCGGATGAGTCAGGGTCAACGGGCCGCCGTCGCGAATTTGCTCCCGCCAGAGAGGAATCACTGAACCTCGCGAGCCCAGCACATTTCCGAATCGAACCGAGCAAAAGGTCTTGTGCGGTTCGCGGCGGTAGAACGACGCCCAGCTCATCAGCCGCTCGGAGAGCAGTTTGGTGGCGCCCATGGTGGAAGTGACGTTGACGGCTTTATCGGTGCTGATCGACACGACCCGTTCGACGGTCGGGCTTTCGAGGGAGGCGGTTATGATGTTTTGGGTGCCCAGCACGTTGGTTTTGACCGCTTCCAGCGGATCGTATTCCGTGGCTTCCACGCGTTTGAGGGCGGCGGCGTGAAAGACGACGTGAACGCCTTCAAAAGCGCGGCTTAATCGCTCTACGTCGCGGATGTCTCCCAGAAGGTAGCGAATGAAATTGTATTGCCGAAATCGATAGCGCAGGACCGCCTGCTTGTATTCGTCGCGGCTCAGAATTCGGATGATGCGCGGCTGGAGCGGGATCAACTGCCGGACGATCTCGCTCCCGATGGTTCCTGTGCCGCCCGTGACGAGGACGATTTTTCCT
>JAFGTC010000017.1 GCA_016934335.1 Candidatus Omnitrophota bacterium | reverse complement strand
GCGGCCATATTGTCGCAGATCAAAGTGACCGGAATCCCGGCTTCATGCAGTTCCCAGGTTGTCAGCCGCGCCCCCTGCAGCAAAGGGCGGGTTTCGTCCGAGAACACCCGCACAATTTTGCCCTGCTCTTTAGCGATAAAAATAGGCGCCAGGGCCGTTCCGTATTGGACCGTCGCCAGGCCGCCCGCGTTGCAATGGGTCAAAACGCCCTGACCATTCTCTAAGAGTTCCGCGCCGTACTCGCCCATTTTCCGGCAAATCGCTCGATCCTCTTCCCGCATGCGATCGGCTTCCTGGAAAATCTTTTGTTTAAGTTCGGGGATGGGAGTCGAGGCGTTGTCTTGAATGAATTTCTTCATTCGATCCAAGGCCCAAAACAAGTTCACGGCCGTAGGACGGGAGGAGGCGAGATAATCCGTAGTTTCGACGACGTCCTTCCAGAAGGCTTCAAAATCGCGGGCGGAGGAATCTTTCACGCCCAAGTATGCTCCATAGGCGGCGGCGACGCCGATGGCGGGAGCGCCCCGAATGCGTAAAACCTTGATCGCCTCCCACATTTCTTCTTTATTGTGGATGACGCGATATTCCTTCTGGTTTGGAAGTAAAGTTTGATCAATGATTTTGACTTGATTGTCTTCAACGGTTATCGTATGCAAGGACATATTACGCCTCAAACAAATAAAAAATTGGATCAAATCGAAAAGAGACAATAGCATTGATAAAGGATGCGAACAACCTTTCATCATCCCGCCAAGACCTTTGGGAATCGTTATATGCGCGCAAAGGTTTAAAGAAGTTTATGGAGGGAGAAGGCTTCTTTACTTCGCGCGCACTCGGTCAAAATTTTTTAATCAATGAAAAGGTGATGAATTCGATCCTGAATTCATGCCATTTCCCTGCGGAAGGAACGGCGATTGAGATCGGGCCGGGAATCGGGCATTTGACCTGGCTTCTGCTGCACCGAGGATTAAAAGTCGTCGCCGTGGAAAAAGACAGACTATTTGCGGAGCGACTGCCGGAATGGCGTCGGCGGTGGGGTTTCGATGAAACCCAGTTGACGATCGTTCATCGAGACGCTTTGGATGTGGATTTTGCCGCGTTGGCCGGGAATCTCGGCGTGCGCCATGTCATCGGGAACCTGCCATACAACGTTTCCGTGCCTATTCTTTTTCATTTGGCATACAGTGATTATCGCTTCGAATCGATATGCGTCATGGTGCAGAAAGAAGTGGGTGAGCGAATCATGGCGAGCGAACGAGACAAGCAGTATGGACGGCTTTCGATCGTCTTGAAATATCTTTTTCATGCCAGCAAGATTATGACGATCCGGCCCGGCGCGTTCTTTCCACAGCCCAAAGTCGATTCGGTTTTTATGAAATTCGTCCCTAATCCGCAAGCCGATGTGGAGTTTGCCTGGCAATTTCTGGAGCGAGCCGCCCATATCGGCTTTTTGCACCGGCGGAAAAAAATGCGAAAAAACCTGCAAGGCTGTTTGGTGCAGAAGCGCGTTTTGAGCGATTTATTACCGGAAATCGAAAAGAACTTCGATCTGGATCAACGAGCCGAAGATTGGCCGATTGAAGAATGGATACGTTTTGCCTCATTTATTCGCAGCTGCCCTCCTGCTGAATCATAGAAAGAGAGAGAAATCATGAATCGCACTTATCTGCTTCAGGCATTGTTATGTCTTTGCGCGGTCAGCCTTTCCGCCCAATCGGAGATCGCCATATTGCAGGAAGATTTTCCGCCCCGGGAATCGTACGCCGATCCCTTGGAATTGAATAATTTTCTGGCGTCGAAACATGCGGCAGTGCGGCTGATTTCGTCGGAGGAATTATCCCGCGAAGAGTTTTTGCAGCCGGAAAAAATCGAGGCGGTGATTCTTCCTTACGGGGCCTGCTTTCCTTTCGAGGCTCGGGATGTTTTTGTTCATTATCTAAAACGAGGCGGTTCGTTCGTATCGATGGGCGGGTACGCCTTTGACGATTTGATGAAGAAGGAAAACGGATCATGGGTCAAGTTTGAAACCGATGATCTGAATCTTTTACTCTCGGGACGCCGCGGCCAGCCGGGGGATTGGGTGCGCTTTCAGCCTGAACAAATAGTTATATTCGATCCCACATATCCTTTTAAGCGAGTCGAGACGATTTCTCCCGATCCCCAATCGCCGCTATCGGTTGGAGATTGGTCCTATACCATGCCGCTCGAGGGATTCGCCGCAACAGCCATGTCGGGCGGCGTCTCGCCCGTGTTTCCCGACGCTTACGCCGATTGGCATCCGCTGGTTACATCCTATGACCGCTTTGGGCGGCCCCGTGGATCCGTTTTCAGCGTGATGGTGCATCATGACGGTCCTTATCAAGGATCCAAATGGGCGTTTTCCGGCGCAACCAACGTTAATCTCTTCAGTAAATCTCATCCGGAGATGATGGAGGCGTTGTGGCAGACGATTCAATTTATGCAAAATCCGGAAAGGAAGAAGCCCGCCGTTCCCTCTCCATCTTTGCCGTCTGCAACTTACTCAAAAATAACGTTTTCCAATAATTATTTTCAAGTAAACGGTGAACCTACGATTTTGTTCGGATGCAATCAAACGGGCATGGTTTGGTATTCGCCGCGTGAAAATGCGGAGACCTGGGAGCGCGATTTTTCCCGCATGCGCGTTTATGGAATGCGAGTGCTGCGCATTCTGCATTTTTCGCCGTTTGCGGCGCGAGGATATGAAGGGCGAGCCGGACATTCAGCCATGGATTTGGCGAAGCGTCCGCCCGCCAAGTTGATCGAACAAACCGATCAACTGGTTCAAATCGCCGGGAAATTCGGCGTGGCGCTGATTTTGACGCTTCATGACTGGCTGGATGTAGAATTGAGCGACGAAGAACTGGAAGCGCAGCGCACGTGGTGCCGATTTTGGACGAATCATTACAAAGAATCGCCGCATGTGTTTTTCGACATCCAGAACGAGCCTTCCGTACTGCCGGGGGAATCATCCATCAACAGAACTTTATGGAATCGATTTCTGCAGGAAACATATCGAACAGATTCGGCGGTTAAGGAAGCATGGGGGAAATACGCGGCGGATGAAACGCTAGGCTCGATTCCCTGCCAGGCCGGCGCCGAAGAATGGGATAATCCGCGAGCGTTCGATTACAACCGCTTCCGCGTTTGGCTGGTTGAACGCTGGATCAACGCCAACATGGAGGGAATCAAGTCGGGGAATCCCGAGGCCATCGGCACGGTCGGCTTTTTGCAGAGTGAATGGCAGGCCGATAAATTTCTGCCGACTGGACGGTTGGATTTTTCCAATACGCACTACCACGGGCCGTTTGATCGATTCTCGCCGATTTTCAAATTGACCGACCGGCGCTTTCGCGGGCAGGGATTGTCGGTGGGCGAATTTGGAGGCTGGGACGCTCATGAAGCCCGAAAGAAAGGCCTCTTTCAGGATGAAGTTCGATCTTCCATTCACCATTTTCTCGCCGTCGGGCATGAAACGCTGGGATTGGGCGGCGGCATGGCGCTCAACTGGGATCTGAAAGATTTGGACGACTGCGTGTTTCCTTGGGGATTGACGTACGCCCAGGATGCGGTTCCCAAGGATTGGTTTTACGCCTATCGCAATATGAGTTATTTTTTCCGCTCGTTTCGGCCTTGTTATGAAGCGCCGGATGTTTTTTTCGTACTGCCGGACAATCATAGATTAGGCGCAAAAATACATGTCATCCATCGCGCGATGCGCGCCGCCATGGATCAAATGTTTTCGTGCCATGTCAATTTCGGCGTGATCAACGAGAAAGATCTATTCGAACTGCCCCAATCCGCGAAGCATTTGCTGTGGCCGATTCCGTATTGCCCCGACGATGATGTTTTTGAATTTACTGTGAATTTTGTCAAAGAAGGCGGAAATCTGTATTTTTCCGGCGGGATTGGATTCGACGCCGCGATAAAGCCGACGCGCATCAAACGCTATGCGCAGCTAGGCTTGAAAGAACAAGAGCCAAAAGATCCTTTCCAAATCGATATTCCGAAAGAGAAGCAGGATTTCATCGTTTCGAAAGTTGGGAAAGGGAGCGTCTATTTTCTGCCCGCTCCCATCGAACTGGCGGAAATGAAAGATTTGTCATGGAATCCGTACAAGGAATTTTTCCATCAAGCCGGCTATGCCGGCATCGAGGCTCAGCCGGATGATCCCCTTCTGCACCTTTTTTCGATTCCGGAAACAAACGGCCGGCGGATTTATACGCTCTATCGCAATGATCGAGCGAGCGAGCCGGCCGATTATGAAATTCAGACGATTGGAGGCCGGATCGCCCTTTCATTAGGGCCATGGGAAACCGGTTTGGTTGAAATCGATGAGCAAGGGAGAATTTTTTCGATTGAAGGAACGGGATCCATTCAACAAAATCAAGAGCCGCTCGTCGAAACCGACGCGCATCTAATGATTCAATCCGCCGACGGGCGCCCGATCGGCCAAAGCCAAAGGATCTGTCTATTCCCGACCCGGGGCGGGATGTGTTCGATTTGGAATGAAGCATTGAAGGATCCGCAACTTATCGCGGGAGAAATCGTGAATGGAGAATGGAAGACGCATGAAGCGCTCAACCTGAAAAAAGACGACAAACGGCTACACTTAAACATTGACGAAGATCGCACTTATTGCATGCTGATCATAAAAGAGAAGTCGGACGAATTCACACTCTCAGAATTTTAAGACGCAAGAATAAAGGAATTTGTTATGAAACCACGAGAAATCACGATCGGACATAGTCCGGATGCAGACGACGCCTTTATGTTTTACGCCTTGGCCAACGATAAGATCGATCCGGGGCCGTTTAAGTTTCGACATATATTGCGCGATATTGAAACTTTGAACCATAAAGCTTCGGTGGGCGAGTTGGACATCACAGCCATTTCGGTTCATGCTTACGCATATGTCTCTTCCCGATATGCGATCTTGACGGCGGGGAGCAGTATGGGAGAAAACTACGGCCCCATGGTCGTAGCCCGCGAACCGATGACAAAGGAAGAACTGAAGACGAAAACCATCGCCGTCCCCGGGAAAATGACGTCCGCTTTTTTGGGGCTCCAATTATGTATGGGTGAATTTCAATACGATGTGGTTCCCTTCGATCAAATCATTCCCGCCGTCTGCGACGGCCGAGTCGATGCGGGTTTGATCATTCATGAAGGCCAATTGTTTTATGAAACGAAGGGGCTGCATAAAATCGTCGATTTGGGCGAGTGGTGGGCGCAAGAGACGGACGGCCTGCCTTTGCCTCTAGGCGCAAACACCATCCGGAAGGATTTGGGGGATGAATTAATTGCGCAGTTGGCTCCTTATATGCGAAAAACAATCGAATACAGCCTGTCGCACCGCAAAGATGCGCTGCAGTATGCTTTGAAATATAGCCGCGAATTGCCGGCGGATCAGGCCGACGAGTTTGTAGGAATGTATGTCAATAATTTAACCTTGCATTTGGGAGACAAAGGTAAAAAAGCCTACCAATTGTTTCTCGATAAAGGGTATGAAGCGGGATTGATTCCTAACCGGGTCGAACTGGAGTTTGTCGATTGCGGGTAATCCAATTTCATTCGAAGATTCTTGTCCGTTCAAGAGAGAAAGAAAACTTTTTTTCAAATCTCGCTTGAACGGACATTTAAAAAACCTATTTTGCATTGGAAAATAGAAACATTATTTATAGCGAGGGAGATACATTTACCATGACCACGATAAAGCAATTATGCGCATACCTGCTTCTTTTCATGTCGCTAACGATTTCCGCGGCTTTGTCATCCGATATGGATGAGGGATTTGTCTCCTTATTCAATGGGGAAAATCTGGACGGCTGGGTGATTGAAAACGGCGATCAATCAACTTTTATCGTGGATAAAGGGACCATTCAAAGTACGGGAAAAACGGGGCCGCCGGCCTGGCTGCGAAGCGAAAAAACCTATGAGAATTACGACCTGCGCTTCGAATTTCTTATGAAGGGCTGGTGTAGCAGCGGCTTGTATTTCAACGCTCCCCTGCATGGCCGCCAATCGAAAACCGGCTTTGAATTTCAAATTTACCATGACAAGAAAAAAGATGTAAAAGATTATATGTGCGGCGCCATTTTCGAAGCGCTTCCCCCGAAAGTGAACGCCGTAGCATCCGCCAACCAGTGGAACAGCGGCCGAATTTATCTGGATTGGCCGATTTTGAAGATGTGGTTGAACGATCAGTTGGTGCAGGATATCAACGTAAATGACTATCCCGAGTTAAAATATCGCCTTCGAAGAGGCTATATCGGCATTCAGGATGTGGGGTATCAAGCCTGGTTCCGAAACATCCGCATCAAGGAACTGGCATACAAAGACGAATGGATTTCCTTATTTAACGGCAAGGATTTCGACGGCTGGTACGAGGAAGGACAAGGCGCTTTGTGGTCGGTGCGCGACGGCGTGATTCATGCGGAAGACAGCACCAGTTATATGGTGACGCAAGATGAGTTTGAGGACTTTGAATTTCACTGTTACGTTCGCACCAGCCCCAACGCCAACGGAGGGATTTTTTATCGCTGGAAAGAATTAAAAGGAGGCGATCGGGGAAATGAAGTGCAGATTGAGAACGTACCCGATTCCCCTCACCCGACAGGAAGCCTCTACAATGTAGTGCGCGCCGTCCAGCCTCGTTTTCGCGATGAGGAATGGTTTCTTATGCAGATCTTAGTAAAAGGTTCGCATATCGTAATACGCGTGAATGGAGAAACGACGGTTGATTACGATCAATTATCCATCGTCCGCCCCGGTCATATTGCTCT
This sequence comes from Candidatus Omnitrophota bacterium, assembly GCA_016934335.1. GTDB lineage: Bacteria > Hinthialibacterota > Hinthialibacteria > Hinthialibacterales > Hinthialibacteraceae > JAFGTC01. The sequence goes on along the minus strand of JAFGTC010000017.1, from coordinate 32,576 downwards.
GCAGATGCATCATCATAATAAATGGGTCGAATGGAAAGATCTTAAGATAAAATTAATCAGATGATTAGATCTGCTTAAAAACAAAGAAAGCAAGAGCCGTATTATGCATGGATATTCAGAATCGCTGCTGACTCGACTCATCCTTCCGGATATCGAAGCGATGCTCGCGCAAAAAAATTATAAGGAATTACGCGAAGCGTTGATCGAACTCGATCCGGTAGATATTGCGGAAACGATCAATACGTTGACGGCGGAAGAGCGTGCGATCGTCTTTCGGATTCTACCGCGAAATTTCAGTGCAGACGTTTTTGAATATCTACCGTTCGACGAGCAGGAAGAGCTTATGCATTCGCTGGGCCGGGAGCAAGTATCGGCCCTGCTGAACGATATGGATCCGGACGACCGGACTCAGCTGCTGGAAGAGCTGCCGGGGAAAGTCACCAAACGGGTCATGGAGCTGCTCACGCCGCAGGAGCGGTCCGTCGCGGTAACGCTGCTGGGGTATCCGGAAGATTCCGTCGGCCGCCGGATGACGCCGGAATATACGGCCATTCATCAAGGCTGGACAGTAGAGCAGACGATTCTACATGTCCGGAAGATTGGACGCGAGAAGGAAACCATCAACATCCTCTATGTCGTTGATGATAACGATCATTTAATCGCGTATGTTAAGTTGCGCTCCCTGATTTTTTCCGAACCGACCACTTTGATCAAGGACATCATGAATCAGCAGGTAATCGCGTTGAATGCATTCGACGATCAGGAGAGCGCGTCGGAAGCCATGATTCGCTACGACCTGCCGATCCTGCCGGTGGTGGATTCGGATGGAACGCTGGTGGGAATCGTTACGTCGGACGACGTCTTCGACGTGGTGGTGGAAGAGACGACGGAAGACATGCATCGCATGGGCGGTCTATCCGCATTGGAGGAGCCTTATTTCAATGCGTCTTTTTTGACGCTGGTGCGCAAGCGCGGCGGCTGGCTGCTGCTGCTGTTCCTGGGCGAAATGATCGTTGTATCCGTCATGGAGAGTTTTGAGACGACCATTCAAGGCGCCACGGCTCTCGTGTTATTTTTGCCGTTGGTGATCAGCAGCGGAGGCAATTCCGGTTCGCAGGCGGCGACGCTGGTGATACGCGCTCTGGCGGTGCAGGACGTGCGATTGAGGGATTGGTTTCGCGTTTTTCAGCGAGAGTTGTTGAGCGGATTTATTTTGGGAGCGTTTTTGGGAAGCATCGCTTTTATTCGCGTCTATATCTGGCCGGGAGAGCATCCGGAGCATTGGATTCTATTGGGATCGACCATCACGCTGGCGGTGACCAGCGTCGTGCTGTGCGGCGCTTTGCTTGGTTCGATGCTGCCTTTTCTATTGCGCTCGCTGGGATTTGACCCCGCCCTCTCCTCCACTCCGCTGGTGGCGACTTTAAGCGACACAATCGGCGTCATTATTTATTTCACGTTGTCCATCTTTCTTTTACAAGGAACCATTTTATAAAATTCGCCCGCCGCATCAGTCATATAAGTTAGTGAGTGAATTTGATTATGTTAGGATCATTTTCTTTTCAATTTGTGCAATCGATCAAAACTCATTTAATGCAGAATCCGGAATGGGGATCGGCGACCCCAAAAATTCTCATCGCTTTTTCGGGAGGGCCCGACTCGGTTGTGCTTTTGGACGCTTTATATAACTTGCGCGATGCATGCCGATTGGAATTGGGCGTCTGCCATATCAACCACGGCCTGCGCGGCCGGGAATCCGAAGAAGATGAAGCGTTTGTGATTGATTGGGCGCATCGCTATCAACTGCCGCTGACCGTCCGGCGTCTTGAATCGAAAGAGATCCAAAAAATTCATCAGGGAAATCTCGAAGAAACCGCCCGAGACCTACGGTATCAAAAGCTGGTTCAAACGGCCGTCGAACTGGATTATTCCTGCATCGCAACCGGTCATACGCGCAGCGATCAGGCGGAGACAGTGCTGCAGCGGATATTACGCTCGACCGGCGTAACGGGCCTTTCCGGCATTCTCCCGATTCGCGTGGATTTATCCGTGCCTATCATCCGGCCCTTGCTGGACTTCAACCGCGAAGAGATTCTTCGCTACATCGAGGAGAATCACTTATCCTATCGCCAGGATTCCATGAATGAGGATTCGCATTACACCCGCGTTTATATACGAAAAAACCTTTTGCCATTATTGAAGGAGCAATTCAATCCTCAAATCGATGAAGCGTTGTCGCAATTGGCGAATATCGCGCAGGAAGACGAATTGTTCTGGCAGTCTTACGTCGAGAAATTGATCGATCAGGTGGGGCCAGCTTCTGAAAACGCGCCGGCCGACCGCCGGAAATTTCTGCAATTGAGCCTGGCGGAAAAAACCCGACTGCTGCGCGCCTATTGCAAGCGACTTCGCACCGATCCATCCCGCATCAAAATCACAAACGCGATAAACCTGCTGGAAAGCGATCGTCCCCAGGCGGAGATTCATCTCGACGCGCAGAATTATCTCTACCGGCGATATGATGATTTTTATTTTGCGCCGCCGCTCGGTTCGCATGAAATTACGATGGAATTTCCAATTCAAGCGCCGGGAGCAACGAATATTTTCGAGTTGGGCATCCAAGTCGAGACGACTGTGACGCCGGTTCACGTCCATTCGATCAATCCCAAAAGCGGGCTGTCGGCGCAATTCGACGCGGATAAAGTGCGAGATCCGATTGTCATACGGACGCGCCGCGACGGCGACGTCATCCGGCCGCTGGGGATGGACGGCGTAAAAAAAATCAAAAAAATTTTTCAAGAAAAGCGCGTTCCCATCGACGAGCGCTGCCGCGTTCCTCTGCTGTGTTTTGACAACGACATCGCTTGGGTGACGAGGCTTTGTCAATCGGAGACGTATCGCATCGATGACAATACCAGGAACGTTTTGCATGTGACCATCCATTTTCTGGAGTCGGATTAACGCCGAGATCCCTTCCAAGACTTGCTGATCCAGCATTTAAAGTGAAATTGAATCGAATTTAAATTTAATTCAGCGTAAAAAATGCCGATATTCATAGTTACTGATATGGATTGAATCACAAGGAGCGTTGGAGGAGGCGAAGAAAGTTGCCGTTATAAACCTGTGAGCGTTGAGTTGGAACGATGGAAGACAATCTGACGAAAGCGTTGGAGAGAGGCGATTACGACATCGCCTTAAAAATCATCGAAAATCAAAGCCAATGTTCGGGCATCCGAGAAAATACCCGGCAAATATTATTTACGAAATTCCATTTGCTGGCCATAACGTATGCTCGCCAGGAACGCTTCGATCTCGCCGAAAAAGTCTATCATCATGCGCTTTGCTGCATGATGGACGTCCAAGATTTAAATCCTCAAGAAGCGGCCCTGTTTTTAAAAAATTACTGCGCCTGCCTGCGGCATACCCATAAGGACGCCATGGCCGGCGAGTTGGAAGCGATTGCGAACGGTCTTCGAGTAAAAATGTCGGAAGATCTATCCCAGGAAGTGCAAAAGGTGAAAGAGTTGATCCGCGCCTCCGAGTCAACAAACATCATCTATCTGCATCCGCATTTATCCAGACGTTAGTTTGAGGATTAAGAAATTCATGGCCCTTGCCCAAGCCCGCAAGTCGCGGGAATGCGGGCAAAGGCCATTTTTCTTAAATTAGTTTTTAAAAATTATCATGATCAAAAGCGGCGTTATGCTTCCGCTTAATAGCCGAATCGCATAATATCGCCGTTGGAAGACAAGCCGTTCGAGGTCTCATACGGGGCTAAATCGCCGCCGCCGGCCGCTTCGAAATCGCCGTCCGGGCCGTAGCTCATCATGGCCCACAAGCCGTTCGGATGACTCTGATCCTTGAAATGGCGTCCCAATCCGTTGGGAGTGCGATAGGTGTCGGCCATTTTGGGCTCCCAATAAGGATAGGTGTTCACGAGTTCGGTGCTGTTTTCCTGCAGGATCATGTTATTAAACTTATCTTCGGGAATCGAACTCATATAGGCGACAGGCGTCGTCAGTTGAGCCAATCTTCGGTAACGGGAGAATTGAGTGCCTTTGCAGACGCCTGTGTAGCAGCCTTCCGAATAACTCCTGGGGGGATTGTTATAATCGAGGCGATAGCTTTCGATGGCTGTTCCTAAATTACGCATGTCGGCCTGTGCGCCGGCGACTTTGGCTCGAATTTGCGCATTCAAAAAATTAGGGACGGCAATGGCGGCCAAGATTCCAATGATGGCGACGACGATAAGCAACTCAATTAAAGTGAATGCATGGTTGTTGTGGGTTTTCATAATACTCTTTCGTGATGCTCCTTAGTTGTTGGTAGGTTCTGCGTAGCCTAGTTTGTTCAATTCTTCTACAACTTGGGGAGGAAGAATGGCAGGCGCCGCAAATTGTGCTTCTTCGATGAAAAAGGAAGGGGGTCGGACAAGTTTTTTATGTAAGTTGATTAACACCTCCATGGCTTGAATTTTTTCAGGATGATTAACGGCGATATTCTCGATTTCACCGGGATCATTTGCTAAATCGTACAATTGGTTGGAAGGGGGGGCGGGAACTGATATGCCCGTCGGAGGCGTATCCAAGACCGTCTCGGGATCGGGGACAAAGATATATTTATAGTTTTGCGTCCGGATGGAGTTTTGCGCCACGCCATACGTCATCCCTTCGCTGAAGGCGTAACGCTCCGCTTTTTCTTTTTCTCCCCGCATTAACGGCATTAGACTCAGGCCGTGAGTAAAAGCAGGCTGTTTGTAACCAAGAAGATCCAAGACGGTCGGCAGCATGTCAATCAATCGAACTTGTTTTTCGATTTTCCGGCCTGCGGGAATATGTCCGGGAAGATGAAATATCAGAGGCACTAATAACAATTCGTCATACAGAGTATGTCCATGATTGGCCGGCCGGGGCATCCATCGATCGCCCAGCGCTTCGCCGTGATCGGAGGTTACGATGATTAAGGTGGAATCCATCAGGTTTCGTTCTTGCAAGCATCGAACGACGGCGCCGACCCATTCATCCGCATATCGGACGCCGCCATCATAGACATCGTGCAAATAACGCCGGTTATCCTCCCAATTGCGAAATATTTTCCGGTAGCCGATGTATTGTTCGTGTTCGTAAGGGAAATGGACGGCGTAGGTATGGAGAAACACGAACCATGGCTCGCCCGCATGGGCGTCCTGCCAGCGCTGGAATCGTTCGTACAATGTTTCCAGGCCATAGGCGCTGTCATAAACAATGTCTTGATAGGCATCGAATCCTTGGGTTAAATTCGTATAGCCGCGAATCGCGCCGCCTGAAGTAAAAGCGGCCGTGTTGTATCCTTCGCGCTGCAGATATTCCGCCCAGGTGATATAGGGCTCCTGGAGAATGTTCCCCTCCGTCCCCGTATGATCGCAATCCGTTTCGGAAGGATACAAACCGGTAAAAAAGGAGGCGTGCGAGGGAGTCGTCCAGGGGGCCTGCGCGACGGTCTGCAGAAACGCCGCTCCCTTCTCCGATAAACGATCGATGTTCGGGGTCAATCCGCGGTCGCATCCATAGACTCCAACGCGATCGGCGCGCAGGGTATCTAATAAAATGAGAAGGACGTTCGGTCGCTTTTTTTTGGGAGAACGCGTTCCAATGGTCGGCTCCGCCCAGCAGCCGATAAAAGGATCGTCGCCTGCGATCCGATTTACTCGTAAAACGACGTCGATCTCTTGTCCGGCATAATCATCCAAGGGGATGTGAATGTCATGATATTGAAACGCGTTTAAAGGTTCGCCAGCGGGAGTGATGCGCCGGGAAAAAGCCTGGTGGTCCTGCCCTGACGAACGGAAAATAATTTCAAATTCCACAGTCGCATTGGAGAGAGAAAAAGCCGGCAGGATGCCGTAACTGGCGTGAAACACAGCATTTTCAGGAACGCGAGTGCGGTAGGTAAGCTCGCTAGGGCTTAAAACGGGCGTCGCCGAACGCCAATCGTCGGCGATCATGATCCTGCGGATGGGGATGTCGTTTCCAACAAAATCGTCTGGGGTTTGGAGAGCATCCAACACGACCTTGCGGCTTGTGTTAAAAATTTCCTGATTCCAATTATCAAAAAGATCGTCGACGCGGCGATCTTCTTCGGCGGTTTGAACATGGATGCCGGTGAAGTAGCCGGTTCCCTGCCCTTGGAAAAATCCCCAAAAGTCGCCGATGCGCCAGTCCGGCTGAAGCAGGCTGACAAACGACTCGTTGTCGTCCACTTTCAAGGAAGCGCGATTGTCTTCAACCGCGAGTTCGATATTCGCCCAGCGGGATTGGTCGAAGGGGAAAACGCGTTGAACCAGCGAATTTACATGAGGGAAGTCATATTTGAAAATTTGAGCGATCAGAATGTTTTTACTTTTTTTGGCGATCCAGCGGGCGCCGACGGCATGTTTGTTAGTTTTGAACATCCAGAAACAAACGCCGCTCCATGCTTCCGGCGCATCTGCATCCAACCAACTTTTCAAATTAATTTTGAAAGCCGGCTGTATCGGTTCATGCAGCATGAAAAGCGAACCACGCAGCTGCCCTTCTTCAGCGCTCTCAAAACGGAGAGATTTTTCTCCCTGCCAATCTTGCACCCATATCGTTTCATTGACAGGATACGTTAGAATAGATTGAAGAGGAGAGCCGTCGGCGGGGTAGTTTAGAATCCCAGTCGATTGAACGGCGTCGGCCTCGGAAAAAAGATGAATCACGGGTTTTTCGATTGACTGAAAGCGTTCTGCGCAAGACAGTGAGAAAAAGAGTAAAATTGCGGTCAAGGTCGTTAAAATTCTATGTTTGATCATTTCGACGTCTTTTGTTTAATTGAACAACCTGTTAAAAAAGAATGGCTCACCAAAATATTATGCTTTCTCTAGTTTGTTTTCCCAAGAATATCATGTCGAAATTTGTGAGAAAAACCATTTTGAGCGCGATTGTCGGATTTGTTTTAGGGCTTCATGGCATGCCAATTCATGCGCAAGAAGTTCAATCGTCAATCGAAATTCATTCGAATGACGCAAAAATTGCTCGTCTTTACATTGCTATCCTCGATCGAGACATCGAGACGGCATTAAGCGCCGTAAACGCCTCCGGTTTTTTTCCCGCTAGTTGGCCGAAAGACGCAACCGGCGTCGAGATGAATCCTCTTCCATTGCATTTGGAAAAAAGCGCCTCTCTTCGAACGGCTGAGTTTGCCTGCGCCATGGCCTACGCTTATCGCACGCCCCATTCTAAATGGTATAAAAATCAGCAGGTTTTGTCAGCCATTGAGAGCATTATCGGGGTAATAATAGAAAAATCTACATTATCCCCCACGTGCTCGTTGTTCGATCAATCCATAGAATCGACCGAATTAATTCTTTATCTTGAACCTATTCTATCTGTCTATGGATTAATATCCAGTGATTTGTCCGCCTCCGAACGGGAATTATTCCACAAATGGATCGATACATTTGTGGAATATCTGTATAAAAATCCCATTCGACGACAAAACGACAGGGGAATGCAATGGTGCGCCGTCATGGCATTGGCCGGCAAGGTGTTGGGAGAGCCGAAATATCAAAAATCGGCGGATGAAGCGCTGGCGTGGCTTATGCCTCTCATCTCCCCGACCGGCGAATATCTCGATCCATCTGGAATTAATTTGATGCGAGCCGCCAATTTTCTGCGCTGCTTATTTCTTTACCGGCTGGACAGCGAGCAGCAACAACTGGATCAAATCTTAATTCGGAGCCTGCAATGGTATACGCGATTGTATTCATTTCGCGGAGCGCCCATGTTAGGCTTTCATAATGGATTGGGCCGCGGATATCGCACCCTGCTGGCTGAAATGGCGGGTCCTCTTGCATTCTATTCAAGTCAGGAAGCCTCTTTTTCGCAAATCATCAGTCGATATATGGAGGCCTTGATGGACGAACCGCCCGGATTCGCCCTGGAAAGGGGGGGAAGATCTTTTCTACTGGCTTCCGCATATCATCAAATTCCCGACGACCTGGATGAAATTCCCTACGAACCTTATCAGCAGATATACAAGGATTCCGATCAGTCGCATTACATGGTAATAGGGAAAAATTATCAAACCGCCGTTGTTTTAAAAGATCCAATTCAACCCAAAGGAATGCAAAGCTGGTCGTATCAAGGCCAGCCGCCTTTGATCTTTCCCTCACCCCCCAGATATTCGCGCATGATCGGCTTTGGATACGACACCCGCCGTATCAACGCCGGCGATCCCCCTGAGGCATTCTCGTACAAGATTGCATCAGTCACCGACAATGTGGAAGTATTATTTGCTCCGACAAACGATGCGACTATTGCTTATGTTTTTTCGAAGGACGTCACCATCGCCATTTTCCAACAGCCCTATGAAGACGCCCTTGTAGAATGGATTCTAAATAAGGAATTCAGCGCACAACCCCGGCAGTTGGAGGGAATTAATATTCAATTTTTCGATTCTCTCGCCTCTTTACGCATGCCTTCAAAAACCGTTCCCAATTTTGAAACCTTCGAGGGAGGAAGCCGTTTTCGCCTGCATTTTAAGAGTGAATTTTGCTGGTTTACATTTGCGGGCCCTGAATCAACGTCGATCGTTCAGCCGGTTTACTCCGGTTTGTTGTTCATTCATATTCATGAACCCAATCGATCGTTCAATATGATTTTGAATATTTCCCCCCAGCCTTATCAAATGCGGCAAAATTTTCCGGGCACAACCGTCCCCATTCCTCAAATGGATTCCTGGTCGGCGAAATGGATCAAGGAGCCCTGATTGAACGGAAAATCTTCTCCCCGATACAAATTTCTCAAAAAAAGGTAAGATGGCTTCTTACTGTGCATGGGGAGGAAAATGAGATGAGGTCTCCAGACATGCCGCCAAAGACATTTTACACTGCCTGCCTGAACATAAGAAATAAGCCTGTACTTGTAGTTGGCGGAGGGGAGGTGGCTCGGAGAAAAGCGGCCGCCTTATGCGATTGCGGCGCTAAGGCGACCGTCGTCAGTCCCAAACTCGAATCGGTCCTGGAATACATGGCTTTTCAAAAAGAGATCGTGTGGATTGAGCGGCATTTTGAACCCGGGGATGTCGAAGGAATGTTTATGGTGATTGCGGCGACAGACAGCCGGGAGGTCAATCGCGCCGTCTCGGATCTTTGTCATAAGAAAAACATTCTTTGCAACGTCGCCGACGCCGTCGAAGAATGTTCCTTCATTGCACCCAGCACCATCGAACGAGGTCCACTTACCATAGCCGTGTCCACATCCGGAATCAGCCCGGCTTTAGCGGCTTCCATTCGCCAGGAGTTGGAATTGGCTTATGGGGAGGAATACGGCGCTTTTCTGGAGATGTTTGCTGCTCTGCGGCCTCATGTCATCGAAACGTTTCCATCGCCCCATGCGCGGCAGAAAATCTACGAGAGAATGATCGCATCGCGTGCGCTTTCCCTGATTCGAAACGGCATGAACGAACAAGCCGAGCGAGAATTGAAAGAGATTATTTACGACGCGAAGAATGACCGGAGCATTAAAAACCTTGGACAATCCATTCCGATTGTGAATCCACCCGAATAAAAATCGCCATGGAACCAGCCAATTCTTCTTTCTCAGCCCAAAAATTTCGATCGTTCCTTCCCGGGAGACAATCGTTTTTTATTTTGTGCGCGCTTGTATTTATGGGGGGATGCGGGAGCGAATCACCGACAGATGACATGCTTGACGCTTATCGCATCCAAATCGGCGCCAACGAATATAATTTCATGCAGCAGATGCTGTACGTCCAATTATCCTTGGAGATCTACCGGATGCATGTGGGCGGTTATCCATCCGAAAGAAACAACTTAGAATCGCTTGTGAGCCGGCCTCAAATTTTGGAAGGAACCGGCGTGTGGCGCGGCCCCTACGCTGTGACGAATTCCGTTTTTTATGATCCTTGGGGGCGAAAACTGCAATACAAATTGGATGAGACGGGCAAAGCCGATCTTCGCTGCCTGGGGAGAGACGGCGTTCCCAGCGAAGACGATATTTGCGCAAGGGATGCATTTCCCGACATTTACCGGGAATTGGAAAAACTGCCGGAGATGGGCCCGATTCCCATCCCCGCCGCATCTGATTAATCTAGTTTCTGCGGAGGCAGGATTCCCAATTTTCCCCGATTAAATTCCCTTGTATGAGAAACCCGGCGGCGTAGAACGCCGCCGGGTTGGAATGCTTGTTCAACAGGCATTTGCTGCTTTGCACGAATGACGCCGATTAGGATTTCTTCGGAGGATGATCGATGACGCGCAATTTTTCTTCGTCGAAATACAAAACTTTGCCTTGCCGATAGGATTCCACGGACATGGCGATAGTGGCCATGGCTTTGAAAGCGGTTTCGGCGTCCAAGACCGGCTTTTCGCGATTGCGCACGCAGCTCAGGAAGTTATCCATGTGATCCTGACGGCTTTCGCAGTCCAATCGGATTTCTTTGGAACCGAAGGCTTCTTCGAATTTTTTCTCGAAGGTTCTTTGCGCGGTGACGGTGATGTGATCCACATGCCCTTCAAACTGACCGTGGGGGACCATCATAATGGTGCCTTCATGCCCGCGAATCAGACCGGGGATATGGGAGTCGTTTGCCATGCTGGAGCTGAGAACCACCTGATGTTCACCCGGATATTCGGCCATCAATGCAAAGGTATCGGGAACTTCGCGGGTGTCTTTGAAGACGTAGGTGCCGCCGCTGCCGAAGACTTTGTATGGGAACTGCGGCTCCGGCCAGCAGATATTCAATGGGGCCATGACATGGTAAAAGAGGTCGGTAGCGATGCCGCCCGAATAATCCCAGAACTTGCGGAATCGGAAAAAGCGGTCGGGATCCCAATCCCGTTTGGGCGCCGTGCCCAGCCAGGTTTCCCAATCGATAAAATCGTCGCCGGAGGCCTTGGGGCCGGCGTTGGGATCGATGCTCCAGTTCCATTCGCCTTCTTTTGAATTTCGATGATAAGAACCCTGGCTCATGATCAATTTGCCGATCATGCCGTCCTGGATCGCTTTTTTGGCCTTCCACCATTGATCGCTGGAGGTTGTTTGGCTGCCGACCTGGAGTACGCGGCCGGTTTTTTTGACGGTTTCCCAAACCTGCCTGGCTTCATCCACCGTCTTGGTCATGGGTTTTTCGAGGTAGACGTCTTTTCCATGATTCATCGCATCGATGGCGATCCGAGCATGCCAATGATCCGGCGTAGCGACAATGACGGCGTCCACATCACTGCGCTTGAGCACTTCCATGTAATCGCCGGTGCAATCCCTTTCGTTTTCGGGATCGAGATCGACTTTGCCCGCCGCCCGTTTGCGCCGCTTCACGTAGACATCGCATACGGCGACGAATTTAACGCCATCTTTTTTTCGCGCCCAATCCAACAAAGCGCTGCCGCGCCCGCCGACGCCGATAATGCCAAGATTCAACGTCTCGCTTGCGCTCGCTGCCGATAATGCTTGATAATCAGCCGCCGCCAAACCGGCCGCTATGCCTAAACCCGTTTTTTTCATAAAATCGCGCCGTGATGACTTTTCCTGCTTCATACTAAACGTCCTCTTCTCTTTAATTTAATAGGCGATTTTTGGATTTTCACCAGAAATCAAACAATCCGCTTCATTGTATATTACTCTTACTTTGCGATTCAAGAAAAGGGAGACGGATTTTTCACCCGGCTCGACAATCCTAACGCTTGACGACTCAAGGAAAAAAAATAAACTGGAGAGGTGAAGGTTATTTGCATTGTTGGATTGAATCCAACGACAAAAACATACAGATAATGCGAGGTCAATGATTATGGCAGACAAGAATGATCGCTGGGAAGACAACGTTGCAGGCAAATATTACATAGACAAAAGTTGTACTTTCTGCATGGTTTGCATGGATGAAGCGCCCAACAATATAGCGGAAAGCGATGATGGAGATCACTGCTACATCTCCAAACAGCCGGAAAACGCCGAAGAAGAAGAACAGATGAAAGCCGCTATGGAAGGCTGCCCGACCGAGTCTTTGGGCGAAGACGGCGAATAAGGGATGAATCCAGATAATTGATATCTCGATTGATCTGCATTTTATTAAAAAAACAATTCAACTAAATCAGACAAAGTGGTGTTTTATCCGTTTCGTCTGATTTTTTTTCTTTAAATAAATGGAAGACTGCTGTGAGGTAATTCGACGTGAATAACATGCATCGCAGAGAATGGATTCGTTTGGCCGCTTGCGGATCGATGGGGCTTCTCCTTCCGCCGGCTTCCATGGCGACGCCGGATGCAAAGATCCCATTGAATTCACCGGCGCCATTGATATCCGAAGAAGAATTACTCGGATTGAAAACACCGCCATTAATGGGGAAGGGTTACCGACTACGCCGTCTCGCCTCGGAGGCTTTTGCGAAAATGCGGGATGCGGCGCGTCAAGATGGAATTTGTCTTTATTCCGTATCCAGTTATCGCAGTTTTGAATCTCAAAAACGAATTTGGAATCGGAAATACCGTCAATACAAGAAGAAAGGGATGAATCATCAGGCCATTGTAGAAACGATAATCCAATATTCCAGCATCCCGGGCGCATCGAGGCATCATTGGGGAACCGATCTCGATATAATCGACGAATCCTTCAAACGACCTTCCGATCCACTTCTATCCAAACATTTTCAAAAGAACGGAATCTATCATCCGCTTTACGTATGGCTCGAGGAGCATGCCGCCGATTACGACTTTTATGAAGTTTACACCAACGATGCGAATCGAACCGGCTATGCGTATGAACCCTGGCACTGGAGTTACGCCCCCTTATCGATTCCTTTTCTGCGGCAATATCAACAAATCGATCTTTACAGCCATTGGAGGCAATCGGATATGGAAGGCCATACCAATTTCACTCGAGAATTCGTCGAGCGCTTCCAACGGAAATGGGTTGGGGGAGTCAATCCAAGGTTAAAACCAAAATAATTTCAACCAAGAAAAAGAGAAACAACCCGGACAAGCAAGTTCGCGGGCTGTTTGAAAATTATTATGTTTTTTTTCGCAGATTTCGTTTGATGGAGGATCGAATCATCCAATTTTGTCACCCAATTTTGGCGTTCCGCCGCAGGCGTTTCAGCGCCTCGACGGATTCGCGAGGCATCACGCCGTGTCGATCGGGAGGGACGTCCAATAAAAGATTCACGCCGCGATTCTTGGCGATTTCATAGATGTTGAGCAAATCCTCGTCGCTGCGCGGCAAATCGTTTTCGACATAGAACCATTCTTTGCCGATGGGATCGCAAATCTCGCCGGGCATGTAATATTCTTTCCCCTCGATGGTTCTCCATTTTTGATGACCGGATTCAGGGGGCAGTTTCCGCTCGATGGCTATCAAATCCGACGGCCAGGCATAGTCGACCGGATACTCTTCCCCCGACCCGATGCCGCTGTTCATCATAATCATCGCATCCGGCTGTAATTGCGCAATATGGCGGTAGAGATACTCCCGATACCCTCTGCCCAAGACGCCGGGTATGTCGATCCAGATTTCGGCGATCGAGCCGTATTGCGTCAGCAGTTCGGTGATTTGGGCGGTTTGGAAATTCTGGTAGAGCGAGGTGGTGAATGGCGCCAGTTCTTCGTCTTCTCGGGGGAAGCGATTCATGGCCGAAGTCCAGTTGAGGTCGGACGGCGTCTGGCTTCCGAATTTATGATGGTTATCCCACGAGCAATAATAAAAACCGGGAAGCACCCCGCGGCGTTCGCAGGCTTTGACAAATTCTTCGACGACGTCGGTTTGATTGAGGCTGAAGGCGACGGTGTGATTGGTGCACTTACTCGGCCAAAGACAATGGCCGGCCACATGCTTAGTAGTCAAGACGGCGTATCGCATCCCCGAATCGCGCGCTACGGAGATCCATTGATCGACATCCAGGCGATCGGGCGCGTAAACGTTCGGGGATTCGTCGCCCTTGGGCAATTCGTCGCCCACAAAAGTGCTCATGCCGAAATGGATAAACATCCCGTAGAACAGGGCTTCCCATTGCTTCAAACGCTCGATGCTATGTCTCTGGCTTCCCTGTCTTTGGCTTCCTTTTTTTTCTTCGGAAATCGCCGTCGTCTGCTCCTTCGCCGCCTGTTCTTCCTGAGCATTGACGTAGGACGCCGATCCAGCGGTCAAAAGAGCCAGGCCGCCGGTTTTTTGGATGAACGATCTACGGTTTAACGCCTCTCCTTGCATGACGGATCTCCTCAAATCAAAAAAATGAAACGAACATCATTTCACCATCATCCTTCACAGAGAGAAAGATAGGAAAGGAAGGATTGTCGAAAATTGACGCTTTTATCGTCATAAGAAATGCACGTTCTCTATCATCGATATCATGACGATACTTCGACTTTTGAACAAGGCATAGATCGTTTGACATCTTTTGAAAATTCTTGCAAAGGATCAATGCATCGAATCAAAAATCGCTGCATACGAGATTATAAAAACGAGAATTAAGAGCGGTTATTATACGAAAAAAATAAGATAAAATCGATGCAATAATCGAAATGCCGATTCGCTTCCAGCACCTTTCTATTCATTATGCATCGGGGAAACAGGCGATCGCTTCGATTTCCACATCGACGCCTTTGGGCAAAGCGGCGGCCTGCACGCAAGAACGAGCCGGTTTGCTTTCGGCAAAATATTCCTCATAAATTGCATTCAATTCATTGAAACGCGCCATATCCACTAGAAAGATGTTCACTTTGACGACGTCGTTCAATGTAAGCCCCGCTGACGCCGCGACGCTTTTCAAATTTTCCAGCGTCTGCCGGACTTGATTTTCAAACGAACCTTTCACCAATTCTCCCGTGCCTGGATTCAGAGGAATCTGGCCGGATAGAAAGAGAAAGCCTCCCGCGGCCACAGCGGGAGAATACGGTCCGACGGCCTGCGGGCCGCCGTCAGGAGAGATCAAACGTTTTTTCATCAGAGATGCTCCTTAGTTTGTTCAATTTAAACAGTTTATCCATTTCGGCGCTGAGACGCTAGATTCTTTCACAAATCCCTGGATAATCTCTTTTCAAACATTCAAATACTATTCAGATATGTACTATGTGATTTATTATAGGGATTTGATTGCTTCCCTGATCAGGCAGAACAAACAGTATTCTTTTTTCTATTCCAATTCCATCCGAGAAATCCTGATTTATAATATAACAACAATATGACAAAAAAGTTTTGCCTTGAGGTAATAGATAATGCGTAATCATTTCAGCTTAAAAAACTTTTCGGGGCGCCTGCCGATATTTCCTTTACCGAAGGTGGTTCATTTTCCCAACACCATGCTGCCATTGCATATATTCGAAAAACGGTACCAGAGAATGCTGAGCGACGCCTTGGAAGGAGAGCGGTTGATCGGTATGGCCGTTCTCAAACCGGGGTGGGAGCAAAATTACGCCGGCAACCCCGAAATCTACCCCATGGCTTGTTTGGGGACGATTCTGAAGCACGAACCGATGCATGACGGCCGCAGCAATATCCTTCTTTTGGGTCTCAAACGAGTGAGAATCAAGGAAATCATCAAACCGCTTCCCTATCGAACGGCCAGCGTCGAGATTTTGGAAGATACGGCGGACAACATGACGAAGGAAGAGCGCATAAAGATTAAAAAAGATCTTTTGGAAACTTATAGCGAAATGGTCATCGAGTATGCGGACAGCAAACAACAATTCCCCACCCTGTCCAACGCCGGCTTCAATCTGGCCGAATTGACCGATGCATTATCGGCCAGTCTAGGCCTGCCCATTCCGGTGCAAATTCGCCTGTTGGAAGAATCCGATGTACTAAAGAGATCTGCGATATTAAAGCAAAAGATGGAGGCGCTGCTCAAGCGCTGCGGCCCTCGAATTTTCAGCGCGCCGACCGATCCGAACCTGCCGGAAATTTATTTAAATTAACCTTTCCCCGCATTGGAGCATCATCTGGCAGCGCAGCAGTTCTAGAAAAAGGGATATATAGTATCAATTAACAGATACAGATTCGGAAAATTTCGAATCTGTAAATTTCTTTCAACTCGATTGACACTCCACGACAAAAAAAGCCCCTTTGATTATAATGCATCCATGGAAACCATCATCGAAACCGCCAATTTAGGAAAATGCTATCGCATTTATGCGCATCCCTTTCACCGGGTGAGAGAATTCATGCGGTTGGGGCATGATCTGCACCGAACGTTTTGGGCGCTGCGCAATGTGAATCTCCAGATTCAACGCGGTTCTTCGTTTGGGATCATCGGTCCGAACGGCGCGGGCAAGTCGACTCTTTTGAAACTGCTTTCCGGAATTTCGCAGCCGACGGAGGGATGTTTGCAGGTGCGCGGCGCGGTGGCCTCGATTCTGGAATTGGGATCGGGATTTCATCCCGAATTTTCCGGCCGCAACAATATCTTTCTCAACTGCGCCCTGCAGGGCCTCACTCGCGAACAAACCGAAGAAATCCTGCCCAACATTATCGAGTTTTCCGAATTACACGGCTTTATCGATCAACCGGTGCGCACCTATTCGACAGGCATGTATTTGCGGCTGGGCTTCGCCGTGGCGACGGCGGTGGATCCTGACGTGCTGATTGTCGACGAAGCATTATCGGTCGGCGACGAGTATTTTCGCAATAAATGCCTTGACCGCATGAACGAATTTAAGCAGCGGGGGAAAACCATCCTGATCGTCTCGCATGATTTGACGACCGTGCGCCATTTTTGCAGCCAGGTCGCCCTTATGGACGGCGGATTATTAAGGACGGTTGGTTCGCCGGACGCCGTTCTTGACGAATACTTGGAAATGTCGCATAAAAACCAGACGGCGCGCGCTCCCGAGCGGAAAACAACCAATGGCAGCCCGCGGTGGGGATCAGGCGAGATCGAAGCGACGCGCATTGAAATGCTGGATGGGCAAGGCAAAGTTCGAAGCCAATTTGATACGAGCGAATCAGTAATCATCGACGCTGAATTCGCCGTGAAATCGCCGGTTCGCGGGGTTGTATTCGGCTACCAGATTTATCGGGCGGACGGAGCTTATGTCCATGGATCCAACCATTTCTGGCACGAACAGCGTTGGGCTTTGGATTTTGACAGCGCGCCGATGAAGCGCAAAATCCGCTGTGAAGTTCCAAGACTGCCGCTTCTGCCCGGCCAGTATTACCTGACGCTTTGCTGCTACAATCAGTTTGACGGATTTCCGCAGCCGGTGGATCACTGGGAGCGGGCTTATAGCTTTTCCATCAGCGAACGGATGACCGATCAGCACGGAATTTTCGCCATGCAGACTAAATGGTCTCTTCTTTCGGAGGAAGACGGTGATTGAATCGGGAGCGAGCCAAGAGAGGCTTCTTCGCCGCACAGCGAAGGATATCGACAGTTGTTATGACGAAGGATATTTTCACGGCCAGGGCAGCGGCTACGGTCAGAGCGGCTACGAGAAGGAGCACGCAGACTGGAGCGATTGGATTCGCTGGACTCAGTCGATTGTCGACGGACCGATCCGTTGGCTGGACATCGGCTGCGCCTATGGACGCCTGCTGCGGCAGGCGGCGAAACTCGGCGTAGAAGCTTATGGAATCGACATAAGTTCCTACGCGCTGAAACAAGATCCATCCATTCGAGAGAACCTTGTGCAAAGTCTGGCGGATCAACCGCCTTTCCAGGAGCAATCCTTTGACATCGTTTCGCTGTTCGATCTGCTTGAACACGTCGAAAATCCGAACGCCGTTCTGGAAGCGGTCGAATTTATTCTCAAACCGGATGGGATATGTTTTTTGTCCACGCCCGATCCCTTGTATTTCGATCGCGATGAACCAACCCACATCCATGAACGTCCGCCTTCTTATTGGGTGAATCTTCTCCGCCGCCGAGGCTGGCTGGTTGAAATTCGCTTCGGCGGTCAAGAATACGAGGTGGAGATAGCCGCCTGCCGGAAGTCGACTCCCGTTTGGGAGCGAATTCAACAAGAATTTTCGTTGCAGCGTTCACGCCTGTCGGAATGCTTGATTCGGAAAGGCGAACCGTTTTACAACGCCGTTCGCACCTCCGGCGCGACGACTTATTTAGGGGAGGATGTTTGCGTCTACCTGCTGAATCCGGCTGACGATCCGCAGCTTTATACTTTTTCCCTGTGCACGAATGAAGAGAATCACCCTGATTTGTTTATCGGCGATTTGAAACTTCGATATCTGGGAAATGAAAAGATCGACGCAGGCGTCTTGCATCATTGGAGCGCGGCGTCTCTTCCTCCCGGCGGTCATGACGTTTTTTTCCGCGTAGAGGGAAAACCGATTCAGACGTCGCACATTTTTATGGAAGCGCGCCGATTCGACCGGGAAACGTTTCTGCTGGAGCTGCCGTTCGATCATTACCAGCGCTATCGCGCGGTCGCATCGATGATAGAAGAAATGCCTCAGGAATCATTATCGATCCTGGATGTCGGCGGCGTGCTGGGGCATCTTCAATTATTCCTGCCTCAACACCGCGTCTTTGTCCTGGATAGGGTATGGGAAGACGCGCCTAATTCCTTGCAGTACACCGGCCCCTCGATTCCTTTTAACGATCAATCGTTTGACGTAGTCGTGTCCGTCGATACGCTTGAACATATTCCTCAGGACGAACGCTCTAACTTTTTGACGGAACTGGTAAGGACGTCCCGGGAGGCGGTGATCGTCTGCGGACCGTTCAACGATCCTTACGTTGCGGAATCGGAATCGGCTTTACGCGATTTTCTTCGCTCACACTTAAACCGAGAAGACCGCTTCTTAAATGAACACGCTCTGTATACGCTGCCTGACAAGCGGCAGGTCATCGATGTTCTTCACCGCCACCATCATTTTTCCACGGTTGAATCCGGCAACGGCTTTCTCCCGCGGTGGCTGTCCATGCAAATGGCCAGTTTTTCCCTGGGAAGCGCGCCGGAATTGGATGAAGGCGAGCGACGTTTAAATGCATTGTACAACAGCAGTTATTATGAAGTTGACAACCAACCGCCCTGCTATCGGACTCTAATCGCCGCCTTCCGGCACACTGTTCCCAAATCGATCCAATCTCCGCCGGATCAAAACATTCTTCCTTCTTCGCCGGCGGAAATGTGGCCGGTCACCGATATAATCGTTTCCATTGCCATGCAAGGCGTATTGCGGGAAAAAGAGGCTTACCTGAGAGATCAGGGAGACCGATTATCGCGCTTTCTGGATCACATCAAGAATCTTGAAAATTCCATCCAAGAAGGAAGAAAACACGCCGCCAATCTGGAAGCGTTTTTAGACAAGCACTCCGATCGACTCGAAAAATTGCAGCGGCACGGAGACAACTTATCGCAACTTTTAGAAGATCAACGATCCGATCGTGAAAATCATCTTTCCCTGTTAGAACAGGCGCAAAAGCGCAATGAAGATCTAATAAAACACGCCTCCAACCTTGAATCCTTATTGCAATCCCAGCAAAAGCACGCCGCCAATTTGGAAAGCATGCTTCAAGAATCGCAAAAGCACGCCGCCAATCTGGACGCCATGATTCAGGAATCTCACAAACACAGCCGGAATTTGGAAGAGTTATTCACACATCAGGAAAATCAATTTAAGGACATGCTGTCTCGCCTCCAGATAGAGCCTCTCGGCCCGATTCTGGATGCAATTCCGCATTTGGAATCCCGGATTCAGAATTTACTAAATGAAAATCAAAATTACAAAAAAAACATTGATTCTCTTTTATCTTACAGATTAATTCGTTTCTTGAAAAAACTAGGGTGGAGGCCGATCGGCAGGGAGCCTAAAAGCGAATGAAGATTTTGCAGGTGATTCACGATTTCCTGCCCAAGCATCAGGCCGGATCCGAGTTATATTGCTGCCATCTCAGCCAGGCGCTGCGCGCGCGAGGATGCGACGTCCGCTTGTTTTACAGTGAAATCGATCACGAAAGCGCCAATTACGCCATGCGGCAAGGAGTGTATGACGGCCTGCCGTTCTGGGAAATTGTCAACAATCACGCCTACGCCTCCTTTGAAGAAACCTACGAGAATCCGCTTATCGAAAAGGCTTTCGCCGAATGTCTTGACGCTTTTCGTCCGGACATCGTTCATTTTCATCATCTGTTGGGCCTTTCATTCGGATGCGTACGTCTCAGTAAAGAAAAAGGCGTCCCCGTTGTATTTACATTGCATGATTACTGGCTTACCTGCCCGCGGGGCGGAGGGCAGCGGTTTCGGGGCGAAGGAGAAATTTGTCATCAGGTGGACGAGTCGCTTTGCGCGGAATGCATCTCTCGCTATTCCTTCGGTGCACAGCGAGGCGTGAGGCTTATCAAAAGAATCCTGTCCTTATTTGAACGAAAGAATCCGGATTCTCTTTTGACTCGAATGCAGAGAGGAAAGATTTCTACGCTGAAGCGATCGTTCGTCGCTCGGGGGCGATGCGATATTGACAACGATGTTCGAGAGGTTCTTTTCGCGCATCCTCCAACCCAAATCCATTTTAAACAAAGCATCGAAGAGGAATCCGAACTGGTATTCGCGATTGCCATGCCTCCCAGCGTTTATTCCAAGGAGGGAGACGGCGTCCAATTCTCGATTCGCTGCGACGGCGAATCGATTTACGAACGAGTCCTTCATCCCAAACAAAACCAAGAAGACCGCGGCTGGCATTCCGAACGAGTTCCGTTGAAAAAATACGCCGGAAAAAACCGAGAGTTTATTTTTGAAACGCAGGCTTATCCAAACGGGAAAATTGATTTTTGCGCCGCCTGCTGGGCCGAACCGAAGCTGCTAAGCACAAAGACAGCGGCATATCAGCCAACCATCCAATCGAAATTTCAAAACAAAACACAGCTGTTTTTGACTCGACTTCAAGGAAAATCGCTGCAGCGAAATGTGGAAGCGCGCGCCCGGCGAACACGCGAAATGTTCAAACAAGTCGACCTTTTTGTCGCGCCTTCGCGATTCCTGCGCACGAAATTCATTGAGTACGGCCTCGATCCCAATCGGATCGTTTTTTCCGATTATGGAATTCTGACGAAAGGATATGAATTCAGCCGCCGGCAGCCGGTGAGGCCTATTCGATTCACGTATATCGGAACGCTGGTCGTTCATAAGGGATTGCATGTCTTGATCGAAGCGTTCAACCGTCTGCCGTCAAACTCGGCCGTTTTGAATGTCTTCGGCGGCACGGACGAATTCACTGATTATGTCAGGCGCATCAAAGACATGATCGCCCATCCCGGCATTTCATTGCGCGGGCGGGCGGATAACAAGGACATTCCACGCCTCCTTCGCGAGACGGATGTGTTAGTGGTTCCATCGATCTGGTTTGAAAATTCGCCGATCACCATCCACGAAGCCTTTTTGTCTCGAACGCCGGTCATCACTTCGCGCTTCGGCGGCATGGAGAACCTTGTTCAAGACCGCAAAAACGGCTTGCTGTTCGACCTGGGCGATGCGGATTCCCTTTACCAATGCCTGCTCACATGTACAGAAAATCCAGAGTTCATCCTTTCCATGCAGCCCGATCCTGCGGAGGTAAAAACCATCGAAGCCGACGCGGAATGGATGATGAAGACGTATGAAAAATTGCGCCAATCCGAAAGCGTCGCGCAATCTTTGCATAAGACGCTTTAACATCATCCACTCGCCGCCGCCCCGGCTACTCTGCGCTTTCCTGGGATTTTATACTGTCTTCACTTTCGAGATCACTTAATTTTTTCTTAGGAATCTCTTTTCCAAAAGCCGTCAATCCGCCAAGCGCGCCCAATCCCATTGTTTCGACGGCGGTTGAGGGAACAATAATCATCGATCCTTTTTGCCGGAGACCTTCGTAGACCATATTCATGGCGCGCAAATGAAGCGCCACGGGATTGTCCTGATATTTCTCGGAAGCGGAGGCGAATTTCTCGGCGATTTCGGTTTCCGCCGTTCCGAGAATGATGCGGCTTTGGCGTTCGCGCTCGGCCTGGGCTTGACGAGACATGGCGTCTTCGAGTCCTTTGGGGATAATGATATCGCGGATCTCGACCGCCTGCGTCGTGACTCCCCAAGCGCTTGTTTTTTCATCGAGGCTTTTTTGGATTTCCTGACCCAGGCGATCCCTCTCGGAAAGAAGCACCGCCAAATCGTTGCGTCCAATGGCGTTTCGAAGAGCGGTCTGGGCGGAAAGAATGACGGCATCATCGAAATGTTCGACTTCCAACACGGCTTTTTCGGCATCCCACACGATCCAAAAAGCGATAGCGTCGACATTGACGGGAACCGTATCGGCGGTCAGCGTCGTTTCCGCGCTGAAGTCCGACACGCGAATTCGCTGATCGACAAACTGGGCCACCTTATCGATGATGGGAGCCATTACAAACAAGCCCGGCTTGCGAATCCCTCGAAATCGGCCGAAGCGCAGCATGACGGCGCGCTCCCACTGGTAGACAATCTGAATGGACGGCGATATCAAAAGCGCGATGACAATGGTGTACAGAAGAATATCGCTGTTCGGACGAAGAATTAAGTAGGCGGCTAGACAGTCCACGGTTCCCAAGATGACAATTGTTTTCCCAGACTTGGCTCAGCCGTATGAACACAGCCAGCGCCAGAGCGGAGCCTAGACATAAAACAACCGCCTCAACGGAAAAATCGTAAACAGCGAGATGCACAAATAGACCCACAACAAAGACGGAAATAAGAATCAACACATTGAGCGGAGAAAAACGATAATCCGCTCTCATCGTCGTCGCAAATCTCTCCAGAGAAATGTCGAGAATACTTCTGCTTGATTTTGAAGAATTCGATCGAGCGCTCATTACTCATTCTCCTTTCGCTGCTGCAAACCTTTTAATAAATCATCGATCGTGAATCCATACGACGAAGCGCGAGCCAGCATATCGGTCAGGATTTGGTCCAACATTCTTTGTCGCTCCAGCCCGTTAATATCGGGTTTGCGCGAACTGACAAACGTTCCAGAACCTTGCTGCGTATCCAACATGCCTTCGATCTCCAATTCCCGGTAAGCGCGAATTACTGTGTTCAAATTGATCGAGAGATCCACGGCCAATTGCCGAACGGTCGGAAGTCGATCGCCCGGCTGCAACTCGCCCCGGCCGATGGCGAATTTCACCTGTTCGATGATTTGCCGATAAAACGGAACTCCACTTTTTGAATCGATTAAAAACATCGCTAAAATGCTCCAAAGTTATATTGTACTATATGACTATAACAATATAACAATTACCTGTCAAGAAAAATTTTTGATTTTTTTAAAATTTTTTCGAATCAATTCATTGTGATTTTATACGATAGAATGACAATGTACATAAAATATATTCAAAATCGATGATAACTTATTTAAACTTAAAAAGGAGCGGCAAGTGTCTAACCGCTCCTTTTTCAGTATGTTTTACATAACCAGTTAGCGTATTATTTGCGGGAGGCTTTCAAGGAAATATCCGCGTACATGTTGGTTTTGATATTTTGACCGGCGCCGCCGAATCCGCCGAAAGACGTATCCATTATGGAAATTTCATGGACTGAAATCACAGAGCCTTCATCCAGATTCAAATAAATCAACAATTCTCGCGTTTGGTTGGTTTCTGAAATAGTTATTGCGCCGGCCTGCGGGGGCATAGGCGCTCCCCCTTTTGACAAGGCGCTTGCATCGATTTGGATGTCTTTGCCCGTACGTTCGCATTTCGTAGAGATGACGGCCGCTTTCTCGCCGTTCATATCCACGACATCCTTCAGAACCGATTCAATGGTTTCTTTGATTTTCTGACTCGCGCCGGGAATTTCCAAATCGACTTCCTGCGTCCACGCCTCGCCAACCGATTTTTTTTCTTGGGGAAGGAGAATGAAAAGGCTTTGCATCATCATGGCGGCGCCGGGGCTGGACGGCCCCATCACCGCCGGCGAAAACGATTCAGCGCCTTGCAGCCATTGACCGTTTGACGACACCCTTATCGTATCCGTATTGCTTTGAAGCATCTGGGGAGGCATTTTCTGCTTCTGGCCCAATACGCTCATTTCGGCATCGATCGAATCGATTTGGATTTCAAGTTGTGCAGCGCCGTCCTCATCGACAGAAAGAGTCTTGAGAGAAATAGTGGACTGCACGGTCATTGTCATAGGCATGGACATCGCCCCGATCTGATTCTTGAATTCCATGGTGGCGTCCGAAATAATCGTTTGGACCTGATCCGGCTCGAATTGATATTCCAGAAGAAAAACATCGCCGGGCTTGGCGATGCTCTTCCAAGCGGATCCCGATGTTTCTTTCGGCTCTTCTGCGGCATAAGACGCCTGGGAAATCATCCAGAGTCCAATAAAAAACAGTTTAGGCATTTGCTTGATCATTGGATTTCACTTTCTTTTTGAAATGGAGATGAATAAGACTATCCGTGTTATATCAGAGATTCGGCAAAAAATCAAAAAGAGATCCCGGCCAAATTGACCGGGATCTCTGATTTGTTTAACAATTCATTGCATCCACATTTTTAATCATTTATACACAAAACCGGCTTTTTCGAGGCGGTCGATGACTTCGGGATAGACTTCTTCCTCGACAGTCAGAGCGATGCGGACATAGCCTTCGCCATGCTGACCGAAGCCGATGCCCGGAGTGATGACAATGCCGGCTTTTTTCAAAACATCTTTGGCGAAGTCGCCTGAGGAAATTCCCTCTTGAGGAACCTTGGTCCAGACAAAGAATGTGGCCGGGGGCTTGCGGACATTCCAGCCAAGACGATTGAGGCCCTCGCAGAGAATGTCGCGGCGTCGCTGATAGGTCATGGCCATATTGCGCGTGAAGTCCATCGTTCCCGTCAAGGCGGCGATGGCGGCGAACTGAATGGGGCGAAAGACTCCCATATCTACATTGGAGCGGACTTTTCCTAAATAAGAAAGCACTTGCGCATTCCCAACCGCATGGGCGCAGCGCCAACCGGGCATATTGAATACTTTGGAGACGGAATGCACTTCGATGCCCACATCCTTGGCGCCGGGAGTCTCCAAAAAGGAGGGCTGGCGATTTCCGTCAAATATGGCTTCTGAATAGGGCGCATCATGACAAACGACAATCTCGTTTTCTTTGGCGAATGGAACCACCTTTTCAAAGAAAGACAACGGCCCCAATGCGGCGGTGGGATTGCCGGGGAAGTTGAGAAGCATCAGTTTTGCGCGCTTGCGAATATCTTCGGGAATGGCATCCAGATCGGGCAGAAAATCATTTTCTTCCAACAGCGGCATATAATGCACTTCCGCGCCGCAGAGAACGATTCCAGGAATATAAGCCGTATAGCAGGGATCGGGAATCAGGACGACATCGCCGGGATTGCAGAGAGCCATGGGCAGATCGGCGACGCCCCGTTTGCTTCCTATCAATCCGAGTACTTCCGAGTTGGCGTCTATGTCGACGTTGAAATTTGTTTTGTACCAATGGGCGACCGCCTGGCGATATTCGGGCATGCCCTTAAAGGAGGGATAGTGATGATTGCGGTCATCGTCCACAGCCTGCTTCATAGCCTGAATGATATAATCCGGCGTAGGACGATCAGGATCGCCGACGCCCAGATCAATCACTTTGACGCCTTTGGCCTCTTCGGCTTCTTTTTGGGCGTCCAAATCGTCAAACAGGTACACAGGCAGTTTTTTTAACCGTTCCGCTCCTTGAATATTCATGTTTTCTGACTCCATTTAATAAAGTATTGATATAAATAATATTATTTTGACAGAATTATGAATTGCAACGATACATTCAATTTTCCCGTCAAACAAGTGATGCCGATTTCCGATGCGAAAGGAGAATCATGATATATTATTGTTGAGTTAATAAAATTCTTACATTCCTTTTTTAAAGACATGGGTTGAAGATATTTCTTTTTCCCAATAGATTATAATTACTTGCAGTGAACATCAAATACAAGGAAGAATGATCACTCCATGTCTATCTTCGCACTTTTATCAGGTAAGAAGAAATCCCGAAAGGGATTCACCTTAATCGAGTTATTGATCGTAGTCGCCATCATAGGAATCTTGGCCGCCATTGCGGTTCCCAATTTTCTCAACGCGCAGCTGCGCGCCAAACTGGCGAGAGTCAAATCGGATATGAAAGCGCTCAGCACAGCCCTCGAATCTTATTTTATTGACAATAACCATTACCCGAACTTCCAAGGATGGGAGGTTCCTGCCCGCTACAATCCTGTTTCTTTTCACCTCATCCCTTTGACGACGCCGATATCGTACATAAGCAGCGTGGATTTGAATGATCCGTTTCTCAAAGTCGCATCAGCCGGGGGATACGATGACGAGGTGGAGCGACATTCTTACAATTACCGAAACTATGAAAATTTCAGCGACACGGTAAATTTTAAAGCCTGGGTGCTCAACAGCATGGGGCCGGATATGGCGACCAACAACGGTTTGATGACGGAGCCTTGGGCTCGGGGAATCTGGTATAAAGACTCCTTCGCCATTTACCACATCAGCAACGGCCTGGTGAGCGTAGGCGACATCGCCCTGACCGGAGGCGATACGCGATTTACCGCGCCTCAATTTTAATTAGCAACAGTTTTTATTGCGAAACGAACGATCAATTCCAGTGATCGATCCTGAAAACCCGATCTACTAAGATCGGGTTTTCAGGATGTATTTTTGCCCTTTTCGCACGTTGAATTGAATCACCTGAGGATCTGAAGCCTGTTGGAAAGGAACGGTTTTCCCTCGATTCAGAATCCCTTCGATTTTTTCTCCCGGCCGAATTCTCAATTTGCATGCGGCGTTTTGAGACGATTCCAGGACGATTTGTTGGATTCGGGTTTTTTTCCATTCGATCGAGACCGTATATCCGCCGCGAGCGCGTAAACCGGAGATAAAGCCGTCCGGCCAGACGCCGGGCAAGGCGGGGAGAATGCTGATTTCGTTATCATGGCTTTGGATTAACATCTCGGCGATTCCCGCGCAGGCGCCGAAATTGCCATCGATCTGAAATGGAGGATGATTATCGAACAAATTGGGGAGAGTGGATTTCGCCAGTAAAGCCTGGATATTTTCGAAAGCCTTCTCGCCTTCCTCCAAGCGCGCCCAGAAGTTGACGATCCAAGCGCGGCTCCAACCGGTATGCCCTCCTCCGTGCGATAAACGATATTCGAGCGATTTCCGCACGGCTTTCGCCAGAAGAGGCGTTCTGCGAAGGGTGATCATGTGGCCGGGGTGAAGGCCGTAGAAATGCGACATGTGGCGATGCCCCGGCTCCGGTTCGTCATAATCTTCGATCCATTCCTGCAAACGCCCGTCTTCGGAATTGATTTGCAGGGGTGCGATCATGCGCAGAGTCGTCTGCAATCCTTTGCGAAATTCCTCGTCCACATCCAAAATTTCCGACGCTTCGATGCAGTCGGTAAACAGATCGTGGATGATTTCCAGGTCCATCGTCGCGCCGTATGTGAACATGGAGCGCGTCCCATCGGCCTTCTGAAATGAATTTTCGGGAGAATGAGATGGATTGGTGACCAGCCAGCCTTCCGGAGACCAAACCAGAAAATCCAATAGAAACAGAGCGGCTTCGCGCATGATGGGGTAGGCGCGTTCTTCCAAAAATTTCACGTCGCCGGTGTAGAGATAATGTTCGTAGAAATGGCGGCACGTCCAAGCGGCGCCCATCGGCCATATCCCCCAGACGCCGTCGGCGGGCGTTGTGAATCCCCAGACATCGGAGAGATGATGCACGACAAATCCCCGGCATCCGTAATGCTCCCGGGCGGTGCGCTTTCCCGATTCCACCAGCGATTCCATATAATCGAACAAAGGAAGATGGCATTCAGAGAGATTGGCGGCTTCCGCGGGCCAATAGTTCATCTGTAAATTGATGTTCGTATGATAATCCGCATTCCAGGGAGCGTTCATGTGATGATTCCACAGCCCCTGCAGATTGGCGGGCATGGCGCCAGGGCGGGAACTTCCCATGAGCAAATAACGCCCGAACTGGAAGTAGGTCGCGATCAATTGAGGATCATGGTCGCCCTGTTTGACTTTCTCCAAGCGAACGTCCGTGGGCAGGTTTTCGTTTTCGCCGGCGCCGAGATCGAGATCGACGCGCCGGAAAAGATTTCGATGATCGGCGATATGCACTTCGCGCAGCGTGGAGTAAGAGATATTTTGAATCGCTTCGATTTGATTCCGACAGGAGGCCTCCGGGTCGTCGCCCCGATAATCTGTGGACGATACTAACAATAAGACTACTTCGTCCGCCTTGGATATTTCCAGGACTCCATCGTGATTATTCAATTCGCCGCCGAGAACGCGAGCCAGGCAGTGCGCCTCGAATTTCATGCCGACATTTTCGCCGGTTTCATGATGCGGGCGATTGATTTGACCGCGTAAAACGAGGCGGTTCTCGCCCTCACTGACATGCTGAGCGTCCTGTAAAGCGACCTTGCCGTCATTGGGATTCAACCGTTTTAATGTGATGCGCGCGGAGATGGCGCCCGGCTCATCCGCCGTCCAATGCACGACAATGGCATTATGCGGATGGGAAGAAAATATTTCGCGCGTGTAGTTGACGAAATCATTTTGATAGACGACTTCTGCGATTCCCGTGTCGAGATCCAACGACCGCCGATAGTCGACAATCTCGCCGGTAGGATCGGTCTCTAAAATTAGATCGCCAAGCGACTGATAGGAAAGAATCGTTGGAGGAATTCCCATCATTGTTTCGCCGGCCAGTTTGGTTGCTTCGTTGTTTTTTCCCTCGAACAACAACTGGCGAACCCGGGGAAGCGCTTCCAGCGCTTTGGGATTGATGCGATCGCGAGGATACCCGTCCCAAAGCGAATCGTCGTTAAGTTGAATCCGCTCTTGAGAAACGCTCCCGAAAACCATGGCGCCCAACCGGCCGTTGCCAATGGGAAGAGCCTGGTTCCAATCGTTCGCCGGCTGCCGATGCCATAGCATCCATCGCCCGTCGGGCTTCGATTCCGAGCCTTGAATATCTTGAGACGACGCAAAACCGCTCGAGATCAAACATCCGATCAACAGTAAAGATAAGAAGAAAGATCGCTTCGGCATAAAAAAAACTCCTCAAACTATAGATTTCTCAATTATTTATTGCTACATTCCATTAAGAGTGTTCGATCATTAAAATCGATAAATATGAATCCCGAAGATTCTTCACCCATTTCGCATTCTAGATATAAATTTTCATGCAAAACAAAAACCTGAATTGGGTTACTATAGATCAGATAACAAGGAAGATTAAGCCGGGAGAGTAGGATGAAGCGATACGATATCCATTGGATTATCTGTCTGTCATTGCTTTTGTGTTCTTCTGTTTCATGGGCGGGCGAAACAATGTTCGCTCCGAAAATCGGCAGCGAATGGTGGACTGTCGCAGATAATCCGGATTTAGGCGAGTATTCAACCCCCAAACAACAGCCTGTAGATTTCGCCGTATGGCAGGCGGCCGACGGAGCCTGGCAGTTATGGTCATGCATCCGTCACACATCATGCGGAGAAAAAACGCGTCTGTTTTATCGGTGGCAGGGAGAAAAACTGACCGATCCGGATTGGAAGCCTATGGGGATCGCCATGGAAGCCGATCCAAATTTCGGCGAAACATCCGGCGGGCTGCAAGCGCCTCACGTCATTCGCATCCATGATCTCTTTCACATGTTTTACGGAGATTGGGAGCATATCTGTCTGGCGCTAAGCATGGATGGAAAAACATTCGCCCGACGTCTCATGCCAAACGGCAAATCCGGCATGTTTACGGAAGGAATCGGCGACAACACTCGCGATGCCATGGTTTTAAAGATCGGCTATCAGTACTATTGTTATTATACGGCTTATCCAGAACGAAAAGGCTCCGTCTACTGCCGGACATCTTACGATCTTGAGCATTGGAGCGAATCGCATCAAATAGCCCATGGAGGACAAGCGGGAGATAATCCCTACTCGGCGGAATGCCCGCACGTGGTGAAGCGTCATGATTATTATTATTTGTTCCGAACGCAGCGCTATGGAAAAAACGCTCAAACTTCCATCTATCGTTCAAAGAATCCGCTCGATTTCGGCGTGAATGACGATCGTTATTTTATAGGGCGTCTGCCGGTTGCGGCGCCTGAAATCATCGAACATGAGGGGAAGGATTATATCGCCGCGCTGAAGCCGGAATTAGACGGCGTTCAAATCGCCCGATTACAATGGGTGGAAAAATAGGAGCCACAATCATGAAAAACATTTATTCAGTGTTGATTACGGCATTTTTCATAACGATATTGTTTCAATCCGCTCAGGCGGAAAATTTCGTCAATCGCTATGAAGCGTGGAAGAATGGACCGCCGCAGCGGCCTGATTATTTTCCGATAGCCGTCTGGCTCCAGAATCCCAGCAATGCCAAAAAATATCACGCGATTGGAATCAATCTTTATGTGGGTCTCTGGAAAGGGCCTACGAAGGAGCAACTTTCCATTTTGAAAAACTCCGGCATGCAGGTTATTTGTCACCAAAACGCTTTCGGATTATCCCAAAAAGACGATCCCGCCATCGTCGGCTGGATGCATGACGACGAACCTGACAACGCCCAACCCATAACCGATCCCGAGACCGGCCAAAGAACCTATGGCCCCCCGATCCCCCCGGAAAAAGTGATCGAGGATTATGAAGAGTTGCGAGCCAAGGATCCAACCCGGCCTGTTTTTCTGAATTTAGGCCAGGGCGTCGCTAATGACGAATGGAAGGGCCGGGGAAAATGGGGAAAAAAGGAAGATTATTTATCCTATTGGAAGGGATGCGACATTCTTTCGTATGACGTTTATCCGGTGGCCGGCTTGGGGAAATCGGACGGAGAAAACTATCTCTGGTACGTCGCGCGGGGCGTTCAGCGATTGAGAGAGTGGAGTCAAGGACAAAGAACCATTTGGAATTGCATTGAATGCACGCACATCAGTCATGAGAGCGCCAAAGCGACTCCCGAGCAGGTCAAAGCGGAAGTGTGGATGTCCATTATACACGGCTCGATGGGCATCCTATATTTTGTTCATGAATTCAAGCCCCAATTCAATGAAGATGCGCTGCTGGACGATCCCGTTATGCGCGAAGCCGTCGCGGAGATCAATCGGCGGATTCATTCGCTCGCGCCGGTCTTGAATTCTCCCACGGTTGGTGGAACGATCTCGTTATCATCATCGAATTCGCAATGCCCTCTCGCCGCCATGTGTAAAAAATACAATGGGAAGATATACGTATTTACTGCCGGCATGCGCAACGCAGAAACGAAGGGGGTATTAAAAATTGAGAATGAAGAGAACATAGCAGAACGAAAAATCAACGTGTTATTCGAGAACCGAGAAATCGATCTGAAGAATAATCAATATGAAGATCATTTTTCTCCTTATGACGTCCACATCTATGAGATCGAATTATGAAAAAAATCATGAAATATCTGAAACCCGCTATCATCATCGCAATTCTGTTTTTATTGGCGATGATTCTAGAGAAACAACAGAATCCACTCTCTTATGTCCCCGTTTATTCGGTAAATCCCGTTGTGGAGACCCAGCCGAAAACGGCCCTTGAAGACGGCGACGATCCCTGCATCTGGATCCACCCGACCGATCGAGAGAAGAGTACAATCATTTGCAGCGACAAAGACCAGGGCATCGCGGTATACGATCTATCCGGACAGGAAATTCAGTTTTTGCATCTGGGGCAAATCAATAATATCGACATCCGCCGATCGTTTCCTTTTCAAAACCGCCGCATCGATTTAATCGCGGCCAGCAATCGCACGACTTCCTCCATCGAGTTGTTCACTGTCGACTCCGAGACTCGAATGCTGGAAAAACTGCCGACTGCGCCCATCCAACCCCACTTATCGGAAATTTACGGCCTATGCTTGTATAAGAGCCATTCCCAAAAATATTACGCGTTTGTCACTTCCACCACTGGACGGGCCGAACAGTGGGAAATTTTTGAAGGGCAAAACGGCGAGGCGGCCGGGAAATTGGTTCGTCAATTCAAAGTGTCATCCAAAGCGGAAGGCTGCGTTGCGGATGACGAACTGGGATTCTTCTATCTGGCGGAAGAAGAAAAAGGCATCTGGAAATTTAATGCGGAGCCCGACGGCGGAGAAATCGGCGTATTGATCGCCCATATCAACCCGCATCTCCTTCCCGACATCGAAGGTTTGACGATTTATTACGGGCAACAGCCGGGAATCGGATATATCATCGCATCCAGCCAGGGCAGCAATCGATTCACCGTTCTGGATCGCGTCAACAAACATGACTTGATCGCGCAATTTCAAATTGACGATCACGGCGACATCGATGGAGCGGAGCATACGGATGGGATTGATATTTGCAGCAAGAATCTGGGCGCTTCGTTCCCGGAGGGGATTTTTGTCGTGCAAGACGGATTAAACCGAGACGGCGATGAGACCAATTTCAAGTTTGTTTCGGTCGCAGAGATACTCGCTAATTTATAAAACTATGTAATTATAAAGCAATATAAATACGCGCCGTTAGCCGGGCGTTTATTAGCTGGGTGGATTCTTTTTTTGCATAAAGATCATCCTCTGGGACGGCTTCATGACGGATTCGCATTCGGTTT